>NZ_JBHTUD010000003.1:0-524447 GCF_042794235.1 Nocardia sp. NPDC056541
CGCCCTACCGCGAGCCCAGGTCAGACTGTTATTCCTGCCTATTCGCCTGCTTCCCAAGCAGATGGCGCGGGTTCGATTCCCGTCATCGGCTCAACAACAAAACCCCCAGGTCATCCTGGGGGTTTCGTTGTTTCTGTCGGTCCGGCCGAGGTGCTCGCAAGCGCCGATCAGGCTCGCTCCCGCACCGTCGTCGCGGCGGGTTCAGCCGGTGTGCAGAGTCCGGAACTTGCTGCCGTGGAACACCAGCGGGTCGATGTCCTCACGTGCGGCGACCCGGTTCACGCGCAGGATCACCACGAGATGGTCGCCCGCGCTGACCTGCGTTTCCGGCACCCCTTCGATCCAGGCCGTCGCGCCGTCGATGAACACCGCCTCGCCGGTTCCGCGATGCAGCGCCGTTTCCCGGAAGCGGTCGCCGTTGCGGGCGCCGAGTGCCTTGGCCGCGGCCTGCTGATCGGTGCCGAGCAGGCTGAGCCCGAGGTGGCCGGCGCCGGCCAGTTTCGGCCAGGTCGACGACGAGTTCTGGACGCAGAACGAGACGAGCGGTGGGTCGAGGGAGACGGGCACGAAGGTGCTCACCGCCAAACCGTGTGGTACGCCGTCGATCTCGGCGCACACGGCCACCACACCGCTGGGGAAGTTGGCGAAGGCGCGGCGTAAGCCGTTGCCGTCGGCGGGAAAGTCCAAGAGCTCATGCATGATTCGTTGCCTCCACCGGCCGCACGGCCGGGTCTGTCAGTGCCGCGACGACGGGTCCCCATCGCCGGGCGTATTCCTCGATGACGCCGTCCTCACCGAAAGTCCGGTCGGACAGATAGAGCCCGGGCAGCGCGGCGGTGCCACCGATTTCCACCAGCACGGGCTTGAGCAGTAGATCGGGCGCGAGCGCGTGGGCCGGACCCGCGCCGAGCATCACCGGCACGGTCACCACACCGGCCAGCCCGGTGCCGCCGTCGAACTGTTCGAGGAACAGTTTCAGCAGTCCGGTGTAGGTGGCCTTGAAGGTCGGGCTGGCGAACACGACGAGCTCGGACGACGCGACGCTGCGCGCGGCGGCCGCGACCGCCGGGTCACCCCAGCCGAGCAGGCCGGGCCCGAGGGTGACCAGGTCGATCACCTGCGGCTCGGCATCAGGGCGAAGCGCCCGCGCGACCTGCACCGCCGCGGCGAGGGTGCGCGAGGCGGGTTTCGGGTTTCCGACGACGACCGTCACTGTCATGGGCTGTCCTTGTCTCGCGTGATGGTTCTAGATGACGCCGTGCAACGGCGGCGGCCGGTTGTGCAGGACGGCCCGCCCGATGTGCTGGTATTTCCAGCGAACGGGGTCGTGCAGCGTGTGGGTGCGCGCGTTGCGCCAGAAGTGGTCGAGTCGATGGCCGGCCGCGGCGCTGCGGGTGCCGCCTACTTCGAATATCGCCGCGGACACCTCGTTCGCAGCACGATCGGCGAGGATCTTGGCCGTCGCGACCGCGATCGACGCGTGTGCGCCGCCATCGATGGAAGCATCGGGATGGGCGTCCACCGCTTCTGCCGCCGCCCTCGGCCGGACCGCCGCGTCCACCGCCGTACCCGCGACGATCAACGTCGATTCCGCGGCCGCGACAGCGACAGCCAATTCCCCGAACCGCTGAACGACCAGCGGATCGTCAGCCGCGTGCGCGACCTCGGCCTCGAACCACGGCCTACTGCGCGTGCGCACGAACTCGGCCGCTGCCGCCAGCGCACCGCGCGCGATACCCGCGTCGATCGCGGCGTGCAGGAGCTGCGCGAACGCCCCGTATCCGGTCGGCGCGTTCACCGCGGATGCCCGCGAGACCAGCTGCTCGTGCCCGACCCTCACCGCGGCGAACTCGACCGTCCCACTGCCGGTTGTCCGCTGCCCCAGCGCATCCCAGTCGTCGACGATCCGCACCCCCGGTTCGAGCGCGGGCACGAATGCCACATACTCCCCGGGCTCCAGCCCCGAAATACCCTGCGGGTCGTCGAGTCTGGTCAATACGGCGAGCACGTCGGCGAACAGAGAGCCCGTGCAGTAGTACTTCGTCCCCTCGACCACGAACCGCCGAGCCTCGATACGCGCCGCATCGGCACCGCCCGTGACAACGGCCTGCGACGACTCGGCATCGCCCGCGCTCGTCTCGTCGTCCAGCCGCAGCACCGTCGAAATGTCGGCCACCGTCGCCCCACTCCGCTCGGACTGCGCATTGGCGATCCGCGCACCCGCGAGCACCTTGCCGAAGTAGTCGCGTTGCTGGGCCCGAGTTCCGGCCAGTCGCAACAGGTTCAGATACACGAAGTGACTGTGCGGCACCTGCGCGATGTTCGGATCGGCCGCGGCCAGGATTCGCACCACTTCGGCGACCACGCTCGGCGGCAGGTCCGCCCCGCCGAACTCGGCGGGCACCGTGATCGCGAGCAACCCACTGGCCGAGAGCTGATCGAGCTCTTCGTGCGGCAGCCGACGCGAGAGATCACGCTCGGCGGCGCCGGCGGCGAACAGCTCGGCCAACTCGGTCGCGATCCGCACCGCCTGGTCTGCCGTGGTGATCCGCTCGGCGGTCACCACCGTCATCAGCGTCCCGCCGCGACCGGCGTCGCGGCGGCCTCCAGTTCACGCACCAGTGGCAGCACCTTGGCGCCGAAGTACTCGACCTCTTCCTGGAAGTGCAGGAAGCCGCCCAGGATCAGGTCGACGCCGAGCGCCCGGTAGGCCACGATCCGCTCGGCGATCTGTTCGGGCGTGCCGATCAGCCCGGTCCGGAATCCGTCGTTGTACTGGACCAGGTCCTCGAAGGTGGAGTCGGCCCACATGCCCTTGCGGTCACCGGTGGACGCGCCTGCCTGCTGCACCGCGTCGCGGAACCCTTGCACCGCGGGCTTGTTCGCCTTCTCGACGATCTCGCGCAGGGTGTCGCGCGCTTCCTTCTCGGTGTCGCGGGCGATGATGAACCCGTTGAGCCCGAACTTCACCTCGCGATCGTTTTCCCTGGCCACCGCGCGCAGATCGTCCAATTGCTCGGTGACGCCGTCGAAGTCCTTGCCGTTGGAGAAGTACCAGTCGGCATGGCGGCCGCCGTTGCGCCGGGCCGCCGTCGAGTTACCGCCTTGGAAGAGTTCGGGATTGGGGCGTTCGGGGGTGTTGAGCGGCTTCGGCTTCAAGGTGAAGTCCCGGATCCGGTAGAAGTCGCCGCCGAAGTTCACCGCGTCCTCGGTCCAGATCTTGCGGATCACCTCGAGGAACTCGGCGCTGCGCCGGTACCGCTCGTCGTGTTCGAGCCACGGCTCACCGAGCGCCTTGAACTCGCCGGCGAACCACCCCGACACCACGTTGATCGCGAACCGCCCGCCGGACAGATGGTCGGCCGTGGCACCGAACTTGGCCAGTACCGCCGGATGCCACAGCCCGGGGTGGATGGCGGCGATCACCTTGAGCCGCTCGGTGGCGGCGAGCAGCGCGAGGCTGAACGAGGTCGACTCGTGCTGGAACTCGGCACCGTAGGAAGCGGTGTAGCGCACCTGGGTGAGCGCGTAGTCGAAACCGTTGCGCTCCGCGGTCTGGGCGAGCTTCTTGTTGTAGTCGAAGTCCCAGCTGGTGCGCTGCTCGATATCGCTGGTCACCAGTCCGCCACTGACGTTGGGTACCCAGTAGGCGAACGAGACCTGGTCGGCGATTCTCTCCGTGGTCACGGGCAGTTCCTCCTCGTCGTCGGCTGTTCCAGTGCAACACCGGCAGCCGACCCCGACGAGGGTTTGAATCGGCGCGATCGATACGGGCGCGGGTCAGCTGCCCACGCGCACGCAGTCCGCCGCGATCTTCGACTGCGCCGCACTCACCTTGGCCGCGTCGCCCTCACTGAGCAGCTTGGCCGGATCGTCGGACTTCGCGTTCGACACCATCACCCGCAGCCCGTCCTGCGACATTCCGGAGTCGAGGAACACCTGCGCGGCGCAGTCGGCCAGCGCGGGATTGCTCAAACCCTTGTCCTGCAACGATTTCGACAGCTCGGCCTGAGTAACCGCCGGTGCTTCGTCGCTACTGCCACAGGCCGCCAGCACGGGCAGCGCGAGCAGCGCCGCGGCCATCAGACAGATCCGCATTCGGTGAGTCCTCTCGATCGTCGCGCGCCGACGACGCGCGATGCGGTTCGGATCATGCCGCACCATCGTCCGCGTGGCCACCCACTCGAACTGACTCGCGAGTAAGATAGCGATATGGGAGACCACATCACCGTCCGCTTCGACAACAACCGCGCCTATGTCGAGCTGAACAGGCCCGGCAAACACAACGGGCTTACTTTGGAAATGCTCCGCGATCTTGTCGATGCGGCCCGAAAGGTGGCCGACCACAGAACAACCCGCGCCGTCATCATCACCGGGAACGGCCCGAGTTTCAGTAGCGGACTCGATATCGCGGCCGCCACCCGCAATCCGATGGCTATCGTCAGAGAATTCCTTCCGCGGCCGTTGCGCGGCACCAACACCTTCCAGGAAGCCTGCTGGGCCTGGCGCCGCCTCGACGTCCCGGTGATCGCCGCGGTCCATGGGCGCTGCTTCGGTGGCGGCCTCCAGATCGCACTGGCCGCCGACTTCCGGATCGCCGCCCCCACGACCGAATTCTCGGTGATGGAAGCCGCCCACGGCCTGATTCCCGATATGACAGGCCCCGCCACATTGTCACAGCTCATCGGCATCGACCAGGCCATGCTGCTGGCCATGACGGCCGACCCGATCGACGCCGATTACGCGTTGCGCATCGGCCTGATCACCGATGTCGCCGACGACCCGGTGAAGGCCGCGCACGCCCTCGCCGACCGCGTCACCGCCCGCGACCGCAACGCCGTGGCCGCCGCCAAGCACCTGTTCGACCGTTCGTGGCACCGCAGTGCGCGCGCCACCTTCGCCGCCGAGCGAATGGCCCAACTGCCATTGCTGCTGCGTAAAGCCCTGAGTAGTAGCGACTGACAAGCAATCGACCTGCGAATTCATGTCAGCTACCCACCGGATGTACCGCACATCACTGTTAGCGGCTGTTAGCATCGCTTCGATCGCTGACCAGTCGAAGAGTGGTACGTGACGGCAAACCCGGAACGTTCCCGGATTTCGGCCCGACCCGGAGGCTCGAGCACCTGTGAACAAGACCGGATCCATCCTGCTCTCCGCACTCGCAGGTACTACGGCCTTGCTGATGAGCACAGCACCTCCCGCCGTCGCGAACCCGAACGCCATCAACCCGATTCCCGTTCTCAACGGGACCAACGGCCTGCCCGTCCTGCACGGGCGCACCCAGGCGGTGTTCCAGGTCACGGGCATGGCCAGCCCCAACAACACCCAGAACTACAACGTCCTCGGCACCGACCTCGGCATCATGTGGGACAACGGGCGCGGCGAGATGCTCACCGCCTTCGGCGACACCGCGGGCATCGGCTTCCCCAACCTGCTCGCGGGCAGCACCTGGGCGTGGCGTTCGAACATCCTGGTCCGCAGCCACGACCAGAACCCGGCCGACGGGGTCATGTTCGACAGTGTCGTGCGCGATGTCATCGGCCAGGCGCGCGACCTGATCCCCAGCCCCAAGATCCCCTTCCTCGAGATCAGCCGCATCCCCACCGCGGGCATCTCGGCCAACGGCGTGCAGTACATGTCGCTGATGTCGGTGAAGACCTGGGACGCCCCCGGTGAGTGGACCACGAGCTTCTCCGGCCTGGCCGCGTCGGCCGACAACGGGGAGACCTGGGCCGATCTCGGCCACACCCGCCGTCCCGACGAGGGCGGCAACGCCAACTTCCAGATGAACAGCTTCGTGAAGGACGGCGGCTTCGTCTACGAATACGGCACCCGTGCCGGCCGCAACAACGAGGCCTTCATCGCCCGCGTTCCCGAAGCCCAGATCGAAAACCTCGCCGCCTACGAGTACTGGGACGGCCACGAGTGGAAGCTCAACGACGTGAACGCGGCAGCCCCCATCATGGGCGGCGTCGGCGAACTCTCGGTGATGTACAACGAGTACCTCGGCCAGTTCATCTCCCTCACCACCGACCCGTTCAACTCCATCGTGATGCGCCGCGCGGCTTCTCCCGCGGGCCCGTGGAGCGCTCCCGAAGTCCTGATCGACGCCCGTGAACTCCCCACCGCGTACGCCCCGTCGATCTTCCCGTACCAAACCGGCCGCGACCTGTACTTCATGACCACCATCCACACCCAGTACAACGTCGTATTGATGCGCACCACCCTCTGACGGCGTTCGCCGGTCCTACACTCGACTCATGGACGCGGCGGATTGGGATGCGCGGTACGCGCGGAGTGAATTGGTGTGGGGCGCACCGCCGAACAGCACTGTTGTCGAACACGTCTACGGGCTGGACCGCCGGATCTCCCTGCTTCCCGACGAGTCGGGGGTGGTGCCGCCGCTTCCCCGTGCCCTCGATCTGGCCTGCGGCGAGGGTCGTCACGCCCTCTGGCTGGCCACCCATGGGTGGCAGGTGACAGCTGTCGACTTCTCCCAGGTGGGGATCGACAAGGGCCGGACAGTCGCGGCTCGCCTGTCGCGATCGGTCCGCTCCCGGGTGCACTGGCAGACGGCCGACATCACCGACCTCGAGGCCGCCGACATCACCGGCCCGTTCGAGCTGATCCTCATGGTGTTCGTCCACCTCCCCGCCGACGAGCGCCGCGCTCTGCTGCACCAGCTGTCCGCCATGCTCGCCCCCGGCGGCATGCTCCTGGTCCTCGGTCACGCCGCTCGCAACATCGCCGACGGCTACGGCGGCCCGCAGGAACCGGAGATCTTGTTCTCGCCCGAAGACCTCCGCGACGACCTGGCCCGCGACGACGTCACCATCACCGTCGCCCACGAGGTCTTCCGTCCCACCGAAGGCCCTGACGCCATAGATTCCCTGCTCATCGCGGAACGCCCGGTCCCAGAGCCCACCGTCTGATCACTGCGCCCAGCGGGCGAACCAGGGGGCAACGGTCGCCGCGATGACGTCGAATCCGGTGCGGAACGAGTGCGCCTGCTTGGGGATCACGCGCACTTCGGCGGCGTCGGCGGCGTCGGGCACCCCGAACGGGTCGCTACCCCCGTTGATGACCACCACCGCGATGTCCCCAGGCGCCAGCAGTTCATCGCGCCTGCTCTTCTCGGGCTTGCCCGGCGGATGGAGCGGGAACGACAGCGCGATCACACCCCGTGCGCCGACCTCCACGGCCGTCCGGCACGCCACCCGCGCCCCGTTGCTGCGACCCCCCTGAACAATCGGTACTCCGGGGAACCGGGCCTTCAAAGCCGCGACGACCTCGAGCCAGGCCTCGTCCTGTTTCTCCGCGTTCCCCGGTGCCCTCCGCCCGGCAACCCGATAGGGCTGCACCACCCGAGCTACCGCCCCGCCCGCTTCGACGGCCGAGTCACGCACGGCCAGAATGTCTTTCGCATCGACACCGCCACCGGCTCCGTGCGTGATCACCAGCAGGAACGCCGGATCACCCACCTCGTCGAGCTCGATCTCGGCCGGTCCCACAGTCGTCTCGATGCGCACATCTCACGGTAGCCCCGGGGTCGCGGCGAGCAACGTTTCCGCAGCCGCGCGTGTTTTTCACATCACATTGCTGCCCACCCCTTTGCCGAGACGATTACCCACCGGTAATATGGTGAATAAGTTACCCGCGAGTAGCATGCGGAAAACCGGCGACGGGCGGGAACGGCACACCACCGACCGCACCAGAACTCAATGGAGAGTGAGTACTCACATGGGCCACTACAAGGCAAACGTTCGCGACCTCGAGTTCAACCTCTTCGAGGTCCTCGGCATCGACAAGGTGCTCGACGCAGGCGCCTTCGGCGACCTGGACACCGACACCGTCAAGGAAATGCTCTCCGAGGTCCGCCGCCTGGCCGAGGGCCCGCTGGCCGAGTCCTTCGCCGACGCCGACCGCAACCCGCCCGTGTTCGACCCGAACACCCACACCGTCGCCATCCCCGAGTCCTTCAAGAAGTCCTACAAGGCGCTCGAAGACGGCGAGTGGGCCAAGGTCCCGCTGAACGAGGAGCTCGGCGGCCTCGGCGCCCCGTCCGCCGTCGCGTGGGCCCTGTCGGAGATGGTGCTCGGCGCCAACCCGCCCATCCAGATGTACGCCGCGGGCGCGGGCTTCGCGCAGGTGTTCTTCAACAACGGCACCGAAGAGCAGAAGAAGTGGGCGGCCAAGATCGCCGACCGCAACTGGGGCGCCACCATGGTGCTGACCGAGCCCGACGCCGGTTCCGACGTCGGCGCCGGCCGCGCCAAGGCGATCAAGCAGGAAGACGGCACCTGGCACATCGAGGGTGTCAAGCGCTTCATCACCTCGGGTGACTCCGACGACATGTTCGAGAACATCATGCACCTGGTGCTGGCTCGCCCCGAGGGCGCCGGACCGGGCACCAAGGGCCTGTCGCTGTTCTACGTGCCCAAGACCCACTTCGACTTCGAGACCGAGACCTACGGCGACCGCAACGGCGTCTTCGTCACCAACGTCGAGCACAAGATGGGCATCAAGGCCTCGGCCACCTGTGAGGTCACCTTCGGCGGCCACGGCGTGCCCGCCAAGGGCTGGCTGGTCGGCGAGGTGCACAACGGCATCGCGCAGATGTTCGACGTCATCGAGAACGCTCGCATGATGGTGGGCACCAAGGCCATCGCGACCCTGTCGACCGGTTACCTGAACGCGCTGGAGTACGCCAAGACCCGCGTCCAGGGTGCCGACCTGACCCAGATGACCGACAAGGCCGCGCCCCGCGTGACCATCACCCACCACCCGGACGTGCGTCGTTCGCTGGCCACCCAGAAGGCATACGCCGAGGGCCTGCGCGCGATCTACCTCTACACCGCCGCGCACCAGAACCCGGAAATCGCCGAGGTCGTCTCGGGTGCCGACAAGGACGTCGCGTTCCGCGTGAACGACCTGCTGCTCCCGATCGTGAAGGGTGTCGGCTCCGAGCGCGCCTACCAGTACCTGACCGATTCGCTGCAGACCTTCGGTGGCTCCGGCTTCCTGCAGGACTACCCGATCGAGCAGTACATCCGCGACGCGAAGATCGACTCCCTCTACGAGGGCACCACCGCCATCCAGGCGCAGGACTTCTTCTTCCGCAAGATCGCGCGTGACCGCGGTGTGGCCCTGGCCCACGTGGCGGGCCAGATCCAGAAGTTCCTGGAGTCCGACTCGGCCAACGAGCGTCTCAAGGGCGAGCGCAAGCTGCTCGCCACCGCGCTCGAGGACGTGCAGACCATGGCCGCCACCCTGACCGGCCACCTGATGGGCGCGCAGGAGCAGCCGACCGAGCTGTACAAGGTCGGCCTGGGTTCGGTGCGGTTCCTGATGTCGGTCGGCGACCTGTTCATCGGCTGGATGCTGCTGAACCAGGCCGAGATCGCGCTGGCCGCCCTCGACAACGGCGCCACCGGCTCCGACGTCGCCTTCTACACCGGCAAGGTCGCCTCGGCGCAGTTCTTCGCCCGCAACGTCCTGCCCGAGCTGACCGCCACCCGCGCGATCCTCGCCAACCTGGACAACGACATCATGGAACTGGACGAGGCCGCCTTCTGAGGTTTCTCACCTGATCCACGCAAAACGGGCCGGAGCATTCAGCTCCGGCCCGTTTTGTCTCCCTCACGGGACGGTGGTGTCGCGCGATTCTAAGCGGAGCCGCTACCGAGTGCCGCGAGCGTCGTGAGGAAGTACATCAGGCCATCCATGAAAAATCTCCTTCGAAGTGGGTCGGCCATTCCTATCACGGGCTGGTTACGTACAACCTTGACGAGATGAACGCCGAGCGAACATGCCCGCTCAATCCGCTTTCGACGCGGTGAGCACCCGGACACAGCGGGCGGACGCGCTCGGCGGTCGTGCCGCCGAACAGCTTCTTCGGACGCCGGTTCACCGCCGTCCGGCGACCCACCCGGCGTACCCTGGGATCTACCGTCGGTCGGGGTGAGGCTCGGGGGTTGGGATGGCTGAAAGCACGGCGCTCAGTGTGTATTTGCGCGAACGACGGCTGGCCGCGGGACTCGCGCGGACCGAGCTCGCCCACCGCACACAGCTCGCACCACTCCTGATCAGCCAGATCGAATCCGGGACCCTCGTCCCGAATCCCGCCATGCTGCAACGACTTTTCGACGGCCTGGATGTGCCACTCTGGTATCGCAAGCCCATCCTGGTTCTCGGATTACCTGCCGTCGAATCCGGCGCTGCCCCTACCGCCCCGTCGGCCGAAGACCTCGCCGACCTCGCCAGCCTCACCCACCCCGCCTGCCTCACGCGCTTCCCCACCATGGACATGCTCGCCGCGAACTCCGACTATCAGCGCCTCTTCCCCGGTCTCGGTGCCGGCGTGAACGTGCTCGAGTGGATGTTCCTCAACCCCGTGGCGAAGAAGGTCTACCTCGACTGGACCACCGAAGCCCAGCTCCTGGTCCACGCCTTCCGCATGCTCGCCCCCCTCGCCCCCACCCAGCGCGTCACCGCCATCACCGAATCGTGCGGTCAGTCCCCCGACTGGGATCCGATCTGGACCAGCGAGGTTCGCCCACAGGACATCGCGCGCCGCCACCTGCGCCTGCGCGAACGCAGCACCGGTCTGGAGCGCCGCATGATGCTGCGCATCTACGACCCCGCGTTCCCGAGCCGCCCCTGGTGGCTGTACCGCCTGATCCCGGTGCGGTGAAACAGAGCGAGGCCCCCATCGCCGCAGCGACAGGGGCCCGCGAATCCTCGGGAGTTACTCGGCAGCCTCGCCCGACCCGGACGTCAGCTGCTCCAGCAGCGCGGCGAGACCGTCGGCGGACCCGGTCTCGGCCTCTTCCTCGACAACGTCTTCGGCTTCCTCGCCCGACCCCGAGGTCAGCGAGGCCAGGATCGCGGCCAGCTGCTCCGACGACCCGCTGCTGGGTGCGGGCTCTTCCGCCGACGCCGTACCCGCACCGAGTACGGCGATGCTCGCCGCCGCAGCCATAGCCACACCGAAGACACGAATCTTGCTCATTGTGAACCCCTCGTTGTTCAGATTTGCCGCGGATTTCCGCCGCACAAGATGTCTAACAGCGAAGGAACCCCCGCCAGAAGACCGATGAAAGGGGGGCAAGACAAATCCTCAGGAGGCCAACAGGCCCGCCACCAGCTGAATCAAGTTCGTCAACCCCCACAACACCGGCGTAGCCGAGCCCGTCGACCATTCCTCCGCGATACCCGTTCCCATACTCGAAACCCCTTGTTACTCATATCCTCACCGGCAAACGTCCCGACAGGAATCATAGTGAGTCACCCGATACGAAATCGGCGGCGGTACTCGTTGGGAGTCGTATCGAGCTGGCGACGGAAAGCGCGGGCGAGCGTGTCGATGGTGTTGAAACCGCAAGCGGCAGCGATCCGTTGGAGCGTTTCGTCGCTCGTCTCGAGCCGGTGGCGCGCCACTTCCACCCGCGCCGACTCGATATAGGCCGCGGGCGTCATCCCGAGCTCGGTGCGAAAGATGCGCGTGAGCTGACGTTCACTGACATGGACCTGCTCGGCGAGGTCGGTCACCGTGAGCGGTTTCGCGATATTGCGCGCGATGTAGTGCCGCAGATCCTCGATCCGGCGCGTGGTCGACACCGGCTCGAGCGACACACTGAACTGGCTCTGCCCACTCGGCCGTTTCAGATACATCACCAGCTGGCGAGCAACCCGCAACGCCAATTCGTCCCCGAAATCGTCGGCCACCAAGGCCAGCGTGAGATCCAGGCACGCGGTGAGTCCCGCTCCGGTCCAGACATTTTCGTCGCGAATGTAGATCGGGTCCGCGTCGACGACGACCTCCGGATGCTCGGCGGCCAATTGCTGCGCGGTCGACCAATGCGTGGTCGCTCGCTTCCCGTCGAGCAGCCCCGCAGCCGCCAGAATATGCGCACCGACGCACACCGAAGCCACCCGCCGAGCACCCTCGGCCAACCGCGACACGGCCGCGACCACCCCTGGATCGACCACCGCGCTGACCCGCCGATGACTGTCCGTCTCCACCGCCCCCGGCACCACCACCGTGTCCACCCGCCCCAGCTCGGCGAACGTCACATCCGGCAGAATCCGCACCCCCGCCGAGGTGGTCACCGCCTCCATCGACTCGGCGGCCAGCACCACCCGATACCCCGTCGGATCGTCCATCTCCCGCTGCAACAGCGAGAACACCTCCGGCGGCCCCGTGACGTCGAGCAGATCCACCCGATCGAACAACACGATCACCACGAGCCGCTCAGCCACCCACCACCTCCATGTCCGAATCTGCAGGTTACATGACATTGCCGACATACCGCGGCGTCCATACCGTGGATCCCATGACCTCCACGACCCTGCGCGCACTCAACGGCTTCGACGAAACCCCCGCCTCCCTGACCAACTCCACCCTCGTCCTGGTCGACTACCAGAACACCTACACCCAGGGCGTCATGGAACTGACCGGCTGGAAGCAAGCCCTCGACGCGGCCGCCGAACTCCTCACCGCGGCCAGGGCGGCGGGCACCCCCGTCATCCACGTCATCAACGACGGCGGCAAGGACACCCCCTACGACATCACCACCGGCATCGGCCGAATCCATCCCCAACTGTCCCCAACCTCGAACGAACCCACCGTCGTCAAATCCGTCCCCAACGCCTTCGTGAACACCGACCTCGCCGAATTGGTCGACGCCGCAGGCAACACCAACCTCATCATCGCCGGCTTCATGACCCACATGTGCGTCACCTTCACCACCGAAGGCGCCTTCCTCCGAGGCAACACCCCCACCGTGGTCGCCAACGCCTGCGCCACCCGCCCCCTGGGCGACATCCCCGCAGCTCAACTCCACACCAGCGCCCTGGCCACCATCACCGACCTCTACGGCATCGTCGTCCCCACCCCCACCGACCTCAGCTCTTGATCCCGCCCGACTCCAGGTGCGGAAACGACGAAACGGCCCGCACCCCGGTCATGGGGTGCGGGCCGAGCACTGATTCCAGTGCACACCAGTTCCGTAGCGAAACTGGTCGATTCTGATCTGTCAGACGCGGTTGGGCGGGTAGCCGGTACCGGACTGGAACAGGTCACGATAGATCCAGAAGAACTCGGAGTCCTCCGCGAAAAACGCGGTGGCACCGGCCATCCCGGATTCACTCACCTCGTCGCTCGGCGGCTCACCGGGGTGGCCGGCCGCTTGGTCGGGCAGAACACCGCGACGAATCAGATAGGTCTCCTCACCCGCCAGAGCGTTACTCGGAACCTCCCAGTACGTGCTGTAAACGACGACATCGGAAGTAGGTTCAGAGCCCGGCGGCCAGCCGACGACCACGCCACCGGCACGCCGCGCCCTAACCGGCCGAGCCTGCCGAGGCACCCGAATGGTCGTCCATTCAGGATTGGAATTCACTGCGATACGAACAAGTTTCGACATTGTTCGATTCCTTTCTATCGAATGAGAGCAGCCGGAATGTCGCCGGCGCTGGCCGATCGGCGAAGTTCGTCTTCCGAAGCACCAGCAATGTGGTCGACAACCGAGAACTCTCGGCCTCAGGTGATCCGCACGTACGACGCCGAATTCACCTGCGCTGTCGGGTTGTACACATTCAAGAACTGATTGCCCATTGCCTGGACCCGGACCACATCGCCGGCCGCGATGGAACGGACCATCGAGACAGTCACGGTGGCCGACGTGCTGGCGGGAACGGGCGTCGCCGTACCTGTCGCGACAACGACTCCGTTGACTGTCAGCCGCAACGTGACATTGACCGTGACCGCTCCCGCCGCGGTGAAGACGATCGAGGCTGCCAGCGTCGCTGCGGCTTTCGCCGCCTGAGCGACGATGCCGTCGGTGTTGACCGTCGATCCGGGGTAGGTGCCGGTATCGGCTGCCCACCCGGCCACCGTCAACCAGTCATTGGCCATCTGCGTCCACGCCGGCGTCGATTTGGTCATCCCCGCGGGAGCGAAACTCGGCACCGTGACCATCGACAGCTGCCCGATACCGGTATGCGCCATGTCGACGCCCGCCTTCGCACTGGTCACCGCGACCAGCCCACCGGAACCCGTGGTGTCCACGGGCGCGCCCTGAGATACCGCGAGCTGCCCACCGCCGCCGAGCGCGATCGGCTGTCCCGTCGACACCGATAACCAGCCTTCTCCCGCAGTGTCGCCGGGCACGACCACAGCCCCGGCTGCCGCCGCCTCGACTCCCAGGCTGCCGCCGCCGGAGAACGCGAGATCGAACGGTTTGAGACCGGAGAACCGACCATCACTACCGAACAACGCTTCCGCGCTGCCGATCACGACCAGGTCTGTACTTGCGGTTCCTTCGGCTCGGAAGGCCAAGGGGAGGTGCGTGTTGAGCGACGCGCTGGAGCCACCGAGCCCGGTGAGACCCGCCCCGAGCAGAACCTTCCCCGATTTGACCACAACCTTGGCGACCAGTTTTCCCAGAGCGCCTGCGGCGCCGAGAGCCTCGGAACGAGGCGAGATGGCCGCGGTGGCCTGACCGAGCGCGGTCGGAGACAACGAAACCTGAGCTCGCACCTTGTCCAGATGTGCGGCGACGCCGCCATGTCCGACATACCCGGCGACGATGTACGGCTTGATGATCGGCACAACGGCGCGCAGAACGACCGTCGGCACCGCCGGCGCCCTCGATGTGGTGACGGAGACACCGGGCAGTCCCACCGCGGCTGTGGACGGCGCCGGCAGGGTGGCCCGCGTCGGTTGTTGCGTAGCCATGCGGCGCCCTCCGTCAGCTCTGGGTGAAAGTGGGGGTGATCAGCAGCTGGCCCTGGGCGCCCAGAGTGGTGGAGCTGATCGCGACCTTGTCGATGAAGTCCGCGGGGCCACCGGCGAGGGTCTTCCACAGACCGACGTAGGTGTACGAGCCGGCCGGAAGGTCGATGGTGACCTGCGACCCGGTGACCACGCCACCGGTGCCGGAGGTCCAGGCCGACTGCTTGCGGGCGTAGGCGGGCGAACCGCCGCTCGCCTCGTTGGCGCCAGTGGTGCCGGGATCGGCGATGTGCACGCTGATGTAGACAGTGTTCGAGCCCGCGACGTTCTTGTAAGCGTCGGCGAGAGCCTGGCGAGTGGTAGCAACGGCGATAGCCATGACAGCTCCTAATTTCAGATATTCGAGGGTGAGTTTGCCGTTGAGATGACATTGCATCTCAACGTTTTTCAAGCGACGCGGATGCTCTATGTCCGAATGACCGAGCCCACGTACCACGCGTAAGTGGTCGCGGGCGTGGTCGGATAGGTCACGAGCATCGTGTACCGCGAATTTGCGGGAATCGCGTCGCAGATGGCGCTGGATACCGCCCAGGAGGCGGCGGTCGGGGTGACGGTCGCGGACCAAGCGGCCAGCGGAACACCGCTCGGTGCGGTCAACCCGATGGAAATGGTGGTGCCAGTGGGAAATACCGCACCGCCCGACGGCTGAATCGTCTGCACGAAGCTCGCGCCGGTGGTCAGGATGAGAGGTTCGACGGTGGGCTGATACCCCAGATAACCGGGGTCGACCGGTGATGTCATGGCATTTCCTTTGTTTCGTAGCCGGCCAGCCAGAGGGCGCCTTCGTGAGTCGCGTCAGGGTGGATATAGGAGCCGGGCAGTTTGGTCATCGTGACTGCCGAACCGTCAGGTCGCGCCGGCACGATGACCGCCTCGGCTGCCTGCTGACCGAACGCATTCTGCGTCCAGACGATCACGTGGTGATTTCCCACGAGAGGCTCTGAGAGTTGGTAGTGCCGTGCGGGTCCGGCGAAACCAGTGGCTTCGATGGAAGTTGCTGTTGCTGTGTTCATTTCGCACAATTCCGTTCAATAGGTGAAGAGATATTCGATGACGGTGACCAGTCCGGCCGCACCGACAGCGCCCGCCCCGCCACCCCCGGCGGGGAAGCCGCCGCTGCCGCCGGAGTTTCCACCGCCGCCGGACTGGCCCACCTGCCACAGGGGAGGATTGGTGGTACCGGCGGGCACCAATCCGGACGCACCACCGGTGGATCCGGATCCGGCACCGCCGCCGCCACCCGCCAGCAAGCTGACCGCGCCACCGGACACCGATTCACCACGTTGACCGCTCACGCCACCATTGCCGCCACGCTGGAAACCGAATCCCCCACCGGCACCGCCGCTGTTCGCACCGCTGCCGCCAACCGCAGCCAGCCAGGGGCCGAAGCTCGAGGTTCCTCCGTCGCCGCCGTTGCTGCCAGCGACCCCGACAACAACAGGCACCGGTTGGGTCAGGAGCGCAAGCGGGATCCGTCGGGAGGTTTGCGTCGCCTGTCCGCCACCGCCGCCTACTGTCGAGCTGCCCGCACCACCACCACCGCGCGCGATGACTTCGACAGCGAACAAGTTCATCGGCGGATACCAGGTTTCCGAGGCCGTGAAGACGCGGAGGTTGGCGACGAACATCAGCTCGTCCGCTCGATCAAGTACACGATCCCCGCGGCTCCGTTTCCGCCGCTACCGGCGCTGACGACGTTGCCACCGCCACCACCGCCACCCCCTGCGGGAAACGCACCAGGAGCACCCGAGTCAGCGCCGGTCACCGCGCCGCCGCCGCCACCACCACCGGTCGAGACGACCGCCGACGGAGACTGCCCGGGATATCCCGCCGCGCCCCCAGGCGAGATCCCGCCCTGTCCCCCGGATTGGCCCAATCCGCCGGTGTAACCGGCACCACCTCCGCCGCCGCCCCCGCCGCCATGGAGATCGTGCGACGAGATCGAATTGCCGCCGCGACCGGGACCGGGGTTGGGGTCGTCCACCCCGTTCGCGCCG
Source organism: Nocardia sp. NPDC056541 (assembly GCF_042794235.1). NCBI lineage: Bacteria > Bacillati > Actinomycetota > Actinomycetes > Mycobacteriales > Nocardiaceae > Nocardia > Nocardia sp. NPDC056541. The sequence continues at coordinate 16,798 of NZ_JBHTUD010000003.1, forward strand.
CATTTCCCGCCTTCACCGCCGGGGATCATCCCGGTTCCGCCCCTGCCACCCGATCCGGCGCTGTGTCCGCGCTGGCAGAGGCCGCCGAGGCCGCCGCCCGCGGTCAGCCATGAACCGAATGATGTGTTCGTGCCGTTCGAACCGTGCCAGCCGCCCGGCGGGCCGCCCACTCCGGCGACCCCAACGGTGATGGGGATCGGCAGGAAGTTGTTTTCGGAGTCGACAGGAAGCAGCGATGCCGGGATGTTGTAGTGCACTTCACCGCCGCCACCGCCGCCACCACCGGCGCCGCGGTCGGGCCCGTTGAGGTCCCAACGTCCGCCACCACCACCGGCGCCGGCACCGATCAAGATGACGTCAAGAGAGAGGATTCCCTTTGTCGGCGTGTAATATTGGTCGGCGGTGATGACAGTGGCATTGCCCTGCAACAGGATTTGTTGAAATCGTGTCTGCAACTGGGTCATGGCAGGAAGAACGTCATCCGGATTTCCCGAAATCGTTCCGGTAATCGGGCCCGTAATGCCTTTGGAAATCGAGTCCACGCCCGACAAGGCCTCCCTGGCCTTCGCATCGAGCTGGGTGGCCCAGTCGTTGAGGAACGCCAAGGGATGGATGCCGAGCACCTCGACCCCGGCCAGCGCCCGGCAGAGATTGGCCAGCATGCGGTCGATCGCCACGCCGACATACGAACCCAGTTGGGCATCGGCCTTGCGCACCACGCTCGAGACCGCGGCGTTGGTCATCGCCTGGAAGGTTTGCTGGCTGTAGTTGCTGATCTGGGTTTCATTGCCGCTGAACGCGATGTCACGGGAGTCGGTGAGTCCACCGAAGCTGCCGACGACTTGAGCCCCGTCTGGGACCTTCCGGTCAGGCGCGGTCATGCTCGGTCGCCTCCGCCTGGATGGATCGGGTGAGCAGATGGTTGAGGTCGCCGTGCTCACGCAACTGGCTGACCAGGTCGGCCCGCTCCTGCTGGGTCAACATCGCCACATCGGGCGCGGTGATCCGGGCTGGCTGCGGTGTCCCCTTCTCCACCCAGGTGCCCGCGGAGTTGAGCCAATGGTGGTGGCCCCGGATCGGCGGGTGGTATTCCTTGGTCTGCTCTTCGGGGTGATGCCGGAACCCCAAGTCCCACAGATGTTTCGACCACTGCTTGAGTACCATGGGATGAACGATCATCGGGGCGTTCTTCGGGCCGGGCAAACCGACGAAGGCCCAGGAAATGGCCTCTTCGGGATTGTTCGGATCACATTCGTGCTGCTGTGGAATTGACATGGGAATCGCCGTCTCTAGTCGAAGTTGATTTTCACGCCGAGGTCGTGCATGGTCGATTTGATTTCGTCGATCTTGCGCATCGACTTCACCAGCGGCTCTTCGACTTCCTGATTGGTGCCGATGGTGATTTGCCAGGCTGGGGTCTGGTCGCGGGCCCAGGCCAGTTCCAGCTGAGTGACCTGGTCGATGTAGATCTCGTCCGGGGGCATGCCATGGACGGTGGCCCCCACTCGGTCACCGAGGAAGAAGTGGCCGTGGCCCTGATCGCCGATGAAGTAGGGCTGACCGTCAGCGACGGTGAGTTCGTGCGAGTAGAACGACCTCGTCGCCCACAGCGCCGAGCTCAACGCGGTCAGCGAGTTCAAGCTGTAAGCGTCGTCCGCACCGTCCTGGAAATGCTCGTAGTAGTGCGACCAGCCGGCCTGCGCGGCGCGGATCGGATCCTTGTAGGAAACCCAGGCGAGCAACGTGTCCTTGAACCCGGGATACAGCCAGGTCTCGGCAAGTTGACCGCCGATCGCCGACCAGTCGCCCAGACCCGCTGTGGCGATCTGCAGCAAACCGCCCGCGAGCTGACCTGCCGAGGTGATGGCCTGCTTCACGCCGGCGTTCACCTGCTCCGGCGAATGCCCACCCGTGAGGATCTGTACATCGGTGAACGGCGTGATCGTGAACGACGACGTCTGCACACCCGTGTTCCGGTCAGGTCGGAAGATCACCCATGGCGCCTTCGACAACGTTCCCAACCAGCCCGGCTGCTGGTACTCCTCGGCATTGGGATCGGGCAGGACATTCCGCGTCGTGCCGAGGTAATCCTCGGTGTACACCTGAGCGGTGTAGACCAGCCCGTCCAGAACGCTGCCGCCCTCGCTCGTGCCAGTGGTGAATCCACTCTTGTCGACAATGTCGACCACCAGCGCGCCGTTGCGCAGATTCGCCCCCGGCCACGGTGGCGGATCGCCGACCAGCCACCGCCGGGTGGTGACCATCAACTGCGCGGTGGCCAGGGTGTCCTTCGCCAGGTCGTGGAACATCTTGAACCGGGAGTTGAGCAACGTCCACACCGACGAATCCGTCAGCAGATCATGGGGTTTCACCACAATCGACCAGTTGGACATGTCCAGGTTGAACCACTCGGATGCATCGAGCGGGTTGTCCGGCAGCGCCCACAATGAGGTTTCCAGCCGCAGCACGTTCAAGAACAGGGCGAGCTTCAACGAGGAGGCCGATGGCCCAGCCAGAATGAAGTGCTGCGGAATCTGCAGGGCGGCAGGGAGCAGCGGGTTAGCCCAGACGCAGATGTGCTTGAGCTCCTCATAGGAGTGCAGAAACGACATCTCGACCGTGGTAACGCCGTATTCGTCTTGTTTGACAACGGCTTTCGACAGACGGCCGTCCCAGCGCGCGCCATCCTTGTCAACGGTGATGTGGATGTTCTGGGTGGTCCGCGTGCGCGAGATCGCCCACTGCGAAAGATGATGCTCGTAGGGCAGCACGATGACGCCGGTCCCGGATTCATTCAGCATCCAGGTGAAATTGGCGCTGATCTCGCCCGCGCAGGTTCCGCGCAGCTGCCAGTCGCCATCCCAGAACCGAATGAGCGGCGGTTTGGTTCGTAACACCTCACGCTGCGCCTTGTCTTTCAGCGCGTTCTTGTAGATAACAGGCAGGTCGTTCACCGTTGTCATTGCAGCCCCCAGGGCCGCGACCAGCTGCGCGGTTGCACGGCCATGACCGAGGCGCCCGCTGGCGCGCCGGTCACCTTCACCGGCACAACGGTTGCCGGCGTGTAGGGCGGGATCATGTACTCGAATCCACGGCCACCCATGAGCGCCCACATCTGCGATCGGTCGGCCGCGACGAGAGTTTCACGCGCCGGGTCGGTGTCGACGACCAGATCCTGACCCACGACCGTGTTCGGTAGCACCACAACACGGTCCGCGTCCTCTTCGGCGCGGTTGTGGTAGTTGTTGCCGAAGGAGAAGTCGGGCAAGGTCCAGCGTCCCGGCGCCGAGCACACCCATTGCAGGTACATCGGCTGATCGGTCGGATTGGCGACGGTCACCGTGCCGGATTGTGTGGTGCCGTTGGTCGTGCTGATGGTCGAGACCCAGGTGCTCGTCGCGGGTTCTTCCACCCACCACGGCAAGCCGGCGGTGCAGGTCATGGTGACCTGACCCCACAGGTTCAGGTGCGGGTCCTTGTTCGGTTTGAAGTCGGGTTGCTGCGACATCCGCAGCGCGAGCGAGCGCGAGCCGTAGTCGGTGGTCACCGTCATGATCGAATCCGCGTCGTAGGCCCAGGCTTTGCGCCAGGCACTGTCCACGGATTCCCAAGAGCGACCGGTGATTTCGAAGATATTGACGCCGAAGACAACTTCACGTCGGTTGGTGCTGTACCCGCCGTAGGTCGCGCCGTTCTGGAACGCGGTCTGGTTCCAGATCGTCGTGACCGGCGCGTCGTAGAGGCCGCTCGGCGCGGTCCCGAGGTCGACGCCTTCCCGGCCGCGGCCTTGTCCACTGATCGTCCACGTCGAACCATCGACGCCGGTGATCGTTATCAGCGCAGGACTAGTCCCCACTGGTTCACCTCAACTCTTTCCCTTGTGCTGCAATGAATGTGGTTGCGCCGTCAGCTGACGTAGACGGCCGCGATGATGCCCGCGCCGATCGCGAGTCCGGTACCGTTCTGGTGCACTTGCACGTCGATCACGTCATCGGCCTGGAGCACCGGCGCGACCGTGATCGGCACGGTCAACGGCATCTCGGCGGCCAGGTTGGTGCCGGCGGTGAGCGTGATCGAGGCGAAGCTCTGCTGCACGACTCCCGACCGCAAGTGCCGAACTGTGAAGGTGGCGTTGTTGGTCGCCGCGCCCGTCACAGTGACGAATCCGGCTGGTGCCACGAGAGTTACGTCGGTGACGGTGTCGCCGCTATAGAAGGCCGACCTGTACACCCCGGCGACGCCGATCACGTCGGCACCGCCGGCGGCCTGCGCGGGCAGGATTGCCGAATAGATCATGTGTTTTCCGTTCTCTGTTGTCGCGACATCGCTGCTACGCCCACGACGCGGCGACTTCGCGTTGTGCAGCCAGCGTTTTCGCGCGAACATGCGCGCTGTCGATGTGATTGGTCGTGAGGTTGACCGTGGTCGAGTGATCGAAATGATGCCGGTTGACCACGTGCGGCAGCGCCCGTGACGGGACCGTGAAGGCGTCGTGCCGTACCGCGATCACCTGCGCGTCCCGACCACCGATAGTGAGCGAGTCGCTATTGATCGCTTCCAGCAAGGCGATATGCCGACTGGTGGACGCGGCATTCACCACGAACTCACCGTTGGACGCCATAATCGGCACCTGGTCATCGCGCGGACCACCCGGACCACGCACGACGCCACCGGTGGCCATATGCGCCACAGCCCATTCGACCATCGCGTCACCGATGAACCCGTATCCGATGCTGCCCCCGCCGAGCCAGTCCGGCAGCGGAATATTGAGGCGCTTGAGCACCGACCCGATCGCATTCACCACGACCGCGACATAGTGGATCACCGTCTTGAACACGCCTTCGACCCCCGAGCCCAAGCCGCTGAACGAGTCCGAGATACCCTTCGTCACGTTGCTCAGCCCCGCGGTCGCCGAGGCGAAGACATTCTGGAAGAACGCGCCCACCGGTTCGAGCGTGTTCTTACGCACGGCCTCGAAGACTTTCTGCACCGTGTCCCAATTGGCGATAATCAACGTCACAACGCCGATCAGCGCCGTAATCCCCATCGCGATCATGCCCAACGGGGACTTCATCATCGAAGCGTTGATCTTGCCATGGGCGCCGATCCACGACTTGGTGGCACCTTGCACATTCTTCTGCGCGGTCGACGAATTCTTCATCGCCTTGGTCAGATTCGTGAGCCCCTTAGGCGCATTCGCCCAGCCCCCAACCATTTTCGCGTGAGCGGTGGCATGATCCCGGAGTGCCTTGATGCTCTCTTTGAGAGCCGATTCCTTGCCTCTGAGCGCTTTTGTTCTAGCCTTGACCTCGGCTACAAGACTCTTTCCACCGTCCATCGCATGACGATTGGCGGCACCCAAATTTCTTCCGCCCAGTTTTGCGATAGTGCCTGCGTGCCTCTTTGCCAGCTCACGCTGCGCGGCATAGTACGACGGGAGTGGCTTGCCATTTCCAGCACGATGATCGCGCATTTCCTTGCCGATGGCCAGGGCTAGCCTGGTCTCAGCCTCACTCACCTGCTCAACAGTGAATCTTCCTGGATACTTTGTTTCCATGGATCTGAGCTTGGCGAGTACCTTCTTATCTACCTTCGAAAGGTCGGAAACATGCCAATGGACTTGGCGCCCTCGCCGAACCGACCACGCGTCCTTTACCAACTGGCCGCGCGCACCCAACGTCCTACCTGGGCCGACAGCACCGTACTTGGTTTCTCGAACTTTGCTATCGCTGCCGACGTCGTAGTACCTCTGCCCAGCGCCGGTTCGGACACCCTGCTCTACCGTCCAGCCCTTATCGTGAGTCCATCCACGAGTAATGGCCAGTCCATCTCGAAAATCGTCACCGTAGCCTGCAGCATGGCGAAACGATAGATTTTTGCGCAGCCAGGACTTTCTATCCTTATGGACCCCCTCTGACGGATCGGGCTTCTTGAGATATTCCTGATACTTTGCTTCCTGGTTCGCCGATAGTTCATGATCATCTACCGGATCTTCGTCCAGCCATTCCTTACCGTCACTCATATACATGTACTCCACTTCACGATCCGGCGGGCCGGAAGAATCTGTCTGCGCAACGAATTGGGCGCACATCGCGATGCCGAATCAGTAAAGGACCCGCAAATAGATAGGCCAACGACGCATGCGTCGTTGGCCTATCTATTTGCGGGTTCTACCCACACTAATATTCGGTTGATATGGCAGTGGCAGAAGCTACCGATCAGGAAGTATTTGGTTGGCCTTCAGCCACCCAACTCTCGTAATCCTTCACGCAGTTGCCATACACCCATGACCATTCATGAGCAGTTCGCGCTTGCACTGCCCCCAGCACGAGCGACCCTACATCAAGAAATGCAGGAGTAAATGGCTGATGAATTACCGGCTCGAAGCCCCGGCGGCAGAAAAAGACATCCGAGTCATCATCGATGATACGGACATTCATCCAGCGGCCTCCGAAACCGCTCCTAATGAAGGTCTCCCCAAGGAATCTTTGAAAACGGTCAGTGACTCCAGCATTATCGATTTCCAGCAACGGCTCAGCAGTGGAAAACCTGTCCGTCAACGCCCGCTCGGCATGGTCCAGCCCCGCTGCGGTAAACGGCTCAACAGGCATATCTGGCACATCCGCAGCAAAAAAGGTCTCGAGCGCTGCATCCATTTCCGCCAACCACTCCATCCACTCGGGGGCGCCTTGATCCTTCTCACGCTGCCGAAGCCTGGCCCTACTCACCTTGCGAACGCGACCCATGCCGGTCCCCTACCTGTCACATCCAGGAAAACGGTTATCAGTGGATAGCGCGCCGATCAGGAAATGTTGGGACGGCCATTATCCACCCACTCCGCGTAGTCCTCCTCGGCATTTCTATAGACCCACGACCATTCATGACCAGTTCGGCGTTCCACTGCGGCCAACGCGAGCATCACTACCTCGAGGTAGGAATCGGTAAACGGTTCCCGGACAACGGGCTCGAAACCACGTCGATCGAAAAATACTCCCGTACCGCGACCGCTGGTGATACGGACATTCATCCACCGTCCTTCGAATCCACTCTTGATGAACGTCTCCCCGAGGTATCGATGAAAACGGTCGACCATCCCAGCGTTCTTGACGTCCAGCAATGAATCAGACGAGGAAAATCTGTGCAGCAAAGCCTGCTCGGCGTGGTCCAACCCGGCCGCAGTGAATGGCTCCACTGGCATATCCCGCACATCCACCGCGAAGAACGTCTCGAGCCCGGCATCCATGTCCGCCAACCAGGCCAACCACTCGGGGTTGTGCTGGTCCTTCTCCCGCTGCTCGAGCTCCGCTTTGGTCCACTTACGGAAGCCGCCCATGCCAGCTCCTCCTTCCTGGTGCGGTGCAGTTACTGCAACTGATGCTGACGCAAGAACTCGCCGACCTCCGCGTCCCGGCGCGTACCTTCGAGGAACGCGTCGAGAATCTCGTCACTGACCGGTTGGCCGTCTTGGTCATCGAGAACCAAGGCGTAGACACCGAAGCTCTGCGCCCGGCGCGCCGGGCGGTAAGGCACGAAAACATCGAAAGTGCCTTCACCATGCTGGAATTCGTATGCCTTGCCGATCAGGGCGGCGTACAGTTCACCATCACTGTTCGAGATGGTTCCGTCGTAGACGATGACGCCGCGTGCGGCTGACCTGACGACCATGAGGCCGCGTCCGTAGTCCAACGGAGACTGGTCGCCTCCCTGCGACAGATCGACCAGCGTCACCCGGGAATCGCTCGCGCCCAGATAGGCCAGGAACGGACCGGCCGTGCCTTCTGAAACCCACTGCACCGCCTGCGCGATCATCTCGCCGGCCAACTCAGCGGCACGCTGCATGTTCTCCACTGACACGACTCCCGAACTAGTTTGAAAGGGCCGACGGCCCAACGTACCCGAACCGCAGCGACTGACTCAGTGATCTCGAATGTACCGGGAGATCTCCTCGATATCGCTCTTGGAGCCGGCCACTCGACCTCCTTCATCGGGCCACCAGCTGAATCTGAGAATGCTCTTTCCGCGCTTCAGGTGAGTGCGGTTGTAATCGATACCCGCATCAGGACCATCGTATCCGTATACGACACGCCATCCGTCAGCAATGTAGTCGTCGAGAACCTCGCTATAACATTTCGTCGGAATATCCGACTCCGTAGGAAGTCGCCGAATTTGTTCCACGCTATCAAAATATGAAGCCTGCACCATGCTGTAGAGCGCCTTGAACTCCATATCAGTCCTTAGTTCCAGCGTCGTCGAAAACCTGAGCTCGCACCCAGGATATCAACGCCGAACCGCGGCGTAGGTCAATGCCTTTCGGGCGGCCAGTGCGGTGTCGTGGGTATGCGCGTGACCGGACGTCGGCGCGCTGATGTTGACCGAGAGGGAGCGGTCGAGGCGATCGCCGCTCGGCGCGATCGGGCTGACGATCGCCAGTTGGGGGCGGTCGGCGAGGGCAAGTGCCCGGGCTTGGGCGCCCGCGGTCGCCGGCAACGATCGCGCGGTGGCCGCGTAGCCGGACCCGGTGGTCGACCTGGATTCGTTGTTGATCGCCTCGAGCACACTGCGGTGCTTGGCGGTGGCGGCCGCGTTGACGACGAACTCGCCGTTGGACATCAGCACCGGGACCGCATCCTCGCGCGGTCCGCCCGGTCCACGGACCAGACCACCATCGCGCATCTTGGTCGACCATTCGATCAGGGTGTCGCCGATCTTGGCCAAGCCGAGACTGCTTCCGCCGACGACGGGAACCCAACTGGGAACGGTGAAGTCGAGCTTCTTCAGTACCTCGCCGACGGCTTTGAGTACGGTCGCGCACGCCCGTTTCAGGGCATCGAAGACCTTGCCGACGACGTCGCCGACGGATTTGAACGCTCCCGAGACCACCTGCACGGTCTTCTTGAACGCCGGGACAACCGTTTGGCTCCACACCTTCTCGAAGAAGTTGATGACCGGTTTGAGCGCCTTCTCGAAGGCCTTGACCAGTGCGTCCTTGAGCCTGTTCAGCCAGTTCATGATCTTGTCGATCCATGGCTTGAGGTCGTCGACGATCTTCATGATCATGCCGAGACCGCCCTCGCTCAGGGCCTTGTCCAGCTCGCCTTGTTGCTTCTCGTGCTCGCCGTGGTCCTTCGCGGCGTTCTTGTGATCGCCGCTCGAGTTCTTGACCGCGGCGGTGAGGGGCGACATGCCGGTCGCGGCGGCCTTCGCCGAGTCGACCAGCTTCTTCGTCGCCGTGGTGTGCGGGGTCTCGAGGGCGTCGCTGGCCTTTTGCGCGGCGGCGAGTTCCTGCTGCGCGGTCGCTATCGCCTTGGCATCGTCGCCCTGGCCTTTGCCCTTCTCCGCAGGGCCGCCCTTGCCAGGGGGCTTCTTCGGTGCCCGAGGTCCGCTGGCTCCGGCCGGTTGTTTTCCGCTGGGCCGTTTGCCCCCCGGTGCCGGACGCGCGGCCCCCGGTTTCCCAACCGGCTGAGCGGGTTTGGCCGTCGACTTGGCCACACCCCCGGAGGACTGCTGTTGACGTGCCCCCATTCCCATCGGCGCCGCTGCGGCAAGCGCGGCGGCACCGGCGACGCCACCAGCCGCCGCCACACCACCCCCGTCCTCGGCCGAGTCGTCGCCGTCGTCTTCGAGTTCGTCTTCCTCGGGATCGAGTTCGTCGAGTTCTTCTTCGTCCGCGTCGAGGTCGTCTTCGGGCCGCGATCGGTCCATCGTCTACTCCTTGGTCGTACGTCGCCGCGACTTACCGCCGTCCAGCCGCGTAGGTGATATCTCGTTGCGCGGCCACGGCTTTCGAACGCAGGTAGGCGCCATCGTGCTGGGTCGTCGTGAGGTTGATCGTGGTCGACCGATCGAATCGGTGCGTGGTCGCCACATCGGGCAGCGCTTGCGCTGGTTTGACGCGCGAAAGGCCGAGCGAGGCAACAACTTGCGCGTCTCGCCCGCCGACATTGAGAGTGTCTTTGTTGATCGATTCCAACAGTGGCCCGTAGCGAGCCGTCGCCGCGGCGTTGACCACGAACTCGCCGTTGGAAGCCAGCACCGGCACCCGGTCCTCGCGCGGACCACCTGGCCCCCGCACCACGCCGCCATCGGCCATCCGCGCCGACGCCGCCCACGACGTCATCGCCCCACCGAGCCCGGCCAGGCTGAGCGTCGCGCCACCGAGCCAACCGGGAAGACTGAACTCGATCTTGGCGACCACCGAGCCGATCACGGCGACGATGTCCGCCACCTGGTTGACCACCCCGGCGAACAGGCCACCGATCCCGCTCCCCAAGCTGCCGAGCGCGTCTTTCACCTCGTCGATCACCGTCGTGAACGGCGCGAGGCACGCGGCGAACACCTTCTTGAAGTAGTCGCCGACTGGCTCGAGCACGTTCTTCTTCACCGTGTCGAAGGCCTTCTTCACGGAGTCCCAATGCTCGATGAGCAGCCCGATCACGACAATCGCGACCTCGATCGCCGCGACGATCTTGCCGATCACCGATTTGCCGACGGCCTTGTTGAGCTTGCCCTGGGACTTGTCCCACTTGTTCGACGCGCCTTCGACATTCTTCTGGGCACCCGCTGAGTCCTTGTGCGCCTTGGCGAGATCGTCGAAACCCTTCGACGATTTGTCGACGTTCTCGGTCATCTTCTGGCTGGTCGCCGCGTGCGTGCCGAGGTTCTTGACGTCGCCGCGCAGCGCTGAGGTTCGATCCTTGAGCGCCTTGGTCTCGTCGGTGATCGGTTTGGCGTCATTCGACTTGCCCGGCGACGCTTTATCCCTCGCCCCACCCGCCGTGTCCCTGACCTGTGAGACGGCGTCCGACAGATTCGCCGGATCAGCCATTCCGGCGAGATAGTCCTTGCCCTGGGCGAGGGCGGCGCTACCGAGCCCGCTCAGCGCGGCTTTCGGGTCGGCGACGGCCTGGCGCCAGTCAACTCCCGATGCCAGCGCGCCCATCGCCAGACCACCGGCCAGGCCGGCGCCGCCGCGCACCTTCGCGCCGAGCCCGCCCCGAGGTCTGCCCTGCGACCTCGATGGCCTGCGCGGCTTGACCGACCGGCTCGGCGGTGTAGCGGTTGGTCGCACACCGCTCGGCGGTCCGGCCGGAGCCGGGGGGCGCTCTTTCTCGTATCGCGCTGGTGCGTCGTGCCTTTCGATGCTCGGCTGGCCGCCCCGTGGATGATCGGAGTGAGCCACATCGGCTTTCGGCGACTCCCCCGAACCCTTCCCATCGGACTTGGCCGCGCCGCCCTTACCCTTGTCGCCGGCATCGAGTGGATCGCTCGCGGCCAGCGCCGCGCGCAATGCGGCGTCGAACTGCGCGTCGCCTTTACTGCTCATCGTTCTAACCACTCCCTGAGGTGTCTGAAAGGTGGGGCTAGCGCGACCCACCCGCGTAGGTGAGCGCGCGTTGCGCGTGCACGGCGCGCGACCGCGCGAAACCGGTATCGGTCCCGCGGTTGAGCGCGATGGTGGTCGAATGGTCGATCGCGCGAACTGTCGCGCCGGTCCGACGCACGCCGCGCAGTGGGGCGATATACGGACTCTTGCTCAGCGCTGACCGGCCCGTATCGGTGCCGGCTACCCGCAGGTGATCACTGTCGACCGCGGCCATCACCGCCCGCTTCGGGCTGCCAGCGTCAACGACGATCTCATCGGTCGAGCCGGCCGGTGCCTTGGCACGACTCGCACCGACAAGACCACCGTCTGCCATACGCGCCTGCGCCCACTCGGACATGGCGTCGGCGATGCCGCCCACGCCTGGGAACGCTCGGAACTTGCCGAGGAGATCGGCGACCTTGCCGACGACCACGGCGATGTAGTGAACCATCTTCTGGAACACCCCACCCACGGTCGAACACAACGCCTTGAACGCGCCGGAAACAGCCGTGCTGATGTGGGTGAACGGCTTCAGGACCTCGCCGAACTGGTCCTGGAAGAATCTACCGACCGGATCGAGCACCTTCTCCTTGACGACACTGAACGCCGCCTTGATCTCGTCCCAGTGCTCAACGATGAGCGTGATCGCGAGAATCGCGGCCCCCAGGGCGAGGGTGAACCAGCCGACCGGCGACGCGTTCCACACCAGGTTCAACGCGGTCTGCGCCACTGACCACAGCTTGGACGCGCCACCGATGATCTTCTGCACGGCAGACGCGGTGCGAATCGCGCCGGTCAGCTTCTTGAGGTTCTTGGCGACGCCGCCGACCTTGCCGACCATCTTCTTGCCGGCGCCCGTGTGGTTCTTGATGGCCGCGAGGTTGTCCTTGAACGCGCCGCCGAGGTTCTTGAGGGCGGTCGCCTCATCCTTGAGCCCTTTGGTGTCGACCTTGCCGCCCTTGGGTTTGCTTCCCTTCGGGCCTCCTGGTTTACCGGCCAGCGGAGCCTTGGCAGGTGGACGTTTCGCCAGGTCAACCGGCTTGCTCCTATTCGGCGGTGCCGCAGGCCTTTCCGGTCTCGCGGACGCCGGTTTCTGGCTCTTTGCCGGCTGCTTCCGGTCGACACCGGGCGGCTTCGCGCCCGGACCACCTCCGCGTGGCGACTTCGGCGCAGCGCCACGCTCTCGCTTGCCGCTCTCACGCGGCTGAATCGGCTTCTTCGGCGGCCGAGCCGTGGGGCTTGTGCCCTTAGGGTGATCATCGACCTTGGGCGGATTCTTCTGCTGCCGAGCAGGTCTGGACGCGGAAGGCCGACGCGAAGGACTCCTGCTCTTGCTCGGCTCCTTGGTATTGTCCGCCTTTTTCGGCCTCTGATCCGTTGAATCGTTGAGCCCGTCCAAGGAGACCGGATGGATCTCGATGTCGAAGCCGGCCAACGGGTCCGGAACACCCTCCGGTTTCGGATCACTCATCGTTTCCAATCTTCCGATCTCTTGTGAATTATCGACGTCTACTTGTCAATACCGAGTCAGCCGAATAGCCATCACCCGGCTACACGCCAACCGGACTGAACCGCGCATCCTGCACGGCCTGCAACATCCGAATCTGCGCGAACGCCGCATCGACATCAGCGACCCGGACATCAAATGTGCGCGGACCGGGCCCGCTATCCGTGCGAGGCAACGCGCCGTCGTGCAGGAACGGCGGCCGATACACGTACCCGATCTTGCGATCCTCAGCCTGGGCGGCACGCAGCACCGACCGATCAATCACGGCCATCACCTCGATACCGGATGTCCTACGCGGCGCGGACCCACGTCGCCCACCCACCAGGCCGCCGTCGGCCATCCGCTCGGAAGCCCAAGCAACCATCACGTCACCGACACTCTTCAACCCGAATGACCCCACGGCTGGGATCTTGACCTCGAGCCGCTGGAAAATCTGGCCGATCGCCTTCACAATTCCCACGACCGTCGACCGCACCGTCCCAACTGCGGTACCGACAACCCCACCCATCCCATTGAACCCAGCCATCACCGCGTTGAAAGCCGCGCGGTACGGCGTCATATAAACCTTGAACGCCGTCATGAAGAACTCAGCCACCGGCGTCAAAACATTCTTCAACACCCAATCGAACGCGGCCCGAATCTGATCCCAATGCTCAACGATCAACTGAATAATCGGCACTGCAGCCGAAATAGCCGCAGCCACCGTACCCACCGGCGAAAACAACATCGCAATATTCAACAGCTCTTGCGCAAATGCCCAGTCATCGGAAATCTTATCGATAATCGCCTGCGCTCCGACCGAATCAACAACGTCAGAAACAAAACCGGACACGACCGAAACAGCGGCCCCGACCATTGTCACCAACTCGTTCAAACCACTCTGAACATAATTGGTAAACGACGTTGCCATCCGCGACAATTCGCCAATACTTGCCTTCAATCCAGCGACGATCACATTGTCGACAGAGTCTTCAACTGAACCACTTACGTATATTTCAGAAAACGCCGTCAAAGAATCTGTCGACGGCTCGAATGACGTCCGTTCAGGAGGGGTAGCCACGGGTGCAGCGTTAGCTGGAGATGGGGCGACGAACGAGGCAGCCGCATGCAGAGCCACTGCCGCTCCAGCGACGCCAACGACGCCAACGACGGCCCCCGTACGCGAACGACCGCCACCACTACGAGGACGTCCTTTGGGCGCTGCATATATCGAGGCAGGTCGCTTGATCAGGGAAAGCCTCGTACCGATATTAAATCGTGACACGCTGGGCGTCGCCAATGTTCGATCGTCGTTATACCGCGCCTCCAGAAGCCTATATTCGAGAGGAACAGATTTCCCACCAACTAGCGCATCGTAGAGATGCTTAAACTCTCCATTATTCTTCGTTTTGAGGCTATGTAGAAGCTCTTGATCCCGACGAAGCTTGAAACGTAAGTAGATACGGGTACCTTGCCAGACCTTGTACCACCTTCCCCGGTCATCGTGAACATTGGCCCGTTGAAGTTGACTGGAGCCAGCTTTTGCTTCAATAACGACAAGTTTGTAGCCCGTAGCTGCGGTCCCAACGACGGCAACAACGTCCAAGGTCTCATTCCCGCGAGCGCCAGTGGCAACAATTGCGCCGCCACCAGCATCTTTTATCAGCTTCTCAAGATAGAGTTCCGCAATCCTCGTACCAACGAGATCGCCTCCCGTCGCCCTGGCATTTTTATCATCCCTGTTTTTAAGGAAAGAACGTCCATATTTTTTGACGGCTGCCACATTTGGACCATCATTCTCGTCAAGATCGAGGGTGTCGGCGATCCAATCTCGATCTTTACCTCTCCAGGAACGCTTAAACTCCTGGTTCTCGGGCGGAGTGCTGCCGTCTGCCCGGTGCGCCCTAATCAGCGCATCGCGAAGCGTATTTCTATAGCCTTTGTCATCAACCTTTCCATTTTCCTTCACGCCCTTCAGGGCATCCCATTTTATATTGAGCTCACCAGCTCTGGAAGCGAGGGCGTCTTGCCTCTCTTCGCTATTCGCGACACTTGCACGCCTGTCGTTCTTTTGAATCTGCTGGTTTAGCCGCTCCTCCTCCTCGGGATCGAGTTCAAATTCTTCCGGATCACCCTTGTTGGCCTTTCTGTCAACAGGTGTGATCTTATCGGCCTTTTTTGGCCTAGGAAAATCTTGTTTAGGATTATTCATGAATCGCCTCGTTACCGTCATTGCAGGCAGTCGAAGCCCGTGTCAACGACCCCTACGCATGACCTGTACAGGTTCCAGAACTGATCAGCTCGCAGCGTCGCATTCAAACCGACGAACTATTTGCGGATGCACTCGATACCTTGAGTCAGCAATTATTCGCGATTCAGGCACTGTCTCGCGGGAATGCGAGACAAGCAAATAGTTTACATACTGAATTACGGGCAATATTTGTCCAAATGCGGTGCGCTATGAATCACATTGCGCAATTCACCCAAATTGGGTGTGCGGTATAGGGACGTGCGTCTCACCCCGAAGGTGAAAGGCGCAATCTGAACGCCGGGCTGGCATAATCGCGCGCCTTTCTCGGCTCCCCACGGTAGGGATCCACCGCATAACCGATGCTTCGGCAATTACCGGCCCAACTGCGTGTCCAAGAGTCTCGGCAGATCAAATCTGCGAGCACAGCACACAACACTTAGAGGATGTCTCACGTCGTAGCCGGGTAGTCGCGGCCTGACTGTAATCGGCTGTGGTGCATGATGTTCGGTCGTGACTGACAAATTGTCGTTACGGTTGGTCCCCGATGAGCTGTGGGACCTGGTCGAGCCGTTGTCACCGGCGTTCTCACCGCGCCGCCAGGGCGGCGGGACCGCACCGACTGACGAGCGGGCCGCGTTCACCGCAGTCGTGTACGTGCTGACCAGCGGATGTGCGTGGCGGATGCTGCCATCGCCGGTTCACGAAATGGACCGAAGCGGGCCTATGGCGACGACTACAGTGCGCCGTGCTCGACGAGCTCGGCAGTCAGGGGTTGCTCGACTGGTCGCGCGTCGTGGTCGACGGTGCGTCAGGTTCGAAGCAAAAGGGAGGCCCGATAGCCGGGGCGAATCCGGTCGATAGAGGCAAGTCGGGCTCGAAACTGCACGTCCTATCCGACCGTTCGGGCATACCCATCACGGTCGCGGTATCGGCCGCGAACACCCCCGACGCCGAGGCCCTTCGACCGTTGGTACGCACAATCCCCGCGGCGTGGTCCACGCCGGCGTGAACCGGGAAAGTTGCACGCGGACAAGGCCTATGGCCACCGCAAGTTGCGGAGCTGGGTGCGTGATCGGAGAATCGGTGTCCGTATCGCCCGCAAAGGAATCGAGTCCGGCCAAAACCTTGGCCGAACCCGGTGGGTCATCGAACACACCATCGCCCGGCTCGGCGGTTATCACCGGCTCTCGATTCGCTACGACCGCAAGGACACTCACTACTGCGGGTTCCTTACGCTGGCAGCAACGCTGACCTGCTACAAGAATCTTGCCAAGGCACGGACCGCCACATGAAACACGCTCCTAATAGTCGTTAGCGGGGAATTCCCCAGCAGAGCGTAATCTCCCAGGAAGTTACTGGAATCGAGCGCGACGCCGACGAGAACCGCTCCGCCAGATCAATTGACAATCTGACACAAACGAGAAATTGGAATTGTCTGCGTCAGTTGCCGCGAAATGCCGTAATGTCAGGAACTGAACTTGGAGAATCTAGCGACTCCTGCCAGGCGCTGATTTCAAGATCATGGGGATGAGCCACCTGAAGCACCGCTCGAAGGGCATCTATCGCGTGATCAGACATCGACTCATATTCTTGGTATTTCGACGGCCATCGAATTGACCGAAACCAACTCGTGCCAGGTGGAGACTCCCACCCTTGCTCAGTCATATTCATTCGCTGCTGGACAAAATTTGTTTTCGCCACCGCCAAATCTTCGCCAAGAGCAATTTGGCACTCCAAATCAAACCAGCCCATCGAAAAAAGCGCACCGCGCCCTTCAGGCACACCTAACAGAAGCTTTCCACCGCTAGCCATGCGAACAAGCGTCGAAGCCAATGCAGTGGAGAAATCAAGCCAATTATCCTGGGAAGGGCGAACCGTCCGCACCGGTTGTTCTAGCTTCTCACCATCACTACCACGTCTTAATTGTTTTGCAGAAGCCTGGTAGATGGGATTGATAATTCTTAGCGAAATCGATTCCGTCACGGCGCGCAAAACAATGACAACGTCCAGCCTCTCCCAAGCTATCATTGGAGTGCCGCCAGAAAACCGCCTTGCTGGATCCCCTAAATGCCCAGTGAATCCATCAGCAAGTTCGGCGAAAAGATCCGACAGGTCCGCCCGCGATTCGGGACTAGCGTGACGGGGTCCATCATCAGCCACACGCACCAAAATCTGCGTGATTTCCTGCTCGGGAAGACCTTCGTCTTCGAAGAATTCAAGATCGCGATAGACGCGGCCTATGGGTTGCGCCGTTCCGAGGTTGGTCCGTAGGTCAGCACTGTCATAGCCGAAAGGCTCCAGTTGCCAGCCAGCGGTATCGCAAAAGCGATGCACATCTTCCGTTGTCCAGCTCCAGCCAAAATCTACAGCTAGGCGAGCGACACGGATGGCACCGGCGACGTCAACTTGCATGATTGGATACTACTTCCTGTGAAGGGCAGCGTTGGCGACATCAGAATTGAGGGTCATTCAGCGCGTTGGCTCGGTGCCTGATGATCTTCACCAGGAGCCTTAGATCGCGTCTCATGTCGCTGATCGGGCTTAGCTAGCTTCTTGAAGCAGGTGAGCGCGGCGGCGAGGGTCAGGAATCCGAAGAAGTGTTCGGCTTTGCGGTCGTAGTGCAGGGTGCGCCGGTGGTAGCCGGTCAGCCAGGAGAAGGTGCGTTCCACGACCCACCAGTGTCGGCCGAGGCGGTCACTACGCTCGATTCACCTGCGGGCGAAACGGACTCCGATACTGCGGGTCGGCGACCCAGCGGCGCAACTCGGCGATGTCGTAGGCACTGTCCGCGTGCAACTTCGCGGGTTTGCGCTGGCGTGGCCCGCGCCGCGACCTCACATCATGGAATCAGCCAGGGGTCGCGTGGACGATCGCTCGACTGAATCATCAGCATCACAACGAAACTGGCTGGTAGCGAGGATAATTCACAGTAAACGTGATGAGCCCCACAATTGATCGGCGTTGTTGTGTCGGCGCGGCCGTATCAGCTTAAGCTTCGTGTGCTCTCAAGGCTGAGATGTTTTGGGAGACAACATGTTTGATGGCTATCTCTCTGGGAGTTCGAGAAAATTGAAGAAGTTTATTGCCGCGACCTGTCTTGCGATCGCGGCAACAGCGGCGTTCGCCAGTACTGCGCACGCCGCGCCGGCACCTGGATTCGATCCCAGCGCAGTCACCAGTAGCCCGGTTCAGGCTGCACCGATCGCGCTGACGCCCGAGCAACGGGCCTACTGCCAGAACATCACCACGAACGGCTTGATCGGCATGGGCCTGGGCGCCATCGGCGGGTTTGTCGCAGGTTCGGCTATCGGAGCATTTCCCGGCGCGATCATCGGCGGGGTGGTCGGTGGCAGTACCGGCAGCAGCGCTCCGATGCCGGACGCGGACGCCAGCGGTCAGCCGCCGGTCGTCAAGTGCTTCTCCGGCGGGGCGTTCTGATCGACCGCTGGCGCGGGACTAGCCGGCGGCCGGTTTGAAGATGTCGACGATGCTGTTCATCGTGGACAGGCGCCGTTCCTCGCGGACTACGTCCATTGCTGTCTGCGGACGCGGCATCGGCTTCACCTGGGGTGGATCCGCGCCGGCTGCCGCGATCACGGCCGCTTGGACGCCCTGCAACCCGTCGATAATCGACAGGAGCAGATACGTGTCGAGCGTGTAGCCCTCCGGGGTCGGTGGCTCTTCGGCGTCGGGATCGGGGTCGGATTCCTCCATGTCGAGCCAGTACTCGGCGAGTTCACGGTCCAACGCCAAGGCCGTCTTGTAGTGCGACCCGCGGGGTAGGCGGTCCTTGAAGCGCCAGATGGTTCGCCAGTCGCGGGTGCGGAACTCGATGGGCCCGAAGCAGTCTCGGACGTCGATGCCGCGCTCGAGTAGGTCGTATTCGAGCGCGGCACCGAACTTGTCCCAGAACTCTACGAGCCCTCGGATCCCCCCGGCAGCTCCATGGCGCCTTCGCCGTAGAAGTGGGCGTACAGATCGTTCTGGAAGGCGACCCATTCGTCGATGGGGCGGTCGGCGAACAAGTCGTCGACCGCCTCGTAGACGTCACCCAGCAGGATCCGCAGCTGGTCTTCTTCGTCGTCGGTTTCGGCCAGTATGCGCGCCTGACGGCGGGTCAGTGGCTGGATCGCGATGTCGGCGGTCAGGTGGTAGGGGCCGCGTCGCTTGGCTGCGAGCTCGCGCTGGATCTCGTAGAAGCGGCCTTCGTCACCGCCGGCCACCTTCGTAGCCGTTGACGTTTTGCGGGGTGCTGCCATCAGGGGATCTCCGGTTTCGTAGTGGTGGAACGTAGTTACTTGGCGGGCTTGGCCGCGGCGACGGCCTGCTTGACGTCTTCCTTGACGCGGTGGCCGAGACCGAACATGGCGTCACCGAACGCCGAGGCGTCGAACACCTGGTAATCGTGGGTGCCATCGGTCATCGTGACCGGGAACTGGGTGGGGATAAAGGACACGGGATAGCCCCGCTTTCTCTCCGGAAGCTGACAAGAAGTGGCCGCGTGCCGCGACCGGAGAAGCACGGCACGCGACCACGTTTCATGGGCGTCGACTACGCAACGGTGACGACGCAGTTCACCGAGGCCAACGCGGTGCCGCCGGTCGGGGTGTACACGATGCCGACGGTGGTGTTGCCCACGGTGGCGTTCGCGGCGGCGGTCACGAAACCGGACGCCGACACGGTGATGTTCGAACCACCGGCCGGGGTGAAGGCGCAATTGGCGTTCGGCAGGATGCCGCCGAACTGGTCGGTCACCACGATCGGCGCGGACGTGGTGGTGCCACGGGTCACGCTGATCGGCGCGGGCGTGATCGCCGAGACGGTGTACTTGATGCCGGTCGCCGACAGCAGCTTCTGCCAGCCGGTGCCGCCGAAGCCGTGGGCGACGGCGTAACCGAGGGTGTCGTCCTTGAAGGCGGTGAGGGTGAGCTTCTCGCCCATCAGGTTGGTGGGGGTCCACTGCTCACCACCCCACTTGGTGACGGCGACCTTCGGCATGATCTTGAAGATGTAGATCGGGCTGGCGTCGGTGCCGTCCTTGCCGATCACGACCGCGGAATAGTAGTTGATCTGCGGGGTCGCGGGCTGCCAGAAGCCGACCTCACCGTTGGCCGCGGCCTGGGTGGAGGCCAGGTTGGTGTTGCTGGTCAAGGCCAGATTCAGCAGGTTGGTCTGCTGCGGCTCGAACTCGATGGTGGTGATATCGCTGGTGATGTCGTCGCGGACCGGCTGCATCTCGCCATACGCCTCGATCGGCGATGCCGTCACGGCGCGCGCGAAGTTGACACCGGACTTCTTGTCGATCAGGCCGACCGACTGGTACGACGCGGGCAGCGCGAGCAGGTTGCCGGTGGCGTCGGTCATGCTGCCCGGGGTGACGGGGGTCGAGTTCGGCCACGGGGCCAGGAACACCGCGGCATCCAGCGGCTTGAGCAGCAGCTGGCGCTGGGCGGCCTTCAGCGTGGTCAACGGGGTGGACGAGATGGGAGGCAAGACAATCTCCATTCATGTGCCCGGTGAAACGGGCTGGACAAGGAAGGGCACCCACGCGATCGAATATGTGCGTGGGTGCCGGTGATATGCCGTCTACTGACGGCGAGCGTCGATGGCGAAGGCGAGCTCGACCATCTGGTGCAGCGGGTCGAGGTCTGGGAATTCGCTCGTCCCGCGGCTGCGACGCAGATTCGGGGCACTGAAACGCGGTTCAGCAGCAGCGATTTCCTCCACGTAATCGACCAGCACGCCGTTGAAGCGTGCGGCCGAGGCGTTCAGAAAGGCATCGCGCACCTGAATCGCCATGGTCTGCGCCTGCTGCCTGCTGCTGTGAAAAACGGCCGCCCGCACCTTCGCCTGGTAGGTGATCGCGTTGTGATCGAGCGTGCCGCCCGTCGTACGAACCCAGATCAGCGGCAGCGTGATTTGGCTCGCCAGCGCAGGCAGGAAACTCACGGTCGGTGCGATAGGTGTGAGCAGCCCGATCATGAACTGCTCGAAGTCCGGGAACTGCCCGGCGTATGGGCTGGTCATGCGACACCGTCGTCGAGTGCCGGGGCGATCTCGACAGCGGCGTGAAGTACGCCCGTCGAGGATTCCGATGGCTCCGACGCGGTGGCTTCCTCAGCGCCGAGCGCGGAACTCGCGGCGAACGTAGTCAATTCTGTCATGGTGATCTCCGGGAGTTGGGAACGGATGCCGCTGGGAATCAACCGCATTCGCAATGTGGCGGTGCGGGCCATCGAGGCGGTCCGTTGTGGGGTCAGAGGCCGAGCAGCGGCAGGACCACTGGTGCGAGCACAATGGCCAGTTGAAGCAGTTCGAGCAGGACGGGGAGCATGGAAGTCACCTCCTCTCGGGTGCCAGGGTTTCGAGGGCCTTCAGGCGGTCCAGGATGTCGGCCAGGACGTCGACCACGGTCATCCCGTCGAGCTGTTCCCAGCCCGCGAACATGCCCGCATCCCGCTGCTGGCTACCGCACAGCTGCTCGCGGATGTCTTTGACATCGGTGCCGATCGGGCCGCAGAACGCGGTGATGAAATCCTGGATCTGGGTTACTTCGGATGCGCTCATCGGAGCGTCCTCTCCGTCGATGAATGCCTGCACTTCGCGACGGAACTCGTCCATGTCGATGCCGGCGGGGTCGATTTTTCCTTCGTGGGAGTACTCGCGGTGGGCCACGCAGTCCTCGGCGTCGCGGCCGATGCGGGCCAGGATGGCCGCGCAGCCGCGCTTGTAGGCGTCGAGTTGGGCTGGGGTCCAGTCACTTCCGTCGCCGCGGGAGACGGCTTCGATGCCGATCACGTGGTAGTTGGCGTTGTCGGTGGGCCAGCCGGGCCAGGAGCCGCGGCCCGCGTGCCAGCACACGCCTGCGGCGATCACGCGGAAGGTGCCGTCGCGTTCGAGGACCAGCTGGGCCAGCGGGCCGGGGAGGTCGGCGCGGCCGTCCTGGACGATGCGCCAGTCGTTCTTGCCGCCGCCCGCGGTGTGGTGGCAGAGCACGCCGCGCAGGTCACGGAAGTCGCCGTGGCCCCGGTCGCGCCAGCCTTCGTGTTCGATGACGTCCAGCCCGGCAGCGCGCAGCACATCGGCCAGCCATACCGGGTCGCCTGTCCAGGCCATGGGTATCTCCTTGTGTGAGTGAAGGTTCGGGGTCCCGCCCTCGTGGACGAGGGGAAGCGCCGAGGGCGGGACCTTCGCTCCTGACGCAGCGGCGACGTCTACGACCGCAGACCACCTGCGGGAGACGGGCGCGTCAGGAGCGCGGCATGCGGCGGGCTCGAATCCCGCACCGTATCGAGTGTTCTCCGGGGGCCGACCGCATGCAGTTCGGGAACGGCGGGGTCGCCGTCAGATTTCTTCTTGGAGGGTGGCGGGGATCTTGTAGTCCGCCACCGGGGGCTCCATGCCAGGGACATGCAGGCGCAGGAAGCCGAGCAGTTCGTCGATGTGTCGCTGCAGTGCGCGGATCAGCCGGATCGCGTCGCGGAACCGGAGGTGATCGTCGGCGGCCTGTTCCTCGAGCGCGACCACCCGCTCACGCAACTTGGCGACTTCGCGGGCCTGCCATGCGGTCACCGCGCCGATGACCGTCGCAACGGCCATTCCTGCCGCTTGTACGAGTTCAGGGCTTAACCACGATGCCATCCGGTTCACCCACCGATCCGGTCATCGGGGTAACGGCGGGCCTGATGAGCACGCCCGCGATCAGCGGCGTCGCCAATCCGTACAGGGTGAGCAGTGTTTCGATCCATGCCGTATCGATCTCGCGACCGAGCAGATAGGCGAGGACACCCGTCACAGCGACGAGCACCGACCGGACCAGCGCGGGCTCTGGGGTCTTGCTGATTCTCATGATGTGTTCCTTCCCAAAGGTTTTCGCGGGTCTCAGATGCGCCCTTCGGCGACATCGCGGTTCAGTGCCTGGGCGAGTGCGCGGGCGTGGCCGTATCGGACGTAGTCACTGGTGTGCCTGCCGTCGAACAGGTAGCCGCGGGCATAGGCGATGGCGCCGGTCCAGTGGCTCCAATTGGACGGTGACCACCAGCGCTGCAGTTGATTTCGGGTGGCGGTGTCGAGCATCCGCTGTGCCCAGCGCACTGCCGAGTTCGCGCTGGCGAAGCTGAAGAAGGCGCTCAGATCCGCGATGGTCCGCAAGGGGTTGCCGGCGGGCAGTGCGGTGATGGGATCGCCGGGCGCCGCGGCCCAATAGGCGGGGATACCGTCGATGGGCCGCTCACCGACAACGCCGTAGCCGCCGGGGTCGGTGTCGCCGAGGTACTTGCCCGCCGGTCTGCGCGGATCGGCGATCAACGCGCAGGCGATCACCTCACGGCCCGGATGCTCACCGCGGCCGATCTCCGCCGCGAGGTCACCGGCAACCGCGGCACCCTGCGAATATCCCGCCAGCACAACAGGGTTCGCTGACCGGTCGACAGCCGCCAGAAGCGCGCGCTTACCTTCGGCAACACTCTCGGCGTAGCTCACCTGCGACCCGTAGTCGGCGGGATACGGGACCATCCGAGGGGTGAACATCGACTTGTTCAGCGCGTCGGTGAAGGCAGCTGTGACGCCGTCGCCGCCAGGATTCCAGGTTCCGCCGACCACGAGTACATCGATCGTGCGGGGCGATCCTTTCGGAGACCACAGTGACATGTTCGTACCTCTCTGGGACGTGAGTGGAGGTCCCGCTCCGACGGAGTGCTCCGCCGGAGCGGGACCGATGCGCCCCTGCGCTGCGACAACGCCTTTCGACCACAGCGAGCTGCGGGAGACGGGCGCCTCAGGGGCGGGCATGCGGCGGGCTCTGAACCCGCTGGCTCGAGGTGTTCGTGTCCGGGGGCCTGCCGCATGAGTTCTGAATCGGCGGCACGCGCCAACGACAAAGCCCCCGTGCCGTTTTCACGGAACGAGGGCTGAGGAAGACTGCGGCTACCGGTGGTGTCGGCCGGGTGCCAGCTGGCGAAGCATCTCACCCGAGCTGGATGTCGGCCACAAGCACCGATAAGGGTATTCGGAGGGCATCCCGGGCAGCCAGCCCAGGCGGTTCAGCAGGTGCACCGGGATCACCGCGAACTCCTCGTTCGCCAGGTGTTGCAATCGCCAACCGAGCAGGAACTCGGTGACCCCGAGGAGCGCGGAGACATCGGTGAGGTTGTCGCCCACCTCCAGCGCGTCACGCAGGTGGGAGACGGGGATGAGGCGTTGTGCCACCACATCGTGCACCTGCATCTCGATCCGGCCCCGCCATCGCTCGCCGTCGAGTGCTGCTGCCAGTTCGCGTGATTCGGCCATCTCGATGTGGGCGACGGCGTGGGCGATGACTTCGTTTCGTACATGACCGGACAGGTCGGCCTGGATAAGGACTGCGCGGTCGACTACCGACCAATACGACACGAAGTCGAAGACCACGGCCGAATCGACCCGGATTCCCTGGTTGAACGCAGATTCTTGGGCGTTGAACCCATTGCGCTGCACCGCGATATCTTGTCGGTCCGGCATCGAGGCATCCGACTCACCTTCATCACCCATGGCAATACACAACTCTCACAACTCGGAACTGACCACGACCCGTCGCATCATCACCACCGGAGACGGTGTCAGATGCCGTGTGTCAGGTCACCGAGAGGTGGTACGCGTCACCGTGGTCGGCGCCCGGAGCGAGCGCCAGCGATCCACCGCACCAGCGACAACCTGGAGGTCTTCTACGCAGATGTCGGAGAGATCGACATGGCCGACACGGTTCCTTCGACCTGGTATCGAGTCGTCTACTCGATAGAGGGACTCGCCTTCGCGAGTAGGTCTCTCACCGGTCGGCTTACCGGATTCATCGGGAGTAAATGCATCGAATGCACCTGACACAAGTAGAACCTCACCCAGCAGCCGAAATGTCGAGACTCTCGGTCGAGAGCACGCGCCCATTCTAGCGTTGACGTGAACCGAGTCCCGGTCAGGATCTGCGGGATCAGCGCTTGCTGACATCGAATCGCGGTGTGCCGAAATGATTTTGGGCACGAAGAATCCCGCTGGCACTAGTTTGCGTCATCGGCCACAACTTGTCAACACCGACTTTCACACGATGCCAAATCCCAGGTAGGCGTGGGTATTTCGATACACCGACGCGACGAGATGAGCCCGAACTTCATGCGGCCTAAGCACTTCGGGCACGTGGATCCAGCCGTGCCGGGTCCCCACAACGCCAGCGGGGCGCCGGCAACAATCTGCCGACGCCCCGCTGGGTCACTCTGTTCGCTATGCATCTTTCGCCCGGTGCCGCGCCGGAAGGGCACGGTGCGCATCCAAAACCTCACCCACGATGAAGAGCTCCGGCCAGTCCGGCGACCAGGGCCCCGGGACGGGACTGATCAGACCGGCCTTGCGCAGTGTGCGCACCCGCCGAGCGGTGAGGTTGCGGAAACCGTCACCCAGCTCTTCGGCGAGTTTGCCGATCGCGGCCGCATGGAGGCGAACCGCCCTGGCGCGCAGGACCAGAGCCGCATCGGCGGGAGCGAGATCGACCGGCGGACACACCACCGCTTCCGCGGCCTCGATCGCCGCGGCGAACTCGGCGGGCGCGGCCTCCACACCTTCCGTCATCGCCAGCGCGACGATGTTGCGCTGCAACCATTCCGCCATGCCGCTGGTGGTCGCGACCCCGGTGTAGTCGATGCCGCGCTGTTCGCAGACCAACCGAACCCAGGCCACCAAGACCGACTGGAGGTGGTCGGCCGCGCGAGCAGCGACGGGATTGAACGGAAGTCGCTGTTCCCGTGAGCCATTGCGCGTGCGGTAGTCCACCGCGCCGAAGCGGGTCTGGCGCGTGCGCGCGTCCGACAGGTCCTCGGCCAGGTCGGGGATGTCCCCGAGCATCCGGGCCAGATCCCGCGCGGCTTCCCGATCCAGGTACAGGTGGTTGTCATCGGCCCACCTGTCCAGGGGGGTCACGCCGCATGAATCCTCACGAATGCGGTTCGACGCCGTGACGGCATCGTATGGGCCCATGTACTTGCTCCTTCGGTCGATAGCGGGCCGGAGCCCCGGTCGTACCCTGCTACGCGGCCGAAATCGAGTGGCGCGCCCCCGGGCGGTGTCCAGGAGTGGCTCCTACTGGGACCCACAATCGGACACCCGTTGTATGCAACGTTGTTGCAACGCGTCTGTCAAGCCGAGGCGGCAGAGTGCTGTACCCAGTCACGTACCGCCACAAACAAACTCGCCATTCGCTGTTACGGTCTACATCCGGTGCAGGATTTCGATTCGCAAATTCGCAGCCGATGACTACATACACTTCATGCATCAGTGCAAACAATCTGCTACCCTCGATGCATGGTGAGACAACGGAGCGCGGTGGTCCCCGCCGAGGTCAGCGCCACCCTGCGACTTGCTCGCAAGGAGCGCGAGATGTCGATGGACCGCGCCGCGAAAGCAGCACGGATCAGTACGAGCCTGTGGACACAGGTCGAGAACGGGACCCAGTACAAGCGCGGACAGAAGGTCCCCGCCAGCACCACGGCCGAGACCTTGCAGGCCATGGCGGCGGCGGTCGGTCTCGATGCCGAACCGCTGCTGACACAGGCGGGGCTGGACCCGATCGAGACGGAGCAGGTTCGGCCGCAATCCACCGAGGGAATCGTCGATCTCTCCGGGTTGTCCGAAGGTGATCTGCGAATTGTCGCCGCTTACGTCAACGGACTTCGCGCGGCCAGACACAGCTGAGCTCGAACGACGAATGCCCCGCTCATCGCGGGGCATTCGTCGTTCGCGTACTGCGTCAGGAGGCCGGGGGAGTTTCCACCGGGGTCTCCTCAGCCGCTGCCGAGCCGCTGGTGAGCGCCTTCAGGATCGCGGCCAGACTGTCGGCCGAACCGGTCGAGGCGTCGTCGCCCGTGCCGCCGGTGCCGGGTTCGGTCTCGTCGGCGACCTCGGTGCCGGTCTCGGTGTCCGCCGGGTCCTCCGCCGCCGACGAGCCGCTGGTGAGCGCCTTCAGGATCGCCGCCAGGCTGCCGGCCGAACCGGTGGTGGCCTCCTCGCCCGTGCCGCCGGTGCCGGGTTCGGTGACAACCGGCGGGACCTCGTCCGCGGTGGCGATGCCCGTGCCGAACACGGCCATCCCGGCGGCGATGACGATGCCGAAGCCGAGCGTGCGAATCTTCTTCATGAAATGAAACCCCTTGGTATTAACCATGATTGCCGACTTTGTTGCCGACTGAAAGTTTCTAACACGGTCGGCGGCGGCTCCCTAGCCCGCGACATTCGGGGCATTCGCCGAACTATTGCTGCACATTTGCCCATTGAGTGCCTGACGGCAGAACTCGTTTCGGGGATCTCATATCGATTGCTCGAAGACCGCCGTTCGGCACAACGAACGGGAGCTCGAACAAGATCATTACCGCTGGACGATCGATCAATCACGCGAACCGCGGCAAGATCCCCGCAGCGAAGGATCGAGGCAGAGCATCACGCTTGTGCCGAACCTTGCTGTATACCCAGTTACTGATCGGCTTAGTCCATGATTGATATCACCATGAAAACCTGTAACGAGTTCCGGTGTGTAACCGATTGGGCGGCAGCCATGTTCATGTTTTCCCGCCGTGCGCTGCGCTTACCGGAATATGTGCTGTCAGTTTTCTGCCAGATAGCTGTTTGCTCAGGGCCGCATGCCTTTTCGGGTATGCGGCCCCGACACGTGCGATATCGACCGGGATGGACCGGTCGCGCTAAGACGGGCAGTTGACCGTGTACTCCCACTGGGTGTCATTCGGGCCTGTGACCCGAACGCTCACCGTCGAGGACGACCCCGCGGGCAACGAAACGACCCGAGATCCGGTGCCCTGGTTGGCATTGTCGCCGACATAGCCGGTGTCGAGCACCTGCCCGCCTTCGTAGAAGACCTGAATGCGGTCGGGAATGTTGAGGGTTTCGTAGGTCAGGACGAACGAGGTCGGTCCGGTGACGCCGAGCTGATGCGTCGTATTGGTGACGCCGGCCCCGCCGGACTTGGTCGAGCGGTTGCACGGCTGCACGCTCTCGGACGACCCACCGCTCGAGCTACCGCCGAGGATTCCGCTGCCGGTGTCGAGCAGATCCCCCAGAATCCCGCTGCCCGTGTCGATTACCCCGCTTCCGGTCTCACCGCTTCCGGTGTCCGCGCCTGCCACCGCGCCGGCGCTCGCGACCAGCGACAGCGCCGCCCCCACGAGAGCAACCGCGCGCAGAATCCCCCGATTCGAAAGACTGATCTTGTTCACAACGCTTCCTCCACAACACTTCTCGCCACGGATCTGGATCAGGTGAACCCGCCGACGCGACCGAACGATCGCTGGGCAAGAGAAGTTCTACACGCGTTCCAGAGGAACCGGAATGCTCGAAATTCGGCCACCACGGTGTTCAGATGCCGAATAGTTGCCCGGTGGCGCGAGCCCGCGGTATTGACAGCCGGGCAACACTACAAAGTCAGCCCTCCGCGCCCCGGGCAATTTCTTAGCACGCAGAAGAAAACACCGGACGGTAGACCAAAATGGGCACCGGAATGCCTTAGGGCAACTTCATAGCGAATCGTTTAATGTCGATGAGTAAAGTCACAGCAATTGCCCGTAACGACACCTATCGGGATGACGATCGGCGAGAGTCTCGAAAGCGTAAGGCCCCGAACACAATCCCTCGTGACGACCGATTCACCGCGCCCTGAAACCAACAAGGGCCGCACACCCCCCTGGAGTGTGCGGCCCTTGCCGGTGGAGACTCAGCGCAAGGTTGCGGTGAGGTGTGGGTACCCCTTCCTGGGATGCAGGATGGAGAGATCCCAGCCGGATCCGACCTGGTCGGCGTAGATGTTCACCGAGGACGGAAGGAAGATCGGCTTGCCGAACTTGACCGCGTAAGTGGCCTTTTCGGGGACGCGGCCCTCGATCGTGCTGAGGATCGCTGCCGCCGACCACATGCCGTGGGCGATGGTCTGCGGGAAACCCATTGCCTTCGCGCCGATCCCGGAGACGTGGATCGGGTTGTGATCGCCGGACGCGGCGGCGTAGCGGTTGATCATCTTCTGATCCACGCGCTGCACGCGCAACGGGGGCGGGGGCACCTCATCGGCGGGGGGCGCCGACTTGGGACCGCCCGAGAGCGACGTGCGCTGCTGGTGCAGGAAGGTGGTCACCTGCCGCCAGACGAGTTCACGACCGACGCTGATCTCCGTGATCGCGTCCACCAGAAGACCTTTCGGGTGTTCGCGGAGGTTCTCGATATGGGTGGAGAAATCGAGGGGCTCGGCGACCGAGATCTCGCGGGTGCGTTCGATGACGTTCTCGAAGTGCACCGCACCGACCGCGCTGAACGGGAAATCCCGTGCGACGACGAGTTGCATCGCCAGCGGGAAGCTGAGGATGAACGGGTACGTCAGCGGCAAGGTGTCGCTGAAACGCAGGCCGGTGGCATGGCAGTACGCGGCGAGATGGTCGGGGTCGACCCGCACGCCCTCGAGGACTACTCGACGGTCGGGCAGGGTGGGCTTGCGCGCCGACAGCGGAGCGGGCAGCGGGATGGCGCCCAGCGCCGCCTTGGCGTACAGGCCGCCGTTCTTGGGAACCTCGGTGAGGGTGATCGTCTGAGTCATCAGGCGCCGATCAGGCTCTGACCGCAGACGCGAACCACGTTGCCGCTCACCGCGTTCGACGCGGGGCTCGCGAAGTAGGCGATGGTCTCGGCGACGTCGACGGTCTGGCCACCCTGCAGCAGCGAGCTCATCAGGCGACCGGCCTCGCGGGTGCCGACGGGGATGGCGGCGGTCATCGCGGTCTCGATGAAGCCGGGCGCCACCGCGTTGATGGTGATGCCCTTCTCGGCCAGCAGCGGGGACTCGGCGTCGACCATGCCGATGACGCCCGCCTTGGACGCGCCGTAGTTGGTCTGGCCGCGGTTGCCCGCGATGCCCGCGATGGAGGACACGTCGATCACGCGCCCGCCTTCCTTGAGCACGCCCTTGGCGACGAGGCCGGAGGTGATGCGGTGCGGGGCAGCGAGGTTGACGTTGATCACCGAGCTCCAGCGGCCCTCGTCCATGTTGGCGAGCAGCTTGTCGCGGGTGATGCCGGCGTTGTGGACGACGATGTCGATGCCGCCGAAACGCTCGGTGGCGAAGTCGGCCAGCCGCTCGGCGGCGTCGGGCGCGGTGACGTCGAGGGCCAGCGCGGTGGCGCCGATCTTGTTCGCGGTGTCGGACAGCGCCTCGCCCGCGGCGGGGATGTCGGCGACGATCACGGTGGCGCCGTCACGGGCGAACACCTCGGCGATGGTGGCGCCGATACCGCGCGCGGCACCGGTCACGACGGCGACCTTGCCCGCGAGCGGCTTGTCCCACGACGCCGGGGCGACCGAGTCGGCGGAACCGACCCGGATGACCTGACCGTCGACGAAGGCCGACTTACCGGAGAGCAGGAAGCGCAGGGTCGACTCGAGGCCGGTCGCGGATGCGCCCGCTTCGGGGTGCACGTAGACGAGCTGGCCGGTCGCACCGCGCAGCAGCTCCTTGGCGACCGAACGGGTGAAGCCCTCGAGCGCGCGCTGGGCGATCTGCTCGTCGACCGAGCCGACCAGTTCGGGGGTGGTGCCCAGAACCACGACACGGCCCGACGGCGCGAGGCTGCGCATGGCCGGCTGGAAGAACTCGAACAGCTGCGCGAGCTTGTCGATCGAATCGATGCCGGTGGCGTCGAAGACCAGCGCGCCGTACTTGGTGCCCGATTCGAGCGAGTCCGCGACGGTGTAGTCCGACAGCAGCGCGCGGACCGGCTCGGCCAGGCGACCCTTGCCGCCGAGCAGCACCGGGCCGGGCAGCGCGGGCTCGCCCGCCTTGTAGCGGCGCAGTTCGGCCGGCTGCGGGAGGCCCAGCTTGCTCGCGAGGAACGCGCCGGGGGCGGAGTGGATGAAAGATCCGTAGAGGTTCGGTGCACCCTTGCTCTTGGCTGCCACTGTTCCTACCTTCTCTGTGCTCGACGAGTGTGGTGACCGTGCTCCGCCCAGTGTCCCCCGTGTGAGCGCACACTTGCGGGTACGGTGTCGACAACGAACTTACTCCGGAGTAAGTTTAATGTAAACCGATACGACGCCGCGACCGCACGGGGGCCGATTCCAGCGGCCGGCGTTACCCGGAACCGACGAGACCATGGAGAACTCGAGTGACAAGCAAAGCCCGCTCGGCGACGGCCAAGGCCGCAGCTAAGCCTGCCAAGGCCGCGAAGACCCAGCGCCCGATTGCCATCGTTGGCGGCAACCGCATCCCGTTCGCGCGCTCCGACAAGGCCTACGCCAAGGCGTCCAATCAGGACATGTTCACCGCCGCCCTCGATGGGCTGGTCAGCCGGTTCGGTCTGCAGGGCGAGCGCCTGGGCATGGTCGTCGGCGGCGCTGTGCTCAAGAAGGTCGGCGAGCACAGCCTGATCCGCGAGAGCGTGCTCGGCTCGAAGCTCTCGCCCTACACCCCGGCCCACGACCTGCAGCTCGCCTGTGGCACCGGCCTGCAGTCGATCGTCACCGTCGGTGACGCGATCGCGCTGGGTCGTATCGAGTCCGGCATCGGCGGCGGCGCCGACACCACCTCCGACGCGCCGATCGGCGTGAGCGAGGACATGCGCGAGTGGATGCTCACCGCCAACCGCGCCCGGACCACCAAGGACAAGGTCAAGCTGGTCGGCCAGCTGCGCCCCTCGATGCTGGGCATCGAGATCCCCAAGAACGCCGAGCCGCGCACCGGTCTGTCGATGGGTGAGCACGCCGCCATCACCGCGAAGGAATTCGGCGTCGCCCGCGAAGCGCAGGACGAGCTGGCCTACCTCTCGCACAAGAACATGGCGGCCGCCTACGACCGTGGCTTCTTCGACGACCTGATCACCCCGTTCCTCGGCCTGACCCGCGACGACAACCTGCGTCCCGGCTCCACCGTGGAGAAGCTGTCGACCCTGAAGCCGGTGTTCGGCGTCAAGGCGGGCGACGCCACCATGACCGCGGGCAACTCGACCCCGCTCACCGACGGCGCGTCCGCGGTGCTGCTGTCCACCGACGAGTGGGCGGCCGAGCGCAACCTGCCGGTGCTGGCCCACCTGGTCGACTCCGAGGTCGCCGCGGTGGACTACATCCACGGCCCCGACGGCCTGTTGATGGCGCCCACCTACGCGGTCGCGCGCCTGCTGGCCCGCAACGGCCTGACCCTGCAGGACTTCGACTACTACGAGATCCACGAGGCGTTCGCCTCCGTGGTGCTGGCCACCCTGGCCGCGTGGGAGTCCGACGCCTACTGCAAGGAGCGCCTCGGCCTCGACGGCGCGCTGGGCTCGATCGACCGTAGCAAGCTCAACGTCAACGGCTCCTCGCTCGCCGCGGGCCACCCGTTCGCCGCGACCGGCGGCCGCATCGTCGCCTCGACCGCGAAGCTGCTGGCGGAGAAGGGTTCCGGCCGGGCGCTGGTCTCCATCTGCGCCGCGGGCGGCCAGGGTGTGGTGGCGATCATCGAGCGCTAGTCCGCGCTGATCACGCACAGAAACGGCGGGTGTTCTCCGATTCTTCGGAGAACACCCGCCGTTTCGTTGTCAGACCTCAGCGGCACGTCGGGTTCGGGTGCGGCTCCGTGGACGCCCACGGCCCGCAGAGAATGAGCTTGAGGAAGCCGAGTGGAATGTCGATCGCGGCGGAACCGGTTCCGGCGGAACCCGATTCGGCTACCACAGTCGGTTGCGCGGGGGCGGCGAGCGCTGTTGGCGCGCCCGCGGCGATACCGGCGACAGCCGCGGTGGCAACAAGGACTCGGATCATTCGACGGTGCATAACAAGCCTTTCAATGGAAAACTGAGCGAAGCTGATAACCACATCGGGTGCCTCGATACGAGCGTTATCTATAGCTTCCATGGGCTTGACACCTCGAATTATTCAGTGCTACAAGACATTCGAGTTGCACACCGCACTGTCAGTTCGCTTCGATAGCGGCGGCGAGAAGTGGCCAGGAGTTGTGCAGATCTTGTTCCCAATACCGCCAGGTATGGGTGCCGGCGGGGCGGAATTCGGTGTGGGCGGGGATGTTCAGCTCCGCCAGGCGCGCAGCCAGGCGCTGGGTGCACTGGTTGGCAGCGGCTTCGATGGCGCCGCCGAGCAGGATCTGGTCGGTCATGCCGATGACCTTTCCTGGCGTCGCTCCGGGCGGGAGGGTTTCGGCGGCGCCGGGGAGCCCGTTGGCGCTGGACAGGTAGATCGCCTTGCCGCGCAGGCGTTCCGCGTTGAGGTAGGCGTCGTTCGCACGCCAGGCGGGGTCGCCGGGCGGGCCCCACATGTTGGCGGGGTCGGCACCACCGCGGGCGAGGACGAAATCGATATAGGCTCGGCTGACCGGATCGTCGACCGAGGCGCAGCCGCTGTAGGAACCGACGGCGCGGTAACGATCAGGGGCGGCGATGGCCAGGTTGAGCACCGCCGTGGCCGACATCGACAGGCCCGCGATGGCATTCACGCCGGTGGTGCCCAGGGTGGCGTCGATGATCGGCGGGAGTTCCTCGGTGAGGAAGGTCTGCCATTTGTTGCGGCCGAGCTTCGGATCGTCGCGCAGCCAATCGGTGTAGTACGAGAACGCGCCCGCCGCCGGCGTGACGACGTTGACGTTCTTGTCGGCGAAGAACTGCACGATGTCGGTCTGGTTGTACCAGTTCGCGATGTCCTCACCGCCGCCCGCGCCGTTGAGCAGATACAGCGTCGGACGTGGCGCGCTGGTGTCGTGCGGCGTGATGACCTGCAGCGGAATCACCCGGTCCATGGACGCGGAGTACACGTGCAGCGTCTGCTGCCGCTGGCCGGGCCGCTCGATCCGATCCAGCCGCGATCCGTCCGCACCGGCGGTTCCGATGGCGACGACCGACAGCGCGACAACGGCGAGCGCGGTCAGCACCGTCCGCTTACAGGGGAACACGAGTCCTCACAGAGTTCGAAAAGAGTGCGCCACACAGAGAATGGTTCGCCGGGACGGCAGCGCGAGACCGTCCCGGCGACCAGGTGCCAGACGATCAGCTACCGATCAGATCGCCCAGCACGTCGGAGATGATGTCGCTCAGCGAGCCGGTGGAGCTCAGCTGGCCATCATCGGAACCCAGCCCGTTGTCACCGAGGCTGCCGATCACCGTCTCGCCGGCGTTGGCGCCGCGCGCGGTGAAACAGGCGGTGAGGCCGGGCATCTCATTGCCGACGCCCACGGTGCCCGCGACCCCGACGCCACCACTGGTGACCATCTGACCCGTCTTGACGCTGCTCGGCACCGGGTAGGTGATGGTCAGGGTGACCGGGTTGCCCGAGTTGACGAACCAGCCGGTGCTCGTGACCTTCCAGCCGCCCGCGTTGGGCTCGGCGGTGACGTCCTCGGTGACCTGGCCGCCGATCGCGTGATAGGCGGTGATGGTGGCCTTGGTCGGTGCGCCGAAGCCGACCGGCGGGAAGTCGGTGATGGTGTTGACGTACGGGTTACCGATCCCGGTGGTTCCCACGATCACCTTGTAGGTGACCGAGGTACCGACGCCGATCTGCTCGGCGCTCGCGATCTTGTCGTAGACGTGGGTGACGCCGACGGTGCTCGCGTCTTTCTTCTGCGCGTGACTGCTCACCGCGCAGCTGGCGTCGGCGGCGGCGACGCCGGATCCAAGGCCGACACCGACACCGGCGACGACCAGGGCGGTGGTGGCGACGCCCGCGGCGATACGCGAAGTCCGGAACATGCTTTTCCTCCAAAGCCCCGGGCGAGACGACCGGGGCGAATTCCTCATCAGGTGGGCTGTCCCCCCTCTGACCACAAGGTATAGGTCCGACTGGACGCTTGTCCTGGAAAAGAAGAACGTGTTCTTATTTTGTGGAACATCGTTGTTTTACTCTCCGGCGCGGGTAGCATCCGAGGATTTCGATCCACTCGAATCGACCCGGAAACGCGACAACCGACCTCCGTCTGGCGACGAAAGGCCGGTTGCGGGCGTCTAGGGGGCTATTTCTGCGGCAGCTCATTGTGGCCGCCGAACGCCTTTCGCATGGCCGAGAGCATCTTGTCGGCGTAGAGGGCCTGGCCACGGGAGGAGAAGCGCTGGTAGAGGGCGGCGGAGAGGACCGGGACGGGGACAGCGGTGTCGATGGCGGCGTCGATGGTCCAGCGACCTTCGCCGGAGTCGGACACGCGGCCGCTGTAGGAGTCCAGGTCGGGGTCGCTGACCAGGGCCGACGCGGTGAGATCGAGGAGCCAGGAGGCCACCACCGAGCCGCGACGCCACACCTCGGTGATGGCCGGGATGTCCAGGTCGTACATGTAGTACTCGGGGTGTTCCATAGGCGTCTCCTCCGCGGAGTGCTCACCGTGCAGGTACTCCGAGCCCGCGTTGGCGTGCTTCAGGATGTTGAGACCCTCGGCGTAGGCGCCCATCGCGCCGTATTCGATGCCGTTGTGCACCATCTTCACGAAGTGACCCGCGCCGTGCGGACCGCACAGCAGGTAGCCCTTCTCGGCCTGCGACGGCTCACCGGTGCGGCCAGGGGTGCGCGGGGCCGACTCGTAGCCGGGGGCGATGGTCGCCAGCAGCGGCTCCAGGTAGTCGACCTGGGCCGCGTTTCCGCCGATCATCAGGCAATAGCCGCGCTGTAGGCCGAACACGCCGCCCGAGGTGCCGATGTCCAGGTAGTGAATACCCTTGGGCTCCAATGCCTTCGCGCGCTTGATGTCCTCGTGGTAGCGGCTGTTGCCGCCGTCGATGATGATGTCGCCCGGCTCGAGCAGCTCGGCGACGTCCTCGATCACCTTGCCGGTGGCACCGGCGGGAATCATCACCCACACCACGCGGGGCACCTCGAGCATGCCGATGAACTCGGCCAGGTCGGTCGTGCCGCGGAACTTGCCGCCGAGCTCGGACTCCATCTCGGCGATCGGCCCTGGGTGACGCTCGTAGCCGACGGCGGTATGCCCGTCGCGCACGATCCGGCGCACGATGTTGGCACCCATCCGGCCGAGGCCGATCATTCCCAGCTGCATCAGTTCTCCTCGTTCGTCCGGTCCGTGGTGTCGAGTCTCACCCCGATTGTCTCGCGCCGCCGGGTCGTCGGTCCTGGCGGCGTCGGCCCGCGCGCCGAAATTCTTCCGAATGGGCTGTAACGCCCCGCTCCGAGCCCCGATAAACAGATCGGCTCCGTGTAGTTGCCAGACCCCCGACCCGGCAACTACGCGGAGCCTTTCTGCTGCCCCCACCCGGTTGCCGAGCTGCCGAGCGCGCCGAAGCGCGTTACCCTCGGGCCGGACCCCGCAAACATTCGGGGCCAACCTAACGGAAGGACCTCCGTGCCCAGCGAGTCGACCGCCGGACAACCGGCCGACCGAAGGGGCGAGGTCGGATTACGCAAGCTGCTCGAATCAAATCGCACTTTCGATCCGGACACCACCGCCCTTACGCAGCCCTTGAACACCGTGACCCGCGATCGCTGGTCACCCACCCCCGGCCCGGCGGGCCCACCCCCGCCTGCCCCGCCGGGCAACCAGCAGCTGGTCAAGCGGATCGGGATCGCGGTCGGCGCCGTGCTGGCCGTCGGGACCGCCGCCTACCTGGCCGACCTCGCGTTGAGCACGGGTGAGGTGGCGCGCGGCGTCGTCGTCGCCGGTATCGACATCGGCGGGATGGACCAGGCCGAAGCCGACGCGCTGCTGCACACCGAACTCGGGCCCAAGGCCGAGCGACCCCTACCCGTGCGGATCGGCGATGTGCAGGCCAGCATGGTGCCCGCCACAGCCGGTCTGTCGGTGGACTACGACCGCACCTGGGACGCCGTCGGCAGCCAGCCGCTGAACCCGGTGAGCCGACTGATCTCACTCTTCGGCACCCGCGAGGTTCCGGTGTCGAGCACCGTCGACACCGCGGCCCTCGACGCACAGCTCGAGAGCTTCCGCGTCCACGACAATCCGACTGTCGAAGGTACGGTGCGGTTCGAGAACGGCAGGCCGGTCGCGGTCGCGCCGGTGCCGGGCCGGGTGCTCGACACCGAGGCCGCGCGCACCACGATCACCGACCGCTGGGCGGCGACCAGCCAACTGGATCTGCCCGTGGTGGCCGCGCCGGTCGCCGTGCGCGCCGACGCCGTGCAGGCGGCGGTGCGCGACATCGCCACACCGGCCGTCGCGTCACCGATCACTGTGTCCGGCAAGGATGTTCAGGCCACGCTGACCGGCGGCCAGATCGCCGACGTGCTCGGTTTCGTGCCGGACGGCAACGGCGGGCTGGCACCCCAGTTCAACAACGACGCCGTCATCGCCTTGCTCGCACCACAATTGGCGAAGTCCGAGGTGGAACCCAAGGACGCCACCTTCACCGTCGGCGCGGGCAAACCGACCGTGGTGCCCGCCGTGGTCGGCGAGAAGGTGGACTGGCCCAAGACGCTGGAGAAGCTGCCCACCCTGCTCACGCAGCCGGGCCCGCGCACCAGTCCGGTGGTGTATCAGCGCATCGAGCCCAAGCTCACCACCGAGGCGGCGAACGCGCTCGGGGTCAACGAGACGATCGGCCAGTTCACCACCGGCGGCTTCAGCGGCCCCTCCGGGGTGAATATCCGCACGGTCGCCGCCAAGGTCGACGGTGCCGTGGTCAAGCCGGGAGATACGTTCTCGCTCAACGAGTTCACCGGCCCGCGCACCGCGGCGGAGGGCTATGTGGAGTCCGGCATCATCGACAAGGGCAGGCCGAGCACCGCGGTCGGCGGCGGCATCAGCCAGTTCGCCACCACGCTCTACAACGCGGCGTACTTCGCCGGGATGGAAGACGGCGGACACACCGAGCACAGCTACTACATCTCGCGCTACCCGGCCGCGCGCGAGGCGACGGTGTTCGACGGCGCGATCGACCTGGCGTTCCGCAATACCGGCACGACCGGTGTCTACATCCAGGCGGTCGCCACCGGCTCCGAGATCACCGTGCGGCTGTGGGGCACCAAAACCGTGAACGTGGAATCGATTACGGGTGAGAAGTCGAAGCCGACCGAACCCAACGAGGTCGTGCTGCCCAAGGGCAAGGACTGCATCGCCTCCGAGGGCGCGCCCGGCTTCACCATCTCCGACACCAGGGTGATCACCGACGCCAAGTCCGGCGCGCAGGTGTCGCGGCACACGCGGACCGTGAAGTACGACCCCATCCCGATCGTCAAGTGCGAGTAGGGGTTCGGTAGCAGAAGGCTCGCGCGGTAGGCGGATTCGCCACCGCGCGAGCCTTTTTCGTCAGCAGCCGCAATCGCAGCTGCAGTCACCGCAGCAGCAGTCCTCGCCGCAGCAGTTGCCGCAGCACTCACCGCAATCGCAGCAACTGCCGCAGTCGCATTTCTTGGCCCAGGCGTCCTTCTGTTCGCCGGTGCACGGGCTGGTGTGGTCGACGCAGCAGGCCATGCCGGTGCAGTAGACGCCGAGCACGAGTCCACTCGCCTTGAACGGCCCCGGTCTGCCCGGGCGCCGTCCGGGCGGGGACGGGAACTCGTACGGCGAATGCTGTTGCGCCGTAACTGAAGTACGGCAGGCATGGCCGACCGCGATGCCGAGACCTCGACCGAGGCTGCGCAACAGGCTCGCCAGCGGATCGAGCAGCGCCCAGCGCACCGTCGGCAGCTGGTCGAGTTCGGCCTCGGACGCGGCCTGCCGGATGCGGGATTCACTCTCGCGCAACAGATCGTAGGCGCGGGGCATATCCGTGCCGGTGGCCTCCAGCGGATTGAAACGGCCACGGGCGCGGTCGCGCTCGAGGTCTTCGATGGCGTCGGCCAGATGCGCGATGCGGCCGACGTGCCGACCGATCTCCTGAAGGGCCGCAACGTTTTCCGGACGCCCGGCCAGGGTGGCGGTGTGCCCGAAAAGGGTCGCGGCACAGAGTTGAGTCGGCCCGGTGAGTTCCTCGAGCGTGATCACCTCTACCGCCGCGCGCGACTCCATCGAGGACTGGGTGGCGATCGCGGTCAGCATGGGCCCCACATCGAGCCCGATCAGATCAGCCTGCTGCTGAGCTCGCGCGGCCCAGGCGTTCGACACCCGCCGCATCGGTCGGCGGGTGAGGACGGAGGTGTCCCCGTCCTCGACGTGATCGCCGATCTTGGCCGCGCCCAGCAGCAGTGACGCCGTGGCGGCCAACCGCACACCCGGCGCGTTCGCGGCGACCACCGACGCGCGCTTCATCCCGCGCAGCGGACACGGACCGGCGCTCGTGCGCGCACTCGCGCCCGACTGCGCCTCGGTGAGCACACTGAGCACGATCGCGTCGGTGTTGGTCGCGGCGCGGGCCAACTGACCGTGCCCGTCTCGCAGACCCAGACACAGCCCGCACATGTGTGCCTGCCACTGCCCCGGATCGATGCCATATTTCGCCGCGCCGTGCGCACACGGCTTCAACACACCGAACACTGCCACCCCGTCTGTCGTGAAACGTCAACCGTGCACGATCGCAGCCGACGGGGCCGGGCGCAACCGCTAGTCGATCTTCTTCCGGCCGGCCAGACCGCGCCAGGCCAGATCGTCGAGCAGGTCGACCGCCTCGGCCACTTCGATCCGCCCGCTCGCGACCCGGTCGGCGATGGCCTCACCCGCACCGATCACCGCCGCCGCGACGACCTCGAAATTGGTGCCGGGGTCGGCGTTCTTGGCGCTGGATTCCAGCAGTTTCGCGGTGAGCTCGATGACGCGCTCACGGGCATTGTCGATTTCGGCGGCAAAGGTTTGCTGACCGATAGCCTGACGGTAGAGAACCTGCCAGGACTGCCGATTGCGGTCGACGAAATCGAGGAAACCCTCCAGCGCGGTGCGGACCTGTTCGTGCGGGGTCAACTGCGGGTTACCCGCGGGCGCGACGGCCTCGATGAAACGCAGACCCTCGCGCTGGATGCAGGCGCGGAACAGCTCGTCCTTGGAGCCGTAGTACAGGTAGAGCATGGGTTTGGAGATCTTCGCCTCGGCGGCGATCGCATCCATCGACGTGTCGTGGAAGCCCTTGCGTGCGAATACCTCGACGGCGGCATCGAGCATCTGTTGCTCGCGAACTGCCCGGGGAAGTCGCTTGGTCCCGCCTGCCATCCACTCTCCTACCGCAGGGTGAACCACCTATCTTACTCCAAGGTAAGTTCACCCGCGCTCATTTGCCGCACAGTCGCCGGGTGCGATCAGCAGCCCAGCGCTACGCCCTTGTAGCGCGCCATCCGCAGTACGGAAGTGTCGACCCGGTCGGCGGGCAGTTTGCCACTCGCGACCGACTGTTCCAAACGGTCGAGTACCTGCGGCACCGCATCGCTACTGATCCACAGCGCATTGTCGGCGCCCGCGACGAGCGTGGCCTCGACCGCGTCGGCGATGGACATCCGGGCGGTGATGGCGGCCATGCCGCTGAGATCGTCGGTGAAGATCGGGCCGTCGTAGGGGGCGGCGCCGTAGCCCTTGCCCTCGCGCAGCAGCGTCATCGCGGCCGGGCTGATGCTGGCGGGCACGTCGGGCTCGGTCAGGCCGGGCACGTCGAGGTGGCCGACCATCACCGCCGCGCCGGAGTTCACCAGCTCACGGAACGGCACCAGGTCGGTGTTCTGCATCTGGTCCAGCGGCGGGGTGGTGACGGCGCCGGTGTGCGAGTCACCGGAACCGGAGCCGTGGCCGGGGAAGTGCTTGATCACCGAACCGAGGCCCACCTCGTTGGCCGCGCGGATGTAGGCGCCCGCGAATTCGGTGACGACCTTCGGGTCGTCGCTGTAGGAGCGGTCGCCGATCACACTGTCGTCGGGCTGGCTGCTCACGTCGACATCGGGAGCGAAATCGACGGTGATGCCCAGATCCTTCAGCGCCTTCGACCTGGTCAGCGTGAACTGGTAGTACTGCTCAGGGGTCTGGGTCTGCGCGATCTCACGGGCCGACGGCGCGGCGCCGATCACGTTCTTCGCGCGCGAGACCCGCCCGCCCTCTTCGTCGATGGTCACCATCAACGGGACCTTGGCCTGCGCTTTCACCGCGTCGAGCGCCGACTTGTCCAGCAGGCTCGGATCGGTCCAGCTGCCGACGAAGATGCCGCCCACCTGCTCCGAACTCACCACGTTCGACGCGTCCGCCGAACCGGTGATGCCGACGGTCAGCAGCTGGGCCAGCTTCTCCCGCCGGGAGAGCTTGGCGAGATAGTCTGCGCCGCAATTGCTTTGGGTCGGAGTCGCCGACCCTGGCGAACTCGGCTCTCCGGCGGCAGAGGGGGCGGCCACTCCGCTGCTACCCGCCGCGGGCGTCGTCTCGTTCGACGAACCTCCCGAACAGGCGGTGGCAACGGCGGCGAGGACTGCGAACACGACCACAGGCGATTTCCGCATGCGCTCCACGGTAGCCCGCTCCCGGCGCGAACCCCACCACGGTGGTTCGGATTGATACACACATCCGCGGGTAACCTGAGGGAAAAGCTGCTCCGACCAGCGCAGGAGGTCGTCATGGCATGCGATCGGATGCTCATCGCCTACGACGGTTCCGAACACGCCAAACGAGCCATCGAGTACGCGGGACGATTCCTGACCGCCGAACGCGCGATTCTGCTCACCGCATGGGAACCGATGGTGCGCCAGGCCGCGCGCATCTCCGGGCTCGCCGGGGTGATGCAGCCGGACTGGGTGCCCGACGAGGAGGTGGAGGACATCGCCTACTCCGACGCCCGCAAGATCAACGCCGAAGGCGTGCACCTGGCCGAACTGGCCGGAATCGACGCCGAACCGCGCACCGCCGAGTGCACCACCACGATCTGGAACACCATTGTGGACTGCGCCGATGAGCTCGACGTCGACATCATCGTGGCCGGTACGCGCGGTGCCACGGGGTTGCGCGCGCTGCTGCACAGCAGCGTCGCCGAGGCCGTTCTCAAGCACGGGCACCGGCCGGTCTTCCTGGTGCCACCGGAGCAGTAGCGGTTCGCCACCCCGGAACTTCGTGGCGCCGTCGCGCGGTGAGAGTTCCGTCGCTCTCCCGGATCGGCGCCACATCGGCGGCGTTATGGTCGAAGCACCATGAACGAATTCCTGCTCGCTCGACCCGACGCGGTGTTGCGGACGTCAGGGGTGCGCCAGGCGTACTCCGACCCTCGGCAGGCAGTGGCGGCGCTGCGTGCGTGGCAGAAACGGCCCGACCACGTCACCGATTCGGTCGAGAAACAGCACGACTCGTCCGTCGCGGCACCGACATTGATCGTCGGAGCGCTCCCCTTCGATCCACGCGAACCCGCGGCACTCTGGCAACCGGAGACGGTGCTACACACAGCCGGACCGTGGCGACCCGCGGCGCTCCCGGAATTGCCCGGCGTCCGCGTGGTGGCCGAAATACCCAGTGCGGCAGAACATGTCGCGCGTGTGACGAAGCTGGTCGAGCAACTGGGTGACCCGGCGAACGAGCTGCGCAAGGTAGTGGCCGCACGGTCGATCGTGCTGGAGGCCGACGCACCGCTGGATCCCGAGGTACTGGCGGCACATCTGCTCACCAGGCATCCGAATGCCGCGGTGTACGCGGTCGACCTGTCCACGGCGGGACGATCCGGCGAGACGCTGATCGGGGCGACACCCGAGGTGCTGGTCGCGCGGCACGGCGACCGCGTCAGCCTGAATCCGCTGGCGGGAACCCTGCCGCGCCGCACCGATCCGGCCGATGACGCGGCCCAGGCGCGCGAACTGCTGTCCAGCACGAAGAATCACGACGAGCACGCCTTCGTGATCGACTGGATCCGGCAGCAACTGACCCCCGTCTGCACGGAACTGCGCATCCCCGACGCGCCCGAGCTCCTCAGCACTGAACAGGTCTGGCACCTGGCCACTCCCATTCACGGCGTGCTGCGTGACCCGTCTACCACCGCCCTCGACCTGGCCCTGCTGCTGCACCCGACCCCCGCCGTCAACGGCACCCCGTTCACCGCGTCCCTGGACGCGATCGCGACCGACGAACCGCGACGCGGCTTCTACGGCGGCGCGGTGGGCTGGTGCGGCGACGACGGCGACGGCGAATGGGTCGTGGCGATTCGCGGCGGCGAGCTCTCCGCCGATCGGCGGACGCTGCGGGCGAGTGCGGGCGGCGGGATCGTCGCGGCGTCGGATCCGCGCGCCGAGCTGGCCGAGACGACCGTCAAACTTCGCACCCTGCTGAGCGCCCTGCGTTGCGAGCTGCCCAACGACTGACCGAGCCCGGTAGACCTGCTAGG
Organism: Nocardia sp. NPDC056541; assembly: GCF_042794235.1. Classification (NCBI taxonomy): domain Bacteria; kingdom Bacillati; phylum Actinomycetota; class Actinomycetes; order Mycobacteriales; family Nocardiaceae; genus Nocardia; species Nocardia sp. NPDC056541. The sequence goes on from NZ_JBHTUD010000003.1 coordinate 60,102, forward strand.
TTGGCCGGAGACAGGCCCCGTCGTCGAGCGTATTGGAGTGCGCGATGAAGTTTGCTGTTCCGGCTGTTGCCAGCGCGGTCGGCGGCGCCCTGCTGAGCGCGATCGCCGTCTTCGCCATCACGGCGGCGGTGCAGCAGAACACGGCGCCCTCGATCGACCGCAGCGGTGACAAAGACTCGTCGCTGCTCAACGCCCCTGAATACGGCAGCCGCTGACGCCGACGCCCGCGCGTCGCGCCCCGCATCGGGGCAACCGGACAAGGCGCCACTGGGCTGGCGCTGGCTCGTCGGCTCGGTAGTAGCCGCCTTCGTACTGACCTTCGCGCAGGCGCCCGGCCTCACCGTCGCCGACACCAAATACGACCTCGCGCAGAACCCCCTCGGTTTCCTCGCGCGAGCGTCGCACCTGTGGAGCAGCCAGGCCCCGATGGGCCAGGTCCAGAACCAGGCCTACGGCTACTTCTTCCCGCACGGCGCGTTCTTCTCCGCAGGGCACCTGCTGCACCTGCCCGCGTGGGTCACCCAGCGCGTCTGGTGGGCGCTGCTGCTGCTCGCCGGGTTCTGGGGAATCGTCAAGCTGTGCGAAACGCTCGGCATCGGCTCGCGCGGGTCACGGGTGATCGCGGGCATCGCGTTCGCGTTGTCGCCACGGGTACTGACCACGCTCGGCTCGATCTCCTCGGAAACCCTGCCGATGATGCTGGCTCCGTGGGTGCTGCTCGCGCCCGCGGCGCTGGGCACCGCGATCAAACGACGGCGCGGCGGCCCGCTCTCACCGGCGGGAAGCGCGCTGGCGCTGGCGCTGATGGGTTCGGTGAACGCTGTCGCGACCGTGGCGGCGTTCCTGCCGGCGGCACTGTGGTGGGCAACCTATCGGCCGAATCGGCAGTGGTGGCAGTTCACCCGAGCGTGGATTCCACTGCTGGTCCTCGCCACGTTCTGGTGGGTCGTACCGCTGCTGCTGCTGGGCAAGGTGAGTCCGCCGTTCCTCGACTTCATCGAGTCGTCCGGGGTGACGACGCAGTGGGCCGCGTTGAGCGAGGTGCTGCGCGGGACCGATAGCTGGACGCCGTTCGTCTCGCCCGAACGAATCGCCGGCGCGGTGCTGGTGACCCAGCCCGCCGCGGTACTCGCGACCGGCTTGCTCGCGGCGGCGGGGATGGCCGGACTCGCGCGGTCGACGATGCCCTATCGGGGCAGGTTCGCCTTGATCCTGTGCGTGGGACTCGCGGGGATCTGCGCGGGATATGTAGGCACACTCGGTGGGCCGTTCGCCGAATCGGTGCGGATCTTCCTCGACTCCGGCGGTGCGCCACTGCGGAATGTGCACAAGCTCGAACCGCTGATCCGGCTGCCGCTGGTGGTGGGGCTGGCGCATCTGCTCGGCCGGGTCGCCCTGCCCGCCTCCGTGCCGATGCCGGTGTGGCGCAGCTCTTTCGCCCATCCCGAACGCGACCGGCTCGTCGCGGTCGCCGCGCTGGTCCTGGCCGCGCTCACCCTCGCGACCTCACTGGCGTGGACCGGGCGGCTGGCCCCGCGCGGCGCCTACGACCGGGTGCCCGCCTACTGGACCGACACCGCCGACTGGCTGGCCGACAACGCCGCCGACACCCGCGCACTGGTGGTACCCGGTGCGCCGTTCGGCAGCCAGATCTGGGGACTCACCCGCGACGAGCCGCTGCAAGCCCTGGCCAGTACCCCCTGGGCCGTGCGCGATTCGGTTCCCCTGAACCCGCCGGGCACGATTCGCGCGATGGACTCGGTGCAGCGGCTCATCGCCGACGGCAGGCCGTCGACCGGCCTCGCCGCCACCCTCGCCGACCAGGGCATCGGAATCCTGGTGTTGCGCAACGACCTCGACCCCGAGACCTCGCGTTCGACTCGTCCGATGCTGGCGCACCGCGCGATCGAGGGCTCGCCGGGCCTCACCAGGGTGACCTCGTTCGGCGCGAACATCGGGCCGCGCGCGGCGGATGCGGGACTGGTGGTCGACAACGATCTCCAGCCCGCCTACCCGGCCGTCGAGATCTACCGGGTCGACGTACCGCCGCCCGGCACGCCCGTCGACGTGCGCAGCGGCACCGGCGCGCCGCCAGGGTTCCCCGGCGCGTACACCGTCCCGCTGGAGTCGACCCCCGTTGTCCAGGGTGGCCCCGAAGTGCTGGAGCGGGTGCGCCGCGACGCGGGGAACCCCACGGCGCCGGTGCTTCTCGACGCCGACGCGCGACGTGCCGGGTTACCTCCGCGGCCCGTGCTGCTGACCGACACCCCGATGGATCGCGAGTCCGACTTCGGCCGGGTCGACAACCACAACTCCGCGGTCCGCGCCGCCGACGACGCCCGGCGCACCCACAACCTGGTCCCCGACTACCCGGTCGAAGGCGCCGAACTCGTGCAGGGCGAATGGTCGGGCGCGAAGGTCACCGCGTCCAGCTCCGCCGCCGATGCCACCCAGATCGGCGGAGCGGCGCCCGGCAGCTCCACCGCGGCCGCCGTGGACGGCGATCCGAGCACCGCGTGGATCAGCAACGGCTCCGAATCCGCTCTCGGGCAATGGATTCGACTCGATCTCGACAAGCCGATCGCCAACGGCTCGCTGCGTTTCACCACCACGGCGGCGGCGCTGGGTGATCCCGTGAAGTGGGTCGAGGTCCGCACCTCGCGCGGAACGGTGTCGGCGCGGATCACCGAACCCGGTGAGCCCGTGTCCGTGGCGCTGCCCGCGGGCAAATCCGACTGGGTGATGATCAGCGCCGCTCGCACCGAAACAGGCACTCGTGGCGGGCAATTCGGGATCAGCGAACTCACGCTCGACGACTACTCCAACCGGGAAGCGCCGGAGCGCGTGGATATCCGGCACCGGGTCGTGCTGCCCGAGGTGGCCGCGGGAACCGTCGTCAGCGGGTGGGATCTCGGACAGGAATTCCCCGGCCGCGGTAACTGTTTCGACGGCCCCGACCGCGTGCACTGCAGCAAGGGGCTCGGGTTGCCCGCCGAGGAGCCGGGCGTCTTCGGGCGCACGCTGTCGGTGCCGGAACCACTCACCGTCGGCACCGACCTCACCGTGCGCACCCGGCCGGGGCCCGCGCTGGAGGCGCTGCTCACCGACCCGACCAGGCCGGTGGCACGGGGTCAGGCCGATGTCGCCGACCTGCGCGGCGCCGCCTTCGCCGCTACCGACGGCGATCCGAAGACCACCTGGACGGCACCGGAGTCCACCGTGCGTGAACCGGCGGGCGGCAAACCCACGCTGGTACTGGAACTTCCGGAACCGACACTGGTGACCGGACTCGACATCACCACCGCGCTCGGCGGCTTGCCCGCGACGGCGACCTCCGTCGCGGTGAACCTGGGCAACGGCCCGCAGATCCGCGAACTGCCCGAACGCGACCACGGCGATCCGGCCCGAATCTCGCTGTACCCCACCGAGACCGATCGCATCGAGATCAGCATCCAGAGCTGGAACGAGGTGCTCGACCGCACCGCACTCGGCTTCGTCCTCACCCAGCCCGCGGGCCTGGCCGAGGTCGACGTGCTCGGTCCCGAGTATCCCGCCCACGCTCCCGGCGACCGGCTCATCACCATCGGCTGCGAGGCGGGCCCGGTGATCGCCATCGGTGGACGCGCCGTGCACACCACGATCACCGCCACCGCCGACGAACTCCGTTCGGGTGCACCGGTTTCCGCGCGTGCCTGCCCCGAGGACGCAGCCGACATCGAGTTGCTCCCCGGCCGTCCCGACCTCACCGTGGTCCCCACCGAACTGTTCACCGTCGACCGCCTTCGCCTCCCCCGCACCGACCCTTACCCCGGCGCGCCCAGCGCGCCGACGGACGAGACTTCGGGCAACCCCGGCGAAACCGGCGAACCCTCCAACCCCGGCGAAACCACCTCAGCCGCACCTACTCCCGCCGACCCGACCGAGCAGAAGCCGGGCACTCAACTGCTGGTCCTTCCGCTCAGCACCAACGTCGGCTGGCAGGCGCACACCGCCGACGGACAGGAGCTGTCGCCTGTTGTCGTCGACGGCTGGCAGCAGGCCTGGCTCGTTCCGCCCGGAACGAACGGGGAGATCACCGTCTCGTTCCCGGCGGACCGCTGGTATCGGCTGGCGATCTTCGGCGGGCTGTTGCTGCTGATCCCCCTGGTGCTGCTCGCCGTTCCGCGCCGACGTGCCGTGCCCGACGCCGGGCCCGCACCGAGCACCTGGGGTGTCGGCTGGGTCGCGGCGATCGGGCTGACCGGTGTGATCGCGGTGATCTCCGGGCCGTTCGGTGCGGCGTTCACACTGATCACCTTGGGCTGCAATTATTTCCGGCCCGCGCTGACGGAGCGGACCCTGCCCTGGCTCGCGGGCCTCGGGACGCTGGCCTCGGCCGCGGCACTGTCGACCGGGACCTGGCGCTCCGGCACCGAATACATGGGCGGCTCGCTGCTGGCCCAGGCACCGGCCGTCATCGCCGTCGTCGCCGTCGGGGTGGCGGCGCTCCCCCGCCGTCGCTGAGCGCGACTCAGCGCACCGCCGGACGCCGCGCCGATTCCGGCCGGTGTTCGTCGACTCGCGCGGACCCGGTCCGCCGATCCCACCGGGCCGCCCAGCGGCGGGCCGGTTCCTCGATCAGGGCGAAGCTCGCGGCGGCCAACGGGAGCGTGAGCGCGGTGGTCAGGGTGATCACGTAGAGGAAGTCACCGTTGAAGGGCACGATGCCGAAGACCGGGAAGACCACGGTGAGCACCACCAGGTGCCACAGGAAGATGCCGTAGGACCAGCGGCCGAGCATCGCGGCGGTGCGCGATTCCAGCCAGCGGTGCGGGGCGCCGGACAGCCGCAGCACCGGGGGTGCGAGCAGACAGAACCCGAAGATCATGCCCAGTGCCATCTTCATCGCGTACTGCCACGGTTGCGCGCGTTCCAGGCCGGCCGGGCCGCCGAACTCGGTCGCCGAGAGCAGGAACGCGGCGAGCGCCACCGCCCACATCAGCGGCTGACTCGACAGCACTCGCGCCCACCGGACCTCGGGTCGCACGAGGTGGATCAGTTCCGCCAGGAGCATCCCCGCCGCGAACCACGGCAGGTAGGCGGGCAGCCAGTTGTCGGCGTGGATCGCCTCCGGCGTCGGGATCGGCCACAGGTTCCAGGTCAGACTCACCGCGACCAGCCCGCACAGCACCGGCACCCGCCACCGCGCCGCGGAGCCGCGCAGTCGCACGACCAGCCAGGCCAGCACCGGCAGCACCAGGTAGAAAGCCATCTCCACCGACAGGCTCCACATCTGGGTGAGCCCATCGGTCAATGTCAACGGCACGAACACCTGCAGCAGGAACAGATTCGACACCCACACCCGCAGGTTCGCCGAATGCGCCGCGCCGGGCAGCAACAGCAGCACGAACACCACGACGACCCAGTACGCGGGCATCACCCTGGCCACCCGGTGCAACAGGTAGCGAGAGGTCCGCGGTGCGCGGCCGAGCCCGTGCGCGGCCGCCGCGTGCGGGCGCCACAGCAGGAAACCCGACAGCGCGAAGAACACCGCGACCGCCATATCGAAGCGTTCCAGGATCGGGCCGAGGACCGGCACCCCGGTCGTTCCGGTCTGGAACGCGACGTGCGTGACCAGCACACCGAGCGCCGCCATCCCGCGCATCCCTTCGAGGGCGGGAATGAAGGCGCGCGGGCGCGAAACGGGGGCGGTGGCGGTCGTCATCGGGGTCCAGTCTGCCGTGTCGGCGATTTCCACGGCACAGCACCGCACCTTCGCGGCCTGGGCTGTTAGTGTCGGGGCTCACGAGTGCCTGTGGTGCAATACCAGACCACCGGGCCATCCGTGTTCGAACGACGAGGAGAGTTTGCATGGCACTGAGTGCCGGTACCAGAAGAACGGTCGCCTGCGTGCTCGTGGGTCTGGGCGCGGCATTACTCGTCGCCGCGCTGATGATCCCCACCTACACGGTGAGCAAAGTCGCCAAGACTCCACTCGATCTCGAGATCACGACGATCGCGGAGAACCAGAAGGGCGAGGAGAGCCTCGTCCTCGACTCCAAGTCGCTGACCTCCGGTGACGGTGCCGCCGTGGTGAACAAGGATGTGCCGCTGATCTCCCAGCGTTTCGTCACCGTCGAGGAGCCCTCCGACGCCGACGAGATGACGCTGCAGGCAGGCCAGACACTGCGGCGCACCGACGTGCAGGGCGATACCGGCCTGCTCACCGCCGCCATCGACCGCGTCACCATCTCGCGCACCACCGGCATGCCGGTGGACACCGACCCCAACGGGTCGATCGCGGTGACCGTGAACAAGGACGGCAGCGTCATGGAGCCGGTGCAGCACACCGGCATCGGCTACCGCTTCCCGATCGGCACCGAGAAGAAGACCTACCCGTACTTCGACATCAACGTGCGAAAGTCCTTCGACGCGAACTTCATCGAAGAGACCGAGATCAACAACATGAAGGTGTACCGCTTCCAGATGGAGGCGCCGGTCACCAGCACCTGGGACGTCGTGCAGTCGCCGACCAACCGGCTCACCCTGCCCGCCAGCAAGTGGGGCGTGGAGGGTGGCGACACCCCGGTCACCATGACGCGCTACTACACCAACGTGCGTGACCTGTGGGTCGAGCCGCAGACCGGCACCGTGATCAAGGGTGGGGAATCGATCCACCTGTTCTACGCGCGGTCCGGGGACAAGCCCGAGGTCACCGCGCTGAAGTCGCACCTGGTGTTCGACGAGGCGACCGTCGAGTCGCAGATCGCCATCGCCAAGGAGAACACCGACAAGCTCTCGCTGTTCGGGCGTGTGGTGCCGATCGTGTTCGGCGTGCTGGGTGTACTGGCGCTGCTGGCGGGGTTGTTCCTCGGACTGCGCGGCGGCGGCACCGCGGCTCATGCGAGTCCGCGGGGATCGCGTCCGACGCCCGCGCCCACCGCCGCGCCGGATGACACCCCGACTACTCGGTGGGACGGCGACGACGCGCCGACCACGCAGTTCCCCCGTGGGGACTACGACGCGCCTACCGAGCAGATCGACATCGACAAGCGGCCCTAGGCGGACACGCTCTACAACAGCCCCGGTCTTCGGCCGGGGCTGTTGTGTTTTTCCGGGACACCTCCGCCGAACCGGCCGGTTCGGTCAGTGCAGGACCGAGTCGGCCGGAGCGGGGTGGGTGCGGGCCGCGCGAAGAACGACGGCGGCGACGATCGTGGTGGTGACCGCCGCTACGGAGACAGCCGTGCCGATCAGGGATTCGATCGTGCGGGCGAAGGCGAGCATCAGGGTCACCTCGACGGCCAGGCCGATCCAGGTGACGGCCGCCAAGGCGGTGCGTTCGACCGCGATGGCCGAGAGCAGAGCGCCCTGGAGGACCGCCAGGATCGCACCGTGCAGGGCGAACAGCCACAGCATGCCCTGGATGGGGGCATAGTCGGCGCCGGCGAACAGGGGGGCCAAGGGAGCGGCCAGCGCCGCGCCCAGCACCGCGACGACGCCGATCACCGAGAGCACCGAGAGGGCGTCGCGGATCGCACGGGCGGAATGGGTGGGCTGGGCCATCCGGGGATACAGCACGACGCCGACCGCCTGCGGCAGCCAGAACGCGATCTTGGTGGCGATGGTGCCCAGCGAGTAGCGGCTGGCGTCGACCTCGTCGAGGACGATGCGGACCACGATCAGGTCGACCGAGGACAGCGCCATCAGCGCCGCCTGCACCTGCACGGCACGCAACACGGGAAGGACGCCGACGGTCTTCGTCATCGGTTCCCGGCTGTTTCCGGCATCGCCGCTGTCATCGGTCGGCGGATCCGCCGACTCGGTCGTCGAGCGCGCGATGCGACCGGCCACGATCGCCGCGCCGACGATGCCCGCGGCCCCCGCCCACAGCGCACCGGCAGCACCACCGCCCAGCGCGAGTGCGAGCAGCGCGGGCGCCACCCGGGCCGTACCCGCCATCGCGAGCACGGTGGCCAGCGCGCGGAAGTGATTGCCGCCCTGCAGAATTCCCTGCTCACCCGAGAGGATCACCAACGCGGGTGCCGCGCCGAGGGCGGCGGCAGCGGCCCACACGCCCACGTCGAGCACCACGGCCACCACCGGAATCAGCACCACCGCGACCGCGGCGACCAACGCGGCACACCGCCACATCATCGCCCGCACCGCACGTAGCGACGCCCCGCGCACCACCTCTCTCGCCACTACGTTCTGCATGGCAAGGGCCGGGACCGCGCACAGCAACTGCACCGCGAGCAGACTCGCGAACTCGCTGTATCCCTCGACTCCCAACCAGCTCGCTGCCAGCAATTGCAGCAGGTACCCGGCGACGTTGGCGGTCATGGCGCCAGCCGTCACCCAGGTCAGATCGGCAACGACAGGCGGGCGGCGGACTGAGGACACGCCTCATGGTCGCACTTCACTGTGTTCGCCATCACGCCCACCCCGAAAATGTGAGTCCAAGCGGACTCACCTTCGAGCGATTCAGCCCCGAACAGCGCCTATTCGACCCCGGCCACGGCGCAGCCCGACGGGACGTAAGGTGCGTGGACGTGACGAGTAGCGGGCGAGCAAGGGCCTTGGTGGCCGGATACTGCGCTCTGCTCACGATGATCATCGTCGGACCGCTCGCCGGATCGGGCTACCTGCTGCTGCGCGACGCGGTGAGCACCCCACGTTCCTTCCTCACCGATTCGGCACTCGGCGTGGGCGCGGCCGCACCTCGCGCCGTTCCGCAGGACGCCGTGCTCGCCGTGCTCTCGCCGGTGATCGACGGCGGAATTCTCGTGAAGGCGATCCTGATCGTCGCGCTGTGGTCGGCCGGATACGGCGCCGCGGTACTCGCGCGACGGCTCGTCTCCGCTTCTACCGGAGCACAATTGGTCGCCGCGACCCTCGCGCTGTGGAATCCCTATGTGGCGGAACGACTTCTTCAAGGCCACTGGAGCCTGCTCGCCGGTTACGCCGCGCTCCCGTGGACCGCGCTCGCCGCCGCGCGCATCCGAACAGCCACCAGCAGAACGGAATCCGGCGACGATGCGGGGCCGGGCAGCCGGTTCGGATTCGTCGCGTCGCTCGGTGGATGGGCGGCGCTGACCGCGAGTTTCGCCGCTGCCGGGTTGACGCCGACCGGCTCGTTGCTGGCCGCGGTGATCGGGCTCGCGCTGGTCGGGCGGCGGGCCTTCTTCCCCGCCGTCGCGCTGTGGATCGTGACCTGCGCGCCGTGGCTGACCGCGACCGCGCTCGGATCAGGAGCCGAGCCGTCGGACCCGGCCGGCGTCTCGGCGTTCGCGGCACGGGCCGAACCGTGGCTCGGCACGCTCGGCAGCCTCGCCGGGCTGGGCGGGATCTGGAACGGCGAAGCGGTCCCCGCGAGCCGCACGACCCCGCTCGCCCTGCTCGGCACACTCTTGCTGCTCGGCATCGTCGCGTGCGGGGTGCGGGCGGTATGGGCGCTCGGACGTGACGGGCGAGCGCTGCTGGTGATCGCGACGGTGGCGATCGTGCTGCCCGCCCTCGGCGCGACCAGCTGGGGACTGGCCGCCGGAGAATGGCTGGTGGTGCACGTTCCCGGGGCCGGGCTGCTGCGGGATACGCAAAAGTACGTGGCGTTGGCGATGCCCGCCTACGCGCTGTGCGCGGCGGCCGCGTGCCGAACCGTCACCGTGGCAGCCCGCCGAGTACTGGCCAACGCCCCGGAAGCTTCTGCCGCCGAAGGGCACCCGGAAATTCGTGAGGGCCGGACCGGATTTCGCCCCGCCGCAATCCTTTTCATTCTTCTGCTCACCCTCCCGCTGGCCGACCTCGCCTGGGGAGTCGGCGGCGCCGTGCGCCCCGTCCACTACCCCGCGGGCTGGCAACAGGTGGTCGACCACATCGACACTCCCGGCGACATAGCGGTACTTCCCGCCGGGATGTTCCGCCGATTCCCGTACAGCGGAACAGCTCCCGTCCTCGACTCGGCTCCCCGCATCCTCCCCAACGATGTCCTGCAGACCGGCGAACTCCGAGTTCGCGGCTACGCGGTGACCGGAGAGGGCAACCGCGCCCGCACCGTCGAGCAAGCGCTCCTCGAAGGTGCTCCGGCCACCGAACTAGCGGCCCTCGGCGTCGGCTGGATCCTGATCGAACGCACCACCCCCGGCCCGCTCGGCGCCTCCGAGAAAACTCTCACCACGGCCGAATTGACGTATCAGGACAAAGACCTGGCGCTCTACCGCGTGCCTTCCCCCACCCTGCTCGACATCGCCACCCCGGCCCAGCGCCGAACCTCCGCCGCGGCCCACCTGCTCTGGGCGGCCCTGCTACTCACGGGACTGATTGCCGCGGCCGTGCGCCCGGACCGGACGGGCACCCGGCGAGATCGAGAGGCAGCGGGTAACCGAGTCGACTAGACCCGGGCCGGGGAGACCAATCCGCTGACGGTGCGGCCGCGCGCGGCGGCGGCGAGGACCTCGAAGACACCGGCGCCGGTCTGTTCCCAGGAGAACTCGTTGGCACGGGCCCTGGCCTTCTCGCCCATCACCAGGCGGGTATCCGGGTCGGCCAGGAGGTCCCCGGCGGCCGCAGCCAGGGCGGGGGCGTCGTCGACCAGCACGCCGGTGACGCCGTCGACGATGGAGTCGGTGAGACCTCGGGAACTGCGGTAGCCGATGGTGGGGACGCCGTGCTGGGCGGCTTCGATGACGGCCAGGCCCCAGCCTTCCTTGCGCGAGGGCATCACGTGGACCCAGGCCGTCGAGAGGATCTCGTGTTTGCGGCGTTCGTCGACGTGGCCGTGGAAGGTGACGGCGTCGGCGATGCCGAGTGCGTCGGCGCAGGCACGCAGGTTGGGGGCCCACCAGCCGTCGCCGATGACGTCGAGGTGCACGTCGGGGAAGCGTTCGCGCAGGTGGGCGACCGCGGTGAGGGCATCTTCGATCTGCTTGTGCGGGACGAGGCGCGACAGGACCGCGATGCGCGGGTGGGTGGCGCGGGTGGCGTCGTCGCCGGGGACGACCGCGGCGGGGACCGGTTCGGCACCGTTGCGGACCACGGCGATGCGCTCACGGTCCACACCGAGCGCGGACAGCTCCTCGGCCGACGGCAGCGACACGGTGAGGTACTGGTTGTCGCGGTGCACGCGCGGGGACAGCGTGGATTCGATCCACCAGCCGATCCGCCCGACCAGGCGACCGGCGACCGGCCACTGCTCACGGTGTCCGTGGTGCACCAGCACCACCGACGGCACACCCGTCGCGGTGGCGAAGAAGGGAATGCCGTTCTGGGTGTCGATCACGACGTCGGGGCGCAGGCCGCGCAGCGGGCCGATACCGAGCCGACCGGCCACGATGGCAGCGAGCGCGCGGGGGTAGACGGTGAAGCGGCCGCCCGCGCGACTGATGTCGATGCCGTCGATCCGCTCACGCTTGGGGGCGCCCGGGTAACCCGCCGTACGCAGGGTGACCTTGATGCCACGCGCGGCCAGCTGGGCGCCTACCTGCTCCAGATACCGTTCGCTACCGCCACCCTGTGGGTGCCCGGTGTCACGCCAGCAGAGTAGGAGGACTTCACGCACGGTCGGGGCTCGCATTCGGTTCGGTGGCAGACAAACGTCGGCCCCCACACTAGCGGGTGTGCTCCACGCAACACGGTTGTATCGACCGCGCCCGCCCAGATCAGCCCGTCGCACCCGAGCCGACCCCGTGAAGACGAACCCAACCCACCCACCCAACGCCCCCACCACCAGCCGCGACCGAAGGGCCTGCCCATAAACTCCTGCCCGTGCCGATCGCCACCCAGCCGACAACCGAGCAGCCCGTCCATCGACGCGACCGATCGAGGTTCGCGCGCCGGGCCTCTCTGCGCCGCTCGCTGCGCCTGCTCACCAGCTTCCGCTTCGAGCAGTCCGACCCGGCCCGTTTCTACGGCGGCATCGCCACCGACAGCGCGGAACTGATCGGCGACTTCTACGCCGACATCACCGGCCGCGACCTCACCGGCACCGTCGTCCTCGACGTGGGCGGCGGCCCCGGCTACTTCGCCGACGAGTTCACCGCGGTGGGCGCCCGCTACGTCTCGGTGGAGCCCGACCCGTCGGAGATGCACGCGGCCGGGCTGCGGGTGTCGGGTTCGGTACGCGGGTCGGGGATGGCGCTGCCGTTCCTCGACAACTCCGTCGACGTCTGCTTCTCCTCCAACGTCGCCGAACACGTGCCGCAGCCGTGGCTGATGGCGGACGAGATGGTGCGGGTGACCAAGCCCGGCGGCCTCATCGTGTACTCGTACACGGTGTGGCACGGACCGTTCGGTGGGCACGAGACCGGCCTCTGGCACTACCTCGGTGGCGAGTACGCGGCCCGCCGGTACCGGCGCAAGAACGGACACGAACCGAAGAACAGGTTCGGCCGATCACTGTTCGCGGTGACCGCGGCGGATGGGTTGCACTGGGCAGCAACGACTTCAGCCGACGTGCGGACTATTTTTCCGCGTTATCACCCACACTGGGCCTGGTGGCTCGTCCGAGTTCCGGTCATTCGCGAGTTACTGGTCAGCAACTTGGTGGTGGTGGCTACCAAAGCATGATCACGCCAGCCAGCTCAAGCGCCGCGACCTCCGCATCGGCTCGGGCAACACCCTGACCCACGGCGATTCCTGAATCGCCAGGCCCACGGTCTCCAACGTGGTCAGGCCGACCTGATCGGCCAGCGCGCCGACCATCGCAACCGCCTCAGCGGCCTGGATAGCGGCAGTCGCCTGCTCGATCGTGAGTGTGCGGCCGGGCAGGAATGAGACAACCCATCCGCCACTGCCCACACTTTTCGCTTGATGGTCGGTCTGGTCGCTGGTCATCAACGATCGGCCGATCACTTGCACAGCCATGAGTCGGTCTCCCCAATTCGCTGTTAATGTTCGATGAATCGAGCGAGCTGATCAGTAGCTAAAGCATCCCCTTTTCACCAGCGGAACGCAATAGTGCGTTTCCCCGAAAAGCGAACCGACAGGTTGGAATTCACCATCTTCACAGTCGTTGCGCCGCAGCGAATTAGAACAGGTTGCAGACAATTCGCCCGCAAAACTGTAACGTGTTCTCATGCACTACGACAGTCTGTTCATCGGCGGGAAGTGGACCACCCCGGCCGGTAGTGACCGCATTTCGGTGGTCTCCCCTGCAACGGAGGAGACCGTGGGCAGCGTGCCGGCGGTAACGAACGCCGATGTCGACGCCGCGGTCGCCGCGGCGCGCGACGCGTTCGACAGCGGGCCGTGGCCATCAACGCCTCCACTGGAACGAGCGGAGGTACTCAGCAAGGTCGCGCGGCTGATCGAGCAGCGTTCGCCCGAATTGCTCGCCGCGCTCACCGCGGAGATGGGCGCGCCGACGTTAGCGGCCTTGACACTCAACCAGATTCCCGCCGTCGCGGCACTCGACGCCCTCGTCGAGCTCGCGAAGACGTTCGCCTGGAACGAGACTCGAGTCGGCCTGTTCGGAACCTCGCGTGTCTCACGGGAACCCCGCGGTGTCGTCGCCGCGATCACCGCCTGGAATGTCCCGTTGTTCCTCGCCGCGAACAAGCTCGGACCCGCGTTGCTGGCCGGCTGCACCGTGGTGCTCAAGCCGTCGCCACTGACTCCGCTGACCGCGAACATCCTCGCCGACCTCTTCACCGAGGCGGGCCTGCCCGACGGCGTGCTCTCGGTGCTGCCCGCCGACGCCGAGGCCAGTGAATACCTCGCGGGCCACCCCGGCGTCGACAAGGTGACCTTCACCGGCAGCACCCCGGTGGGCAGGAAGCTGGCCGCGCTGGCCGGTGCGCAGCTCAAGACCGTGTCGCTGGAGCTCGGCGGCAAGTCGGCCGCCATCGTGCTGCCCGACGTCGACCTCGCCGCGAGCATTCCCGTGCTCGCGTTCTCCGGGCTGATGAACAGCGGGCAGGGCTGCGTGGCGCAGACCCGAATCCTCGCGCCGCGCAGTCGCTATGACGAGATCGTCGAGGCGTTGGTCGCGCACGTCAAGACCATGCAGACCGGTGATCCGACCGATCCCGCCACCCAGCTCGGCCCGCTGATCAGCGAAAAGCAGCGTGACCGCGTGGAGGGCTACATCGCCAAGGGCAAGGCCGAGGGCGCGCGGCTGGTACTCGGCGGCGGCAGGCCCGCGGGCGTGGACCGCGGCTGGTTCGTCGAGCCGACGATCTTCGCCGACGTCGACAACGCGAGCACCATCGCCCAGGAGGAGATCTTCGGCCCGGTGCTCTCGGTGATCCCGTACGAGACCGAGGACGAGGCCATCGCCATCGCCAACGACTCCGACTACGGTCTGGCCGGATCGGTCTGGACCACCGATATCGAGCACGGCGTCGAGGTCGCGGCCCGGATCCGCACCGGTACCTTCGCGATCAACTGGTACGCCTTCGACCCGACCGCACCGTTCGGTGGCTACAAGAACTCGGGCATCGGCCGTGAGAACGGCCCCGAGGGCCTCGACGCGTTCTGTGAGCAGAAGTCGGTCCTCATGCCCATGGGATGGACCGACGCCACGGCTTAGTTCTCCGGCATATGGACCCGCAGGACCGGCTGCGCGGCCACCTCACCCCGGGCGGGTAGGTCGACGACCTCGACCCGCCAGCCCGGGGGCAGGGCCCGTTCCAGTCGGCCCGCCACGCGCTGCATGGGCGTGCTCGAATAGGTGTCGGACTCGAATCCGGTCACCAGATCTGTCATGCGTCAAACCACCTCTCAGCGTCGATCTCGTCGTTGACCGCATGGCGGTGCAGGGAGTCTCGCAGGGGTATCAGCTCGAGAGGAAATATAGGCGAAGGTAACGCTGCCGCCACACGCGACTCTCTGACACCGACAGATGTACCCAGAACGAGACTGTGGAAATCGTCCGACGACCTGAGACGAACAGAACCGCCCGTACCGAAACGGTACGGGCGGTTCAGTGTTTGCGGGGCGACTAGCCCAGGCGCTCCTTGAGTGCCTCGAACTCGTCACGCACGCCCGAAGGCAGCTTGTCGCCGACGAACTCGAACCATTCCTCGATCGACGGGATCTCCTTGCGCCACTCGTCGGCGTTCACCGCGAGTGCCTCGTCGACATCGGCGGCGACCACGTCGAGGCCGTCCAGGTCGAGATCGGCAGCCGAAGGCACATTGCCGACCGCGGTGGCCGTGGCGCCCGAGCGGCCCTCGATGCGGCCGACGATCCACTCCAGCACGCGGGAGTTCTCACCGAATCCGGGCCACAGGAAGCGGCCGTCGTCGCCACGACGGAACCAGTTCACGTAGAAGATCTTCGGCAGCTTGTTCGCGTCGGCGTTCTTGCCGAGGTCGATCCAGTGGTTGAGGTAGTCGCCCACGTGGTAGCCGAGGAACGGCAGCATCGCCATCGGGTCGCGACGGACGGTGCCGACCTTGCCCTCGGCGGCGGCGGTCTGCTCCGAGCCCATGGTGGCGCCCATGAACACGCCGTGCTCCCAGCCGAACGACTCGGTCACCAGCGGAACGGTGGTCTTACGGCGACCGCCGAACAGGATGGCCGAGATCGGCACGCCCTGCGGGTCGTCCCACTCCGGCGCGAGGGTCGGGCACTGCGACATCGGGGTGCAGTAGCGCGAGTTCGGGTGCGCGGCGTGGCCCTCCGACTCGGGGGTCCAGTCGTTGCCCTTCCAGTCGATCAGGTGCTGCGGGTCGCCTTCGAGACCCTCCCACCACACATCGTTGTCGTCGGTCTGGGCGACGTTGGTGTACACGGTGTTGCCCGCGTCGATGGTGGCCATCGCGTTGGGGTTGGAGCTGTGGTTGGTGCCCGGCGCGACGCCGAAGAAACCGAACTCCGGGTTCACGGCGTAGAGCTGACCGTCCTTGCCGAAACGCATCCAGGCGATGTCGTCGCCCAGGGTCTCCGCGCGCCAGCCGGGGATGGTCGGCTGGATCATCGCGAGGTTGGTCTTGCCACAGGCGCTCGGAAACGCGGCGGCGACGTAGTAGTTCTTGTTCTCGGGCGAGATCAGCTTGAGGATCAGCATGTGCTCGGCCAGCCAGCCCTCGTCGTGGGCCATCGCCGAGGCGATGCGCAGCGAGTAGCACTTCTTGCCGAGCAGCGCGTTGCCGCCGTAGCCCGAACCGAAGGACCAGATCTCACGGTCCTCGGGGAAGTGGGTGATGTACTTGGTGTCGCTGCACGGCCACGGCACATCGGCCTGGCCCTCGGCCAGCGGCGCGCCCACGGAGTGCAGCGCCTTCACGAACGGCTTGTCGGCGCCCAGCTTGTCGAGCGCGGCCTGGCCCATCCGGGTCATCACGCGCATCGAGACGACCACATACTCGGAGTCGGTGATCTCCACGCCCAGCTTGGGGTCCTCGGCGCCGAGCGGGCCCATGCAGAACGGCACCACGTACATGGTGCGGCCCTTCATCGAGCCGCGGTACAGCTCGGTCATGGTGGCGCGCATCTCGGCGGGGTCGACCCAGTTGTTGGTCGGACCGGCGTCGGCCTCGGTGGCGGAACAGATGTAGGTGCGCGATTCGACGCGGGCCACATCGGAGGGATCGGACAGCGCGAGGAAGGAGTTGGGCTTCTTCTTCTCGTCGAGCTGCTGGAAGGTGCCTGCCTCGACCAGCTGAGTGGTCAGGCGATCCCATTCCGCGTCGGAGCCGTCGGCCCAGACCACGCGATCGGGCTGAGTGAGCTCTGCGACTTCCTGTACCCAGGCGAGCAGTTCACTGTGCTCGGTCGGCGCCGTGCCGTCGGATCCACGAAGACCAGGAATGGTCGCTGAGGTCATGAAAACTCTCCTGAGATGGGCGGTTGTTCGATCCATCGATCGCCACCATGGGCGGGTAAGGCGTCCGCAGTGACCAACCGTCGCACAACCCCGATAGACGGCTAGGAAGGCCGTACACGGACGGTGGCCGCGCATCGACTGGCAAGAGCGGACGCCCAGGTTCCTGCCTCAAGGTTAACGCGATATGACGACCGATATGGCATCGGGCTCCCTAACAGGTACCCACCGGTGTATCGGTCAATCCCGCGCTCACAGTCGATCGAGCGTGGCGATGTCACGCTCACAGGCCGTCAGCTGTGCGGGACGCTCGGCGACGAGCCTGCGCGCGAGCGCGTCGAGTTCGGTGACACGCCGATCCACGGCCACCGCTCGCGCGGTCGATTCCCGAACCACGTGCTCGGCCAATTCGGCCTCGATGTCCACGAGCACTCCCGCGACACGCTGTTCGAGCTGGGCTTTGACGTTCACCAATGCCTCGGAGACCCACTGGGCCATGTGGTTGCGTTCGGCGAGTTGGCCGCGGGCGCGCACGACCCAGTAGGCCGCGCCCGCGCCGAGCAGCAGCGTCACCGGGACGCTCGCCACGTCTAGTGTCGGGACCAGCGACAGCGGTGCCACGACCAATCGGCCGAGGCCGACGCCGGCCGACGCGCCGAGCGCGATCATGAGGTGATCTTCGACACCTCGGTGTCTCTTGCCGGGATCCGGACCGACTCGCGGCGCCGGATCGCGGCGCCGGGTGGTCGGCGCGGCAGTACCGATCCGGCGCGCCGCTTCGCTGACCCGTTCGTCGATGACGGCGTCGACCGAGACCGACAACTCACCGGCCGCCTGCTGCAAACGCTGTGGGTAGGCGCGCAGTTCGGCGCGGTCGCAGCGGTCGAGTTCGGCGCGCGAGCGGGTGTGCAGTGCGCGCACCATCGCGCCGAGCTCGGTGGTCAGGTCGACGCGGGCGAGCTGCACCTGGCTGCGCACGGCGGCGAGACCGGTCTGGCGACCGCCGTCGCGCTCGGCGACCAGTCCGATGCGTTCCTCCCTGATCCGTGCGGTGTCCGTGCCGGAGCGCAGTGCGGTGATCTGTTCGTCGATTCTCGCTCTGGTGTCGGTGAGCACCCGGGTGCGGACCGCGGTGCGGCGCTGGGCACCGTCGGCCGGTCCCTTCGCGGTGGCCGCGGCCAGGGTGGCGTGCAGTCCGGCCACGCCGGAGCGATCGAGCAGGGCCGAATCGTCGGTGGCGCGGGCGGCGGCGGCCAGCCGGGCCGAGACGGCGACGATGTCGAGGTCGGTGATGCCGCGCGCGGCGAGCAGTTCCAGGTTGCGGTCGCGGGTCGCGCGCCAGTCCTGATAGGCGTGAAAGCCGTTCATGGCGAGCAGGATTCGCTGATCGGCGGCGCGTAGACGGTCGATCAGGGCGAACATGCCGGCACCGAGGACACTGCCCGCGTCGAAGAGGATGAGCGCCGCGGCCGGGTCGTTGCCCACGGTCGGATCGGCCAGGTCGATATGGGGTTCGAAGCGGGCGAGTTCGGTGCGCAGCAGAGTGGTGTTGGCGTCGTCGGGGGCGTAGAAGTCGACGCTGCTGCCCTCCCCCGCGGCGGCCATCGCCCGGAGCAGGGCGCCACCCTGCGGGTTCCACCGGTCGATCACCGTGTCCACCGCCGCGGGTAGGGCACCGGGGTCGTCGGCGGACGCGGCACTCGTATCGCCGCTCGCGTCGACGGCCGGGCGCTGGCCGGGCGGGACCTCAGAGGCCTGCACTGGACATCCGCTCCCAGGCTCTGACATAGCCGTTGTGCACGCGCAGCGCGGCCCGCCGGGCAGCGGGTGGCATGTCGCTCGACACGACGGCACGCCAGCGGGTGGCGCGGGCGAGCGCCTCGTCGGCGTCGCCGGGCGCGGGTGACGGGTAGCCGGCGGCCAGGTGGGAGACCTGCGGACAGGCCAATCCGGCGCACAGACCGGCCCAGAGCGCTTCGTCTCCGGTGAGATAGTGCTCGATCAGTTCTCGCGCGCGGCCGCCGTCGCCGGGGACCGCGCGGGCGGCCAGCCGGGTCAGCTCGTCGAGCAGTTCGCCGCCGCGCACCGCTTCCACCTGCTCGTACCGGCGGTGGACCAGCTTGTGCAGCGGATCGACACCGCTAGCGGAGTGCAGGATCTGGATAATCGCCGACGCGGGCAGATCGGGATCGGCGCGCAGGGCCGACAGCGCGCAGTCCACACCGTAGAGATCCCAGTTGGCGATCAGCCGTCTGCGCGCTTCCTGGTCGGAGCCGACGCCGATGAACAGATCGGCGGCGAGCACCGACGGCACATCGGGGCCGACCGCGAGCCTGCGCAGATCGCTCAGATCCTCGGCGCTCACCGCTCCCGACCTGGTCCTGGCGGCGACCGAGGCGACGATCGGCACGATCGGCAGGCCGAGCTCCTGCGCGTGCCGCTGTGCCGCGGCCACGGCCTCGCCCCAGCGCGCGCCCACCGCGTCGGCCTTGTTGAGCACCACCACGCCGCGACCCTGCGGCACGGTCGCGAGCAGGCGGTAGTCGGCGGCCTGCGGCGCACCGGCCAGCACATAGATGACCAGATCGCCGTCGAGGACCGGGTCGGGCAGCTCGGGCTGATCGACCGGCGCGGTCTCCTGCGCCGACAACAGGGCCAGCGCGGCCATCACGGTGGTCCGCCCGCTCAGCGCACGCCCGGTGATCTGGATGTGCAGCGGACGACGACGGCGCGCAGCCGCCGCGGCGAGCTGTTCGGCGATCCCCGGATCACCCCCGCGACCTGCACCTAGAACCGAGATCAGCGCGTCGAGCTGGTCCGCGGGTCGTGTCTGTGCGAATTCAGTGGCTGTCGGCATTGCGCACACCCCCTTTTCGGAGGGCATTGTGTCAGATCCGCGCCGAGCCGGGGCGGGGCGAACCTTCTGCCGACCTGGGCGGATCAGCGGTCCCCCGAACTCGCCTGCGACGTAGCTCCGCGCATGCTGGACAATGGACGACGTGAACGACGCCGCCAACCACGCCGAGCCGACCAGCCACAAGCTGTCGGAGATGCCGAACGACGCGGGCAGGCGCTCGCTCACCGGCTCCCGGCTGTACCCGCGCGTCACGAGCTTCCGCTCGCGGCGAGGCGCGCTGACGCCGAATCAGCAGACCTCATGGGACCGCACCTGGCCGGTGATCGGGCGCGATGTGTCCAACGATCCGGTCGAAGCCGACGCCTGGTTCGGGCGCGAGGCGCCGCTGGTGATCGAGATCGGTACCGGCACCGGTACGGCGACGGCCGCCATGGCGAAGGCCGAACCGCACCTGAATCTCATCGGCATCGAGGTGTATCAGCCCGGACTGGCCCAGCTGGTCCAGCAGATCGAGCGCGAGGAGATCGAGAACATCCGGTTGCTGCGCGGCGACGCCGTGGACGTCCTGGAGAACATGGTTGCCCCGGAGTCGCTGATCGGTGTTCGGGTGTTCTTTCCCGACCCGTGGCCGAAGGCCCGCCACCACAAGCGCAGGCTGCTCCAGGCGCCGACCTTCGCCTTGATCGCCAGCAGACTCAAGCCCGGCGGCGTGCTGCACGTGGCCACCGACCACGCGGATTACGCCGAACATATTCTCGAAGTAGGCTCCAAGGAACCGCTGTTCACCGGCTTGAACGACACCACCGGCGGCGACAGCGCCGCCAACCGCACTACCGCGCCGATCGGTTTCGAACGGCCCGTCACCAAGTTCGAAGGCAAAGGCCTGCGTGCCGGTAGCGCCATCAACGAGTTCATATGGGGGAAGATCGACAGATGAGCGTGAGTGAGATCGCCCCCGAGATGCCGGTGCCCGCCCAGGCAGGCTCCGGTTCCGAGGCGTTGAGCGGTTCCGATGTTCGACGTGTCCTGCTGGTCTGGGACGCGCCGAACCTCGACATGGGGCTCGGCGCCATCCTCGGTGGGCGTCCCACCGCCGCTTACCGCCCCCGCTTCGACGCCCTCGGCCGCTGGCTGCTGGCCCGCACCGCCGAGATCTCGGTCGCCTCCAAGGGACGCATCGAGGCCGAGGCCACCGTCTTCACCAATATCGCGCCCGGCACCGCCGACGTGGTCCGCCCGTGGGTGGAAGCGCTGCGCAATGTCGGTTTCGCGGTGTTCGCCAAGCCCAAGATCGACGAGGACTCCGATGTCGACGCCGACATGCTCGCGCACATCGCGACCCGGCAACGCGACGGTGGTTTAGCCGGCATCATGGTCGCCTCGGCCGACGGCCAAGCCTTCCGTGAACCCTTGGAAGCCATCGCGGCCAAGGGAATCCCAGCTCAGGTGCTCGGATTCCGTGAGCACGCGAGTTGGGCGGTCACTTCGGATACCCTCGGGTTCGTCGACCTCGAGGACATCCCCGGCGTGTTCCGCGAACCGCTACCGCGGGTGAGTCTCGAGTCGCTGCCCGACGAGGGCGCTTGGCTGCAGCCGTTCCGGCCGCTGTCTGCGCTACTCACTTCTCGCCCTGGTCAAGGAGTCGCTTAAGTGTTCACCCGCTGGGGCGATCTGGTCTACCGGTTCCGCTTCGTCGTCATCGTTGTCGTCGGTGCGGCGATGTTGGCGTTGGGCGCCTACGGCATGGGGCTCGGCCCCCGCCTGACTCAGAGCGGCTGGTTCGATCCGGGCTCGGAGTCGGTGAAGGGCGCGGAGATCGCCGACGGGTCATACGGGCGCGACCACAACGCCGACGTGATCGTCATGTACAACGCCCCCGAGGGCAAAACGATCGATGACCCGGAGTTCCAGCAGAAGATCGTCGCCAGCCTGACCGGGGTTGTCGCCGAACATCCCGATCAGATCGGCAAGATCAACGGCACCTATTGGAAGGTGGGCGACGCGCCCGCTGTGCCGTCGGCGTTCGGGTCGAAGGACAAGAAACACGCGTTCGCCTCGATCGCCATCGCCGGTGACAACGACACGGTCATGATGGCCAATTACCGTGCCGTGCAAGACGTCTTCTACATCCCGGGCGTCGACGTCGAGGTCTCGGGCTTGCAGCCCATCGCGGTCACGCTGACCGACACCCTCGACCACGACTCCAAGCGGATGGAAGTGCTGGCCTTCCCCGCGGTGGCGATCCTGCTGTTCTTCATCTTCGGTGGCATCGTCGCCGCCGCGCTGCCGCTGATCATCGGTGGTCTGACGATCATCGGTGCCACCGGCATCGTGACGGTGCTGACCAATTTCACCGAGGTCAACATCTTCGTCACCGGCGTCGTCTCGATGATCGGGCTCGGTCTCGCGATCGACTACGGCCTGTTCATAGTCAGCCGTTTCCGCGAGGAACTGGCCGAGGGGTACAGCACACCCGCCGCTGTGCGGCGCTCGGTGATGACCGCCGGACGAACAGTTGTCTTCTCCGCGACGATGATCATCGCCAGCCTCGGCGGCATCCTGATCTTCCCGCAGGGCTTCCTGCGGTCGGTCGCGTACGGCACCATCGCTGCCGTCTCGCTGGCGGCACTGACCGCGATCACGATCCTGCCCGCGATGCTGGGCATCCTCGGCCCCCGCGTCGACGCGCTCGGTCTCAAGCGGTTCCGCAAGACCAAGACCGCCGAGCAGATCGAGAACGGCTTCTGGGGCAACACGACCCGCTGGGTCATGAAGCACCCGCTCAAGATCGCTATTCCGATCACCGTCGGTCTGTTGTTGCTGATCATCCCGGTCAAGGACCTGGCGTTCGGCGGCATCAACGAGAAGTACCTCCCGCCGGACAATACGACCCGGTCCGCACTCGAGCACTTCTACGAAGTCTTCCCGCAGAAGAAGACCGACCCGATCCAGCTGGTCTTCGTCTCGGACAACACCAACGCGATCGGCAAGGTCTGGAAGGAAGCCAACCAGGCTCCCGGGCTGGTCGGTCCGTTCGAGGTGCCGGTCAAGTCGCCGACCAACCCCGAGGTGTTCCGCACCTCGGCGACCCTGGTCGATCCCACCGGCGGCGCCGAACCGACGATCGACTATCTCCGCTCGATCGAAATACCCGACGGCGTCACGATGTACGTCACCGGTCAGCCCGCGCTCATGGCCGACAGCATCGACACGCTCCTGGAACTGATGCCGTGGATGATCTTGCTCGTGCTGGTCACCACCACCGTGCTGATGTTCCTGACGTTCGGTTCGCTGGTGCTGCCGATCAAGGCCGCGTTGATGAGCGCGCTCGGTCTCGGCGCGACCCTCGGCATCCTCACGTGGATCTTCGTCGACGGCCACGGCGCCGGGGTGCTGAACTTCACGCCACAGCCGATCAGCGCACCGGTCTTGATGCTGATCATCGCGATCATCTACGGCTTGTCGACCGACTATGAGGTCTTCCTGCTCTCCCGCATGGTGGAGGCACGCGCCCAAGGCGCGTCGACCACCGAAGCCGTGCGGATCGGCACCGCCCAAACCGGCAGGATCATCACCGCTGCCGCACTGATTCTGCTGGTGGTGACCGGCGCGTTCGCGTTCTCCGACATGGTGATGATGCAGTACATCGCCTACGGCATGATCGCGGCGCTGTTCATCGACGCCACCATTCTGCGCATGCTGCTCGTCCCGGCGATCATGAAGCTGCTCGGCGACGATTGCTGGTGGGCGCCCAAGTGGATGAAGCGCATCCAGGAGAAGATCGGCCTCGGCGAACCCATCCTCGACGACGAGCGCCCGGAACACGGTGGCGTGGTCGACCTGGTGAAGACCACCCCGATCACCGACCCGCCGACCATGCAGATGACGGTGGTCCCCGATTCCAAGCTGGCCCGCACCCCGCGCAGGCCGCGCACGGTCGCCGAGATCGAGGCCGAGGCCCCGACCCAGCGCATCGACAAGATCACCGACACCGACACCGCCGAACCTGCCCGTTCGCGCCAGCCGATGTCGCCCGATCCGACGCGTCCTCGCGCCTCGGTGTTGTCCTCGGGCGAGCCGACCCGGGAGTTGCCCGTGGTCAAGCCGGGTACGCCGGCGACAGTCGCTCCGGAGGACACGGCGAAGCAGGAGGACTCCGGTCCCGACCTGCCGAAGTACGTTTCCGGCGAGCCGACCCAGGTGCTGCCGATCGTGAAGCCGGATGCTCCGAATCCCGTTCAGGGACCTGATGATTCGACCACGGATACCGCCGAGGACGAAGACCGTGGCTATTCGGGGCCGAGCTTCGGCACACCCCCCATTCCCCTCGCCGATCTCGGCGATCCCCGAACCGGCCCCGGTGGTGCCGCTCGCTCGACCAACGGGCGCGGACGCACGAACGGCACCGCCGAAACCCCCACCGGCCCGTCGATCTCGCGACCCGGACCGGTCGACACCGGGTCCGGCCTCGATCTGCCCGGCATCGTCACCGGGGTTCCGCCGCGTGGCTCCGAACGCGTACAGCCGCCTTCGGGCTACAACACCTCCGGCGTGATCGGTGAGACTCCGCCGGTGCCCCGGGTGTCGACCCCCGACGAGACCGGCGACAGCGCCGGATTCGGCACCCCCCCTGCCGATTCGCCGCCGCGACCCAGCATTGTGCCCCCGGCCAGGCCGAACACGGCGACACCGCCGCCGCGTGGGATCGTCCCGCCGCAGGCGCCGAGGATCGTGAACACGCCCCCGAACGCGACACCCCCCGCGCCTGCGAGCGAGACTCCGTCGAGCGGAACTTTCAACGGGTTCAGCCCGGTGACCGCGTCGAACCTCAGGCCGGTCACGCCCGACTCCCCCGCGCCCGATCCGGTCGATGCGGCCCCTCCGGCGGAGCCGAGCCGTCCGTCAGAGCAGAGTCGTCCGTTCGAACAGAGCCGTCCATTCGCGCCGAGCCGTCCGACCGAGCCGAGCCGTCCGACCGAACAGAGCCGTCCGACGGAGCAGGCCGATCCCCCTGTGCGCGAGACGGATTCGCGCCCGTATGAGGTCGATACAGCGAGCCCTGACTTCACAGCGGCGCCCGGCGTGCATCGCGCCGAGTCTCACCAGGGCAGTCCGGCTCGCGCGGAAACGGAACCCGAGTCGCCGATCCCGCCGCAGGGCATCTTCGGCACCGCGGTACCCGTGGAACCGCAGCCGAGCTCCCCGTGGAACAACGGCATGACCGGCCCCGGCACACCACGCGGTTTCACCTCGTCCGACCAGGACAGCGGACCTCGCTTCTCGCCGGTCACCCCATCCTCGGCCGACGAGGCGAACGGTGATCGTCCCGTCGTCGATTCCTCCGGCGACCGGCCGACTTCGGCTCGACCGGCAAACGTGGTGCGTCCGCAGATCGCGCCGCCCGGATTCACCGAGGTCCGACCCGAGACCGCGCCTTCACCCCGGCAGCCGGATTCGGCAACCGGCGAAACATCGGCCGCCAGTGGGGAACCGGTCGGCGAGGCACCGGCGACCGACCAGATCGGCACCCCCGGTCAGTGGCAGGCGCCTTCCGGTTTCACCGCTGTTCCGACGCCGCCCGCATCGCCTGCGGAGCCTTCCGACGATGCGTCCCTGGATACTCCTGCCGCCGAAACCGATGCCACCGCAGCGGAATCCCCCGCCGATACGCGCAACGAGATCGAGAACTGGATGGCTCAGCTGCGCTCGTCGCGCCGCGGTACGGCCGCGGACGAGGGCCGCCACCATGGCAACGAGGGCCGGACGGTGAGCGTGAACGAACTGCTGCGCCGACGCGAGGACGACTGACGATCGCAGTGCGGACACGCGACCGGCGGGGCTTTCGAGCTCCGCCGGTTCGTTGTTTCTAGGAGACCTGGCGCGGCGGTGCGGCCTCGGCGAAGGCACGTGCGTAGCGGGTTCCGGTGAGTAGCAACAGGATTCCGACGGCCAGGAACGCGGTGACGCGGACCAGGCCGGACAGTGTCGCCAGATCGAACAGGAACAGTTTCGCCAGTGCGGCCGCGGCGACCAGCAGGCCGGACACCAGGCAGACTTTCGCCACGGCGGGCGAACTGGCGAGACGACGCAAACCGTAGAACAGCGAGCCGGTGGCCACCGCCATCCACACGATGGTCGCGAGGCTGTGCCCGACGATGAAACCATCGGCACCGCCGAGAGATACGCCGAGGGACACCGCGGCGACCAGCACGTAGTACAGCCCCGCGATACTCACTGCTATCCACACCCCGGTGACGAGCGCCGGATCGTCGCACCGCGGCAACCGTGGCACGGTCCACGCCACCATCGCCGCCACACCCAACCCGACCACGGCCGCCACGGCAGTCGCGACATCGAGTTCCCGCTCCGCGAGCCCCTGCAGCGCAAGTGTTTCCGGCGTAGCTGTCGCCAGCATCACCAGCCCACCGAGCAACGCGAACGCGATACCGAGCCCGGCGCCCACCCGGGTGCGACTGACGGCGGCCACCGCGAGAAACCCCAGACCGGCCGCGAACAGCGTGGTCGGTAGCAGTCGAGGGTGACCGCTCGTCGCCGCCACGCAGGTCTGCGACAGAGCTACGGCACCGGTCAGACCCGCCACCAGTGCCGTGTGCCGCGCGATCGGCAACACTGCGACAGGCCGAACATCCTCGGCATCAGGAACATTCGCGGGGCGGGAAGGCGTCGCGGCGGGGCCTACTCCCGTCAGGCGCGGAATCACCGCGGTGGCCGCGAGGCCGAGCAGGACAGCGGCCAGAGCCGCGGTGATCGAGGCGCTCACCATTCGGTCGAACAGTACGGCGACGGCGAGCACCGGAAGTGCGGTCAGCGCGATCGTGATGCTCGCGGTGATGTCATCGTGCCTGCGCCGCACCGCGAGCAGCGCGCCGACCAGACCGACCACCGCACAGGCGATCGCGGCAACCAGCAGACCCTGCCGCTGCTGCGCCTCCGAGCCCGAGATCACCCCTTCGATCCCGCTGAACGCCACCATCCCCAGCACGGCGAGCACCACCGGCACAGTGCGCGCCACGTGGAGCACCGGCCAATCCCTGCGCATCTGCACCGGCACCCCGGCCGCCTGCAACACCACCAGGAACCCGAGCAACATCAACTCGGTGGTCAACGCGGGCGACAGCACCGCGGCCCCCACCACCACCCCCACGGCCAGCGGCTGTGACTGCCACCGTACCGCGATTCCCACCCCGATCAACGCCACCACCAGCGCCACCGCGAGCCCCACCCCGCCAGGGACCCATCGGTAATATCCCGTCACCGCAACGACATCCAGATACATCCCGGCGATACCGGTGGCCACCAACGCGATTGCGCCGACCCGGCCGCCGGGCCGACCGAAAACCCGCCACCCGAGTCCGACGAGCACCACCGAAAGAGCTGCCCCAGCAACGACTCTCGCTATCGGGCCGAAGAACCCCGCCTGTGCGGCCAACACCAACAGCATCAGCACGCCGACCAAGGTCACGCCGACCCCGGCCACCGCCAGCACCCGGGAAATCACCCCTTCCCGCTGCCACCACGGCACCCGAGCCTCGCGCCCCGGCCCACGCATCTGCATCTGCATCGGCATCGGCATCGGCATCGGCGCGAAGGGTCGACCAGCCGGATAAGTTCCCTGCCCCCACCCGGACCCAACCTGACGCCCCTGCCCCGCGCCCACGGGCACAGCCGCTCCATGCGCCGACGCGTAGGTCGCTGTGTGGCCAACACCTGCCCACCCCGCCTGACCGAGGTCAGCGCCCCGAGGCGGACCGCCGTGACCAGGCCCGAAGCCCGCAACAGTCGGCGGGCCCACAACAGTCGGCGGGCCCGCGACGGGCGCACGCCCCACAGCAGGCGGGCCCGCAACAGCCGCAGGCCCCACAGCAGGCGACCCCGCAACAGTCGCAGGCCCCGCAACAGCCGCACTCGACGTCGAGGGCACCACCTCGCCCTCGCGCAGCGCTTCTTCGGCCCGCAACTGCGCGGAAAGCACGTCCAGATCGCCCCCCAGCTGACCCATCCTGGCGCCCAGCGCGGTGAACTCCCCCGAGAGCCGCGCTACGAGCGCGGGATCAATAGCGGTACTCATATCCCCATCGTCGGCGCCCGACACCCGCCGAACATGAGTAGAAACCCCCGTCAGCCCCCGGTTCCTACCCGAATCAGCCCGGGTAGCCCTCGATGTCTCCCCGACTACCCGGGGTCATGACCCCAGAAACCGTCGCCACTGCACCATCAACGGATACTTCGCCGTCACCGACCCGAACCGGATACGTCCGTGTACGACAAGGTGCAGAGGTCCGATCGGCGGCCCCGTACGCACCTTGTTGTTGGCCGAGGACCCCACCAGATCGAGACCGTTGAGGTCGACGGTGGCCGCAGCTGGGACGAGCAATGTGAGGCTCGTGCAGTAGTCGTCGACCTGAATCTCCACGATCTGCGTCTGCATCACCGCCTCGGTGAAGTCCAAGGTCACCCCGGACATCAGGTTGTTGAGGTGCAGCACCGGCGGCACCTGCCACGGCCCGCGTCGATGCACCCCCGACAACCGGCTGCGGATCGCGCTCGGATTCGATCCACCGGCCGGAACCGGGATGTGTCGTGGGCGCGGCATCGCGGCGGGCTGCGGTGTGCCCGCCACCCGCATACCGGGCAGGTCGACCAGCACGGCGTTGAGTTCACCGCGGGTCTTGGCGGCCAGCGCGGTGTCCATCCGCTCGGTGAACTCCCCGAGCGACAACATGCCGAGCCCGACGGCACGCTGCAGCAGCTGACCGACATGCTCACGCTCGGCATCGGAAACACGCAGCTCACGGTCACCGACGGGACCAGCCGTCGCGGCACCGGGTACGAAGAGGGATTCAGGACCGCCCATGTCATCGAGGGTAGCCAGACACCCCTACCGAGCACATCAGGGCAAACCCCTAATCACTGTGGCTACTCGAGCCCCTGCTCGATCGCGTAGCGGGTGAGCTCGACCCGATTCGCCAGCTGCAACTTGCGCAACGTCGCCTGCACGTGGTTCTCCACGGTCCGGTGCGAGAGATTCAATCGAGTAGCGATCTGCTTGGCCGACAACCCCTTGGCCACCATCCGCAGAACTTCGGTCTCCCGCTCGGTCAACGACGGCCGATGCGGCTGATCGGCGGCCGCCGGTGCGGTCGCCATCCGCCGATACTCGCCGAGCACCAACCCGGCCAGCCCGGGCGTGAACACCGGCTGACCAGCGGCAGTGGCCGTCACAGCGTCGATCAGCTCGGCGGCGGACGCGCTCTTCACCAGATATCCGCTGGCTCCGGCCTTGATCGCGTCGAGCACATCGTCGCGCTCGGCCGAGGCCGACAGCACCAGCACCCGGCTGTGCGGCGACACCCGCAGCACTTCGGCGGTGGCCGCGGCCCCGTTCCCGTCGGTGAGCTGCATATCCATCAACACCACGTCCGGCTGTACGGCCGCGGCCCGGCGGGAGGCCGTGCCGACGCCGTCGGCGGTGGCCAGTACCTCGAAACCGGCTTCGGCGAGATCGCGCGAAACACCCTCACGCCACATCGGATGGTCGTCGACCACCATCACCGTGATCACCGGCATCGCCCAGCTCCTCTTCTCAGCGCGCCGGATGGCGCGGAATCCGGAATTCCCACTCGGTACCGAGGTCCGCGCCCTCGGTCAACAACTCGGCACTGCCGCCCAGTGCCTCGATCCGGCCGACGATCGACCGCGAAACCCCCATCCGCCCTTCGGCTTCGGCCGCTTCCAGCCGTCCCGTCGCGATCCCCACACCGTCGTCGCGCACGCTCACCACCAAGCCGTCACCGGTGTCTTCGAGCAGCACATAGGCTTTCGCGTCGGCGCCGGCGTGCAGCGAGACATTCGACAGCGCGGTGTTCACCGCCGCCGCGATCTCCTGGGCGACCATCCGTCCGACCAGCACCGGATCGCCCGGCGTGGCGACCGAGATCTTCGGCGTGGCGTGCGCGGTCAGCAGTGGCCGCAGATCCACGTCGCCCGACCCCGGATCTGGCAGCTCCGCCTGCTCGGACAGCAGCACCCGCAACGCCACCTCCTGTTCTCCGGCTCGCTGCGCGAGTTCCTGTGCGGGCCCGCCTATCTCGCTTCCACGGCGTTTGATGAACGCCAGCACCTGCAACACCCCGTCGTGCACCTCGCGAGCCAGCCGCTCCCGCTCCTGCGCCGCCGCCGTGATCCGCAACGCCCGTTCGAGCTGCCCCTGCGCCCGTCGAGCGGTATTGGCGGCCAACCCGAGCGCCAACCCGACCGAAACGAGTACCGGTGCGGTCGCGTCGCCCCAGACGTCCTGTCCCCACTGATCCCGCACGGTCACCACAACGGCCGACATGGCAAGTCCGGCGACAACACCCGCGACAGGTCCGCGCAGAATGGCCATCGAGATCACCGAGTTCGCGATCCACAACGTCGTCGGCAGGGTCTGATGTCCGTGGTACCAATCGTAGTCCGCGACAAGCCGAGTCGAGGCGATCAGCGCGATCGTCACCACCTGGTCGCCGAACACCACCCAGCCGCGGATCTTCCCGGTCGCCTCGGGGAAGTACCACTGCGACAGCAGCAGCGCCGAACTGCCCGACCAGATCGCCATCACCGCGATCAGCATCCAGCTCAGTCGCGGATGCTCGTAATACGACACCGACGCGATCTGCTGACCGATCGCGTACAGCAGCGTGACCAGCCGAAACGCCTGCGCCGCCCGCCACAGCGGCGCGGTCGCGGCGTCGGCCGAGCTCAGCTCAGCGGTGTGAGTCCGCATCGCCGGACTCGGCTTCTTCCATGCGCAGCCGCTTCGCCACGTCGAAGCGGCCCGGCGGCTCCGGTTTGTCGGGTTCGGCGCTGAACCGTTTTCGCTCCTCGGTGGCGACCAGCTCGCCGAAGGCCTCCTCCGGACTGTCGGCGAGCAGATAGCGAATCGCCGTGTTGCCCACCGCGATCAACGGCACGGCGAGCAGTGCCCCCGCGATCCCGCCGACGACCAAGCCCGCGGTGATGGCCAGCACCACGGCCAGCGGATGGATACTCACGGCCCGCCCGAGCAGCAGCGGTTGCAGCACATGGCCTTCCAGCTGCATCACCGCGATGATGATGCCGAGCACGATCAGCGCGGTCACCAGGCCCTTGGTGACCAAGGCGATGAACACGGCGACGAACCCGGCGAAGAACGCGCCGATGATCGGGATGAACGCGCTGATGAACACCAGCGAGGCCAGCGGCAAGGCCAACGGCACATGCAGAATCGCCAGCCCTGCTCCTATACCGATCGCGTCGACGGCGGCCACCGCGACGGTGGCACGCACGAACCCGACCAGCGTTCCGAAGCCCAGTTCACCGGCGGTGCGGACCTTTTCTCGGTGCGCGGTGGGGATGATCCGGGTGACGAAGTTCCAGATCTGATCTCCGCCGTAGAGGAAGAAGATGAGAATGAACAGGATCAGGAAGGCACCGGTGAGAATGTGGCCGATGGCGGTGGCGGTGGTCAGCGCGCCGCTGGTCAGGCTCTCGCGGTTGTCCTGAATGGTGCGCACGATGGTGTCGCCCGCGCTGCGGATCTGCTGATCGCTCAGATGCGGCGGACCGTTGATCAGCCAGTCCTGCACCTTGTGCACGCTGTTGGTGACCTCGTTGGACAGCCCCGGCACACCGTCGACGAACTGTTCGACGACGAAGGTCAGCACCCCCGCCAGCAGACCGATCGACCCCAGCAGCGCGACGAACACGCCCAGCGAACGCGGAATCCCCACCCGCTGCATCCAATCGACCATCGGCGCGAGCAGCGCGGCGGCGAGCAGCGCGATGGCCAGCGGGATCACCACCGTGGCGAACTTCTGCACGAGCATTCCGACCGCGAGCAGGGCGCCGAAGATGATCAGCAGCCGCCAACTCCACGCGGCGGCTTTGCGGACCAGGGGATGAACTGCCTCGGCGTCCGAGCGCCACGGCGTTGACGCGGTCCCGGAATCTACCTTCTGGTCGGTCACTCGAGAGAGCCTATCGGTCCGAACGCTAGATTGGTGGTCGTGTCGGCGCCCCTGGAAGCGGTCAAACAGACCATGCGAACGCGCTGGCCGCTGTATCTGACGTCTGTGCTGCTGGCGAACGCCTTCGGCGCGGTGCTGGTGTGGGCCTTCATCCAATACGGCCTGCCGGTTCCGGAGGGCGATCCGGGTGGGGTGCGCCAGACCGGTCTGCTCGCGCCGCTGCTCGTTTTCGGGGTGGCCGCGGTGCTGAGCATCTTCGCCGCGGCCCTCATGCTGCGGCCGGTGATGCGCTGGCAGATGCGCGGCGGGCCACCGAGCAGACGCGAGCAGATGGCGGCCCTGCACGTGCCGCTGCGGCAGTCGATCGTGCACCTGGTGCTGTGGATCATCGGCGGCGGGATCCTGGCCGCGCTGATCATCACCGAATCGCCCGAACTGGCGGGTGCGGTGATCGTCACCGAATGTATGGCCGCCACCATCGTGTTCGGCTTCACCTACATGCTGGGCGAACGCATCCTGCGCCCGGTCGCCGCGGAGGCGCTGACCGAGGGCACCTTCGACCACACGCTCACCCCCGGCGTCGGCACCCGGATGGCGATGACCTGGGGCATGGGCACCTTCGCGCCGACCATCGCGATCGTGCTGCTGTGCGTCACCCAGATCTCCTCGGACGTGAAGTTCTCGGCGAAGTCGCTCGCGATCTCGATCCTGCTGCTGTGTGGCGTGGTGATCCTGCAGGCGCTGGCGCTGTCGATGCTGACCGGTTCCTCGATCTCCGACCCGGTGCGGCAGTTGTCCCAGGCCATCAACAGGGTGCAGGCCGGCTCGCGTGACGTGCAGGTGGAGGTCTACGACGGGAGCGAGATCGGGCTGTTGCAGGTCGGCTTCAACCGGATGATGGACGAGGCGGCCAAGCGCCGCAAGCTGCAGGAACTGTTCGGCCAGCACGTCGGCGAGGACGTGGCGCAGCGGGCACTGGACTACGGCACCGAACTCGGTGGTGAGACCCGATTCGTCGCGGTGCTGTTCGTGGACATGGTCGGTTCCACCGCCGCCGCGGCCGAACGCCCGCCGACCGAGGTGGTGAGCCTGCTCAACGAGTTCTTCCGGGTGGTGGTCGACGTGATCGACAGCCACCACGGTTTCGTCAACAAGTTCGTCGGCGACGCGGCGCTCGCCATCTTCGGCGCCCCGCTGGATCGCCCCGACGCGCCGAGCGCCGCCCTCGCCGCGGCCCGCGACTTGCGCGAGGCCCTGCGCGAGGTGACCAGCCTCGACATCGGCATCGGCGTCTCGGCGGGCCTGGCGGTGGCCGGAAACATCGGCGCCGCAAATCGTTTCGAATACACCGTGATCGGCGACCCCGTCAACGAGGCGTCGCGGCTCACCGAATTGGCCAAAGATCATCCCGGCCGCGTTCTCGCTTCGGGCAGCGCGCTCTACTTCGCCGACGAAAGCGAGCAAGAACATTGGATAACCGGAGACGAGGTCCAATTGCGCGGCAGACGCAGAAAAACCCGCCTGGCCTGGCCGAAGTCGGCGATCGCCGCGCCGCGCGGGGACGAGGAAGAACAGATGCGTTCGTTGGGCGTACCTGCGCCTTCGCTCCGGCCGTGCGCAGTCTGCGGACGGCCGGAAGCCGACTGTGTTCACTAGGCTGAGACCGTGACGGCCGACGGCGACCTAGCAGGCGCACCGGCCGAGCGCCGCCGCCGCCGCTTTCGGTGGGTCAAGTGGGTGCTCGGCGCGGTGATCCTCGCGCTGCTCGTCGGCGAAGGCGTGTACCTGTGGCCCCGCCTGCACGAATCCTGGCGCACACTCACCGAGATCCACTGGGGCTGGCTGTTCCTGTGCATCGTGTTGCAGGCGATGTCGATGAGCGGTTTCGGGCGGGTGCAGAAACAACTGCTGCACGCCGGTGGGGTGGACGTCAGTCAGGGGAAATCGGTATCGGTGGTCTACGGCGCGACCGCGATGTCGCTGACGCTGCCCGCCGGACAGGTCTTCTCCACCGCGTTCACCTACCGCCAGACCCGGCGCTGGGGCGCGAGCCCGATCGTGGCCTCCTGGCAGCTGGTCTTCTCCGGCGTGGTCGCCGCCGCGGGGCTGGCGCTGCTCGGGATCGCCGGCGCCGCGCTGGTCGGACAGGGAATCGGCTTCAAATTCGTCGTCTCGCTGGTGGTCCTCGCCCTGGTGGTGTTCGCAGGCAACTATCTCGCCCGCCATCCCGGCACGCTCGAGGCCGTGCTGCGGCGGGTACTCGCGCTGGTGAATCGGCTGCGGAAGAAACCCGCCGATCACGGCATCGCCAAGCTGGCCGAGATCCGGGCGCAACTCGAGTCGGTCGATCTGGGGAAGAAGGACGCGGCGCTCGTCGGGGTGTGGGCGCTGGTGCACCGGTTCGCCGACGTGGCGTGTCTCGGCACCGCCTGTTACGCGATCGGCGCCGATCCCAAGTTGTCCGGGCTGCTCATCGCCTTCGCGGCGGGCAAGGCGGTGGGGTCGATTCCGTTCGCGCCGGGCGGCATCGTCTACGTGGACGCGACGCTGATCTACAGTCTCACCGCGGCCGCGGGCCTGCCCGCCGCGCAGGCCGTCGCGGCCGCGTTCGTATACCGGCTGGTCAGCTTCATCCTGGTCGCCGTGGTCGGCTGGATCGTCTTCGCGTTCCTGTTCCGCACACCACAGGCCGACGACGAAGAATACGAGCAAGAGTTCAAGCAGCAGCGACGAATCTGATCAACGCAGCGCGCGAATGGCCGCCCGCCAACCCAGCAGGAACAGCGCGAGGACGCAGGCCGCGACGATCATGAAACTCAGTGCGACGCCCTGACCGCTGATGGCGCGCAACACCATCCCGCCGACCAGGGTGCTCGCCCAGATCAGAATTCCGGTGGGCCACAACGCCGTTGCGTCGAACCGCGTGTTCCGTGCGAGGTAGACCGCTAAAATCCAGCCGAGGATCAGTCCTAACCCGAAGGGCCACACCGTTTTCAGCAGACCGGCGATGACGGCTTCGTCGTGACTGCGCCTCCCGATCGCGCAGAAGACGATCACCAATAGAGCATCGATACCGAACGGCGCGTATCTCTTCACCGACGTAGCGTAACCGGTCAAGATCGACTTCGAGACCGGGTTCATAGCCACTGAGCAGTGATAACTCTCGCTTTACGGCTCCGGCGTCGCCAGCGATTTCAGCAGCACGGCCGCGAGTCGTGAAGTGGCGTCACCACTGTCGACATCGGCGATGTGCACCGCGAAGACCAGGTCGCCCATCGTCGCCAGCAGCCAACCGTCGGCGCCGCCCGTCGCGGCGAAGGCGGTGATATCGCGGAATCCGCGCAGGGCGGCGGTTTCGGGCTTGCCGATGCCTTCGTTCATCATTCCGCGCAGCCGGTCGACCGCGGGCTGGGGCAGCGCGGGAACCGGCGTATCGGTGGTGCCCGGCTTGCCCGCCTCGATCATCGGCGGCGCCACCGACCCACGCGAAATGGCCGCCGCGGCGATCGCCATCCCGAAGGGGCTCACCTGCACCGCGTCGGCACCCGCACCCTGACGCACCTGCTCGGTGCTGCGGCCGGGCGTGCTGATCCGCCCGGTCACCTCGTCGAGCCCGGCCACCTTGAAGTCGACGCCGACGCCGAGCGCCGTGGCCGCCTCGGCCGCCTCCTGCACGGTGACGTCCTGCGGCGGCTTGTTCTTGATCGCCGCGGCCACGGTGCGGAACAGCTCCATCGTGCCGCCCGCCGGGAACAGTCCGGTGAAGGCGATCGGTCCCTTCTCCGTCGCGTACGAGTTCTGCGCGACCGCGACGACCGCACCGGTCGACGGCTGAATGGCCACGACCGTGGCCGCGGTCCCCGCGCTCACCACGGCGTCTTCGGCGGCGCGCTGTAGTCGCTGATCCATCGTCGCGGCGATGTCCGGCCCGGCCGGTCCCTGGTATCCGGCCACCTGGTTGACGAACCTGCCGTCGGCCTCGAAGATCTGCACACCCCAGCCCGCGGTGGCCTCGAGGCTGTCCTGCCACACCTCGCGCAGCGCGTCGAGCATCGGCGAACGGGTGCGCCGGTCGGCCGAGATCAGTTTGGGCTGCTTCTCCATCACCACACCCGGCACCTTGGCCATCCGTGGTTCCAGGATCGCGAAATCCCC
Organism: Nocardia sp. NPDC056541; assembly: GCF_042794235.1. NCBI lineage: Bacteria > Bacillati > Actinomycetota > Actinomycetes > Mycobacteriales > Nocardiaceae > Nocardia > Nocardia sp. NPDC056541. Next base: position 95,863 of record NZ_JBHTUD010000003.1, read on the forward strand.
GTCACGCAGGTTCACCGCGACGATCGGCTTGCCCTGCGAGCCTGCCAGCTGCTGCATCAGCGACGGCCCGGTGATCAGGGGCGCGACCGGCTCGATGGCGTCGGCGAGCGCGTTGGTGGTGCCGACGAGGTCGCCGGTGCGGCTCGGGTCGATCTTGATGACGTTGAGCGTCTGCTCGGTCATCAGCGTTTCGCCGGGCAGGTCGACAACCTTGGGCGGCGGCTTCGCGGTGGTACGCACGAGCTTGACAGTGCGATTGTTCGTCAGCTGCGGCATGACCACCGCGGGCTCCCAGGAGATCCGCCAGCCGATGGCGAGCTTGCGCACGGTGCCCTGCAGTGTGTAGGTCCAGTCCTTCTTCTCGCCGAAGTTCCAGGCGACTTCCATGCTGAAGATCGCCGACTGCTTGTCGAGGTCGATAACCTGCGACGCCTCGTAGTCGACGGTGCCCGTTTGCAGGCCCTCGAACATTTGCTTCATGGTTGCCGAAGCGGCAGCGGGGTACGAGGTCAGGTCGGCGGCTTTGCCGTAGTCCTGATCGTCGAGGTACTCGGTGAACCGCTGGACCACCGTCTCCGACTCGCTCGTCTTCCCACCCACTCCGCACGAGCACAGCGCGATGGCGAGGGTCGCAACCCCCGCGATCGCCATTGCGCCCCGGACGCGAAAGCGGCGGGATCCCCACACATCCATATCGCCCACTCTTCACTCTTGCCACTCCGGTAACAAATCCACCGTACCGGAAGTTGACCCGTCTCCAATGCCCCGGTCAGTCGGGATACTCCCCGACCTCGACACCTCGATTGTGCCGGAAATCTCGCCCCGATGAGGGTCCGTTTTCCAACCTCGCCCAGTAAGCGGCAACAACTGCTGCGTCAACCGTACCGACAGCCGCGCCAGGTGGTGCGGATCTCGCATTTGTCCGGCGATTCAACGCGAGGGTACCCAGGCCGCCTCCGCCCACACGCACGGCATCGCCTTTACCGAGTCGATACGCACTCGTTCACGCAGAGCGGAATTCACCGCGCTGATATCGGCGTAATCTTGTAATCAACGCAACGTGCGCAAGACAGATAGCAGGTGATTTCCATGCGGAACGATCGACGCGAGCGCGGATTCGGCCGACCCGGCGGATGGCAGCAAGCCGACCTTCCCGATCCCGCCGACGCCCCCGACTGGTTCGCCGGACGATTGCCCGCCGACTGGTTCACCGGGCCGGTGGACATCGAGATCGACCGCGACGAGATCGTCGTGGTCGGCGAACTGCCCGTCCCCGGCGACGCGAGCACCCCGGCGGCCACGAAAGAAGGCGCGCTGGCCCGCTTCCGCGAGTCGACCCGCCCGGCCCGCATGCAGATCGCCGACGAGGCCCAGCGACGTTACGGCCGCAGCGTCGCGTGGGGCGTGCGAGTAGACGGCGAACGGATCCTGTTCACCCACCTGGCCGTCCCCGTGATGACCCGTCTCCGTCAGCCCGAACGCCAGGTCCTCGACACCCTGATCGACGCGGGCGTCGCCCGCTCCCGCGCCGACGCCCTGGCCTGGACGGTCAAACTCGCAGGCAAACACGCCGAAACCTGGCTGGCCGAACTCCGCGAAGCCATGCGCAAGGTCGACGACCTGCGCTCGGAGGGCCCCACGGGCTTGTGACTTACAGTGGCCTGCATGGAAACCGTGCAGGCCACTGGTCCGATCCTCGTCATCAACGGACCGAACCTGAACATGCTCGGTACCCGTCAGCCCGAGATCTACGGCGCCGACACCCTCGACGATGTCGTCGCACTGTGCGAGCAGACCGCCGCCCGATTCGAACGCAAGGTCATCGCGTTCCAGTCCAACCACGAAGGCGCGCTGATCGACCGGATCCACCAGGCCCGCGGCGAGGTGTCGGCCATCGTCATCAACCCCGGCGGCCTCACCCATACGTCGGTGGCCCTGCGCGACGCCCTGGTGATCCCGGAGGTGCCGATCGTCGAGGTGCACATCAGTAATGTGCACGCGCGCGAGGAGTTCCGGCACCATTCGTTCGTCTCCCCGATCGCGACCGCGGTCATCGCCGGCCTCGGCATCCAGGGCTATGCCGCCGCGATCGAATACCTGAGCAAGCCCTAGCTGAGCCGGAAGACGGGGAAACCCGGTGCGATAGCGATCAATTCGGCATCGGTCGCGTCTTTGGTGAGGCCCTCGAAGAACTTGCCGACCTCCCAGCCCCACTTCTCCAGGTACAGCCGGAGCAGCGGCACCTTGTCGGTGTCGGCGACCTCGGCGGCGGTGAACCGTTCGGTCTTGCGGCCGAGGCGCAGTTCACCATCGCCCGCCACGCGCAGATTGCGCACCCATTGGACGTGCCCACGCGGCGCGACCAGGTAGCGCTCACCGTCGGCGGCCGTCATCACGTTGACCATGGTGGTGCGCCATTCCCCGCTCTTGCGGCCGCGCACCGCCAGCAGCCGCGACCCCATGATGCTGATCCCCAGCTTGGGCAGCAGGTTGGCGATCTTGTTGACGATCGGGTCGATGCCGGTCGGGGGGAGGTGGCGGGTCGCGTTGTCCATGTTGATCACTCCTGAACTGTGAGCACTGCTCTCTGTTGAGTACAAGCATGCGCGCTCCGCGAGCCGAAGTCAAGAGCAGTGCTCACAGTTTTCGGAATGTCCCATTTCGGCGAAGCATTGCCACGATGAAATGTAGTACGTATGCTACAAATCATCGAAGGTCGATGACTGGGAGGACTCATGGCTTCGAACAACAACGCTGTTCTCGATGTCGCGCAACTACGGATGCGGTACGACGAGACCGACGTCCTGCACGATGTGACATTTCAAGCCGAGCGCGGGGAAGTGCTCGTCATGCTCGGCCCCAACGGCGCGGGCAAAACCACCACGATCGAGATCCTCGAGGGGTTCCGCAGGAGGTCGGCCGGCCAGGTCGAGGTGCTGGGGGCCGATCCCGAACACGGTGACGAACTCTGGCGCGCCCGCATCGGCGTGGTGCTCCAATCCTGGCGTGACCACGCGAAATGGCGAGTGGCCGAACTGCTCGGCCATCTGGGTGGGTACTACAGCCCCTATTCCACGGCCCGGGTGACAAGACCGTGGGACACCGATGAACTCATCGAGTTGGTCGGGCTGACCGATCAGCGCGATGCGAAGATCGCCACCCTGTCCGGCGGGCAGCGACGCAGACTCGATGTGGCGATCGGCATCGTCGGCCGACCGGAACTGCTCTTCATGGACGAGCCGACCGCGGGCTTCGATCCCGCTGCCCGGCGCGACTTCCACGATCTGGTCCATCGATTGGCCGATCTGGACGAGACCACCGTCCTGCTCACCACCCACGACCTGGACGAAGCCGCGAAACTGGCGGACCGGATCCTGATCCTGGCCGGTGGCCGGATCATCGCCGACGGCTCGCCGGAGGAGCTCAGCACCGCCACCGCGGGCGAGGCCGAGGTGCGCTGGACCCGCGACGGCCAACGTTTCGTCCACACGACGACCGAGTCGACGAAGTACGTCCACGAACTGTTCAAACAGCACGGCGACCTGATCGAGGACCTCGAGGTGCAGCGCGCGTCGCTGGAGGACACCTATATGGCGCTGGTCCGCCGTTTCGAATCCGGCACGGCCGCCGAACCCGTTCGCTCACTGCAGGAGGTCACGCGATGAATCCCACGCTGGTAGCGGTCAGGGGCGGCCTGGCCGCGATGTGGATCGAACTGCGGCAGCTCTACACCAACGGGACGAGTCTGGTAGCCCAGTTCCTCACTCCCACACTGTTCTTGATCGCGATCTTCTTCCTGCGCGACCGGACCTACCAGGACACCGAGCTGTCACTCGGTGAACTCGCGGTGCCCGGCCTGCTCGGCAGCATCATCGCGTTCAACGGCCTGTACGGCATCGCCGAGGTCCTCGCCCTCGACCGGGAGGACGGAACCTTGTTGCGCGCCAAGACGATTCCGAACGGGATCCTCGGCTACTTCATCGGCAAGATCGGCACGACCGCGGCCGCGGTACTCGTCCAGCTGATGGTGGTGCTGACCATCGGTGCCGTGATCATCGGTGGATTCTCGATGCCCGGCGGCGGCCTGGTCACGCTGGCGTGGGTGATCGTGCTCGGTCTGCTGGCCACGCTGCCGATCGGCGCCATCCTGGGCGGATTGATCGTCGGCGCCCGCGACATCTTCCTGCTGACACTGCCGCTGATGGGACTGATCGCCATTTCCGGCATCTGGTACCCGATCACCGCGCTCCCCGGCTGGGTGCAGGGCCTGGCCCAGCTGTTCCCGATGTATTGGCTCGGCCTGGGCATGCGCTCCGGGCTGCTCCCCGCCGAGGCGGCGGCCATCGAGATCGACGGGTCGTGGCGGCACCTCGAGACCGCCGCGGTACTCGGCGTATGGTCGATCGTCGGGTTGTTGCTCGCGCCGATCGTGCTGCGGCGGGCGGCCCGCCATGAGTCGGGATCCAGCGTGGCCGTGCGCCGCGAGAAAGCGATGCAGCGTGCCTTCTGAGGTCATCTACAACCGCATCGCGATGTTGCGCGCCGAGCGCGGCATCTCGCGGCGGGACCTGGCCGAAGCGCTCGGTGTGCACTACCAGACCGTCGGTTACCTCGAACGCGGCGAATACAGCCCCAGCCTGCACCTGGCCCTGCGGCTCGCGGCCTACTTCGAGGTAGCGGTGGAAGTGGTGTTCTCCACCGAGCCGTTCCCGAGATTGGGATCGGGCGCCGAGACCGCGTGACCACCGAAAACCGTTCGGCACCACCGTGCCGAACGGTTTCAGCGTGTCATCCGCGAAATACCTGGAACGTCGATTCGGGCGTACCGGCCGATCGCTCCCAATATGACGAAACCGATTCGGCCAGAACGGTGTCCACGCCGACCTCGGCACCGGTCGCCACCACATGTCGCGCGCCGGCCGTCATCATTCGCAGGTACGCCGGATCGGGCGGATCCCCGTCCTCGGCGATTCCCGCCCACGCGGCGTACAGCTCGCCGACACTGCCCAGTGACCGCTGGGCGTAGGGCATGAACCGGGCTATCTCGGAACCGGACCGGTCGATGATCGCCAGCGCCTGCTCGTGCGGCTGAGCCATCACCCCACCGGCGAGAAATTCGCCGCCGCGAGCCCGGACGAACGCCGCCCCCTGCCGAGTCCGCTGCGGCGAATCCGAGGACAGGTTGACCACAACCTTGCCGGTCAGATCGGCGCCGCCGAGAATCTCGTCCATCGCGTCGTAGTGGGTCAGGCTGAGCACGATGAGCTCCGCCGCCGCCACCGCGTCGGCGACCGTCTCGGCGCGATGGGCACCCAGACCGTCGGCCTTGCCGGGGGTGCGGTTCCAGACCGTCACCGTGAAACCCGCGGCGCGGTAGGTGCGCACGATCTGCTGCCCCATCGGGCCGAGGCCGATGACGGTGACCGCCTCGGCCGCTCGGCCGGAAGTCGACATCACGACGCCTCGCCGCGGAACAACGCGTACGGCGAGATCTGCCTGCCTGTCGCCTCGGACGCGGTGACGGCCTTGCGCCAGAACGACTGGGCGAGCTGGGACAGGCTCGCGTCGACGCCTGCCTCTTCGCTGGCGTCGATGATGTGCTGGGCGCCCGCGTCCATCATCTTCAGGTGCGAGAGCTCCGCGAAGCCGCCTGCCTTGTTCGCCTCGGCGAACTGTTCGATGAAGAACGGGTAGGCGCCGGCGGAGCGGACGGCGAACGGTACGAACTGGTCGATGCTGTGGCCGGAGTTCGCGATCATCGCCGACGCCTGGTCGAACGCCAGCAACCACGGATGGAAGGTGATCAGCAGGGCCTGGTAGAAGATCTGGGCCAAGCCGTCGTCCGCGCCCAGGTATTCCTGCGGGCTGAGCGGGCGCAGCAGCTCGGCGTGCGCGTCGAAGACCGTCTTCGGGCCGCTGTAGAAGATGTAGGACGAGGGATGGACGATGTTGTCGCCCGCCGACATCACGCCGCCGGAGAGGAATTCGGCGCCCCGCTCGCGAACCCACCGCGCGCCCGCCCGCGCCTTGTCCGGTGAGTCGGAGGACAGGTTGGCGATCACCTTGCCGGGCAGGTGGTCGATCGCCTGGCCGAGCACGTCGTACATGGCGTCGTAATGGGTGAGGCTGAGCACGGAGACCTCGTTGGCATCGAGCGCCTCGGCGACGGTGCCTGCGCGCTCGGCACCCAGCGCCACCATGGCATCGACCTTGGCGGTGCTGCGATTCCACACCGTCACCTCGACGCCCGCTTCGAGGAAGGCCCTGGTCATCGCCTGGCCCATCGGGCCGAGGCCGAGAACGGAAACGGAACGGGGAGCGGTCTGCTCGGACATGGTGTGGCCCTTCGATTCTCGATACTGGTTGGTTCGGCGCCGCTTTCGATGGTGGTCGGCGCGAGTATCGTCGGGAAGACCGAACGTTCGGGTGTGGTTGCTTACCCAGAGGTTCGAAATACGGTCAGAAGGGTGTGGCGACGTTGAGCAGTGACGCAGATCACGATGTGTGCGGTATGAGCCTGGCCATCGACGTCGTCGGCGGTAAATGGAAGCTGCACCTGATGTGGGTGCTCGGCGCCGGGCCGCAGCGATTCGGTCAGATCCGGCGGATGCTCGAGGGTGTGAGCGAGAAGGTGCTCGCCGAGAACCTGCGGCACCTGGAGAGCACCGGCGTGGTGCACCGCGAGATCTTCCCCGAGATCCCGCCGCGGGTGGAGTACTCGCTCACCCCGCTCGGCGAGGCCCTTCGCCTCGCGCTGGAACCGCTCGAGACCTGGGGCGACGAGAATCGCGAGGCGCTGGCCACCACTACCCGGCCGACTGCCCCGCAGCCTTCGTCCTCCCGAATCGCGCTGTAACCGTCAGCGCATCCGGCACAAGTGCTCCATGGCGATCCGTTCGCCGATGCGTTCGAGTAGGTCGGCCGCCGCGATGATCGAGCGCGCGGGATCGGGCTCGAGGTCGCTGAGCGGATAACACGCGGCGAATCCCGCGGCTCGAATCTCCCCTGGCGACAACAGGGTTCGCCCTACCGCCGCGATCACCGGCACGCCCGCCTTCTTCGCCGCCGCCGCGACCCCGACCGGCGCCTTCCCGTGCATGCTCTGGTGATCCAGTGAGCCCTCACCGGTGACTACCAGCCTGGCCCCCTCGATGAGGGCCGGGAATTCCAGCAGCTCGAGCAGTACATCGATCCCGCTGCGCACCTGCGCGCCCAGCACCGCGAGCGCCCCGAACCCGGTGCCGCCCGCCGCGCCCGCCCCACCGATCTCCGCATAGCCCCTGCCCAGCACGGCCGCCCAGTTGGTAAGCCCCGCTTCGAGTTTCAGCATCTGCCGAGCACTGGCGCCCTTCTGTGGCGCGTACACCGCTACCGCACCAGCCGGCCCGAGCAACGGATTGTCCACATCGCAGGCCAGCGTGAACAGCGTCGTCGCGACCGCCGGATGCAACCCACCTCGATCCACCGAGGCGACCTGCTCGAGCAACGCGGCCACGTCCCCGCGGCCCGCCAGTTCCCGCCCCTCCTGATCGAGCAACCGCAACCCGAGCGCCCGCAACAACCCCGACCCACCGTCGGTCGAAGCGCTGCCGCCGAGCCCGAGCACGATCTCCCGCGCCCCGCCGTCGAGCGCGTGCACGATGGCAACCCCCAGCCCGAACGTATCGGCCCGCAGCGGATCCAGCCGCCCACCGGGCAACTTCACCAGCCCCACGGCAGCCGCCAACTCCACCACCGCGGTATCCCCCCGCACCGCGTACACCGCCGTCGATTGCTCCCCCGTGGGCCCGGGCGCGGCGACCTCCACCCGCTTCCACCCCGACGCCACGAAGGCGTCGACCATCCCGTCACCACCGTCGGCCACCGGCACACACCGCACCTGCGCCTTCGGCGCACGCCGAGCGATTCCCCTGGCCAGAGCCCTGGCCACCTCCGGCGCGGTCAACGACCCCTTGAACTTGTCGGGAGCGAGCACGACAAGCGGTTCGCCGGCCATCTGTTCCGCCTCTCCGTGTATTCATAGTGTCGTTTCCGAGCTCGACCGTTCGCTCTCGGCCTTTCGTCAGGCGCGCAACGGCTCGGAGGTGGTCGGGGAGTGACCCATGTTCTCATTTGCTCAGTGGGTTGTCCTCCCGAACACGGTAGCGTCGACCTATGGCGACCGAGGTCCGCAACAACACCGCGCTCGAGCGGTTCGAACTCACCGCCGACGGTCAACCCGCCGGCTACATCGAATACCAGGACACCGGGGACGAACGCGCCCTCGTGCACACCGAGATCTACCCCCGATTCGAAGGCCGAGGACTGGCGAACACCCTGGTCAAAGCCGCGCTGGACACGAGCAGAGACCAAGGTTTCAGCGTCCTGCCGATGTGCCCGGTCGTCCTGCATTTCATCACCACCCGCCCCGACTACATCGCCTACGTCCCGCAACGAGCCAGAGAGTTGTTCGGTCTACCTCAGTAGCGCGCGACGGCCCCGTCGACAGCCAGTTGCAGCTCGTCTTTGACCAGCCTGGCGATGTCGGCGGGTCGCTGCGGCAACTCGAGAATCGGCGCCCGGAAGTAGGCGCTGCCCGACACCACCTCGGCCGCGGTCGGTTCGACACCGGCCGCATAGGACCCGTAGTTCATCCCCATGGCGACCAGCGCGGGCGCGGCGTCCAGTTTGGCCGCGCGGAACGCGATATGCCCGATTCCGCTGCCGACCGCCTGCACCTTGGTGTGATCTACCTCATTGCATGTCCCCTCGGGGAAGATCGCGAGGTGATCACCGGCGGCCAACCGCTGCGCGCACACATCCATCATCCGCTGACCTGCGGCATTGACCGCGCGAATGCCGTGGTCCTTGCCGCGGAACACCGGGATCCCGCCCATCATGTCCACCTTGCGCCGCTGCTCGGGATCGAGGAAGAGCTCGTCCTTCGCCAGCACCCGCACCCGCCCGATCTTCGAGCGCAGCGGTGAGCGCCACGCCGTCGCCGCGACCGTGTACGGGTCGCTGGTCGAGAGGTGGTTGATCGCGTAGATCACCGGCCGACCGCTGCGGATCAGCGCCTTCAACTGCTGTTTCGCGCCTTCGGCGAACGTCACGCGCGGCCGGAACCGCCGGGCCAGCACCGCGTACGAGGCAAGCGCCTTCCACCTGTTCTGCTGATGCCGCAGGTAGTAGTCGTACACAGCGTCGTTGTCGTCGAGCAGGACTTCGGGCGAGTGCATAGCGCGACCCTACCGGTCGATCGCGGGGTCCACGCACGAAGAAATTCCGGTTCCGATCCGCTGCGCGGGAAGCGCGCACCGCCGCTCCAATGCGATGATGGCTCGGTGGCAGGCGGAGACGACCCGGACGAGCGCCGGACTCGCGACGGGCACGGCGACGATCGGCGGCGCGGTCAGCCGGCGGTGAACGTCCGCGCGGGCAATCTGCTGGTGTCCGCGACAGACCTGGTGGAACCTACTTTCCGGCGCACCGTCGTGTATGTGATCGAGCACAACGACGCGGGCAGCCTCGGCGTGGTGCTGAACCGGCCGAGTGAGACCCCGGTCGTGGATGTGCTGCCCGCCTGGGCGGACCTGGCCGCCACCCCGACCGATCTCTACATCGGCGGCCCGGTCAAACGCGATGCGGCGCTGTGCCTGGGGGTGCTGCGCGCCGGCGTCGACATCTCCGACATCCGCGGCCTGCGCCGGGTCGACGGCCGGGTGGTGCTGGTCGATCTGGACGCCGACCCCGCCGAGATCGGACCGCTCCTGGACAAGATCCGGATCTTCGCCGGCTACGCGGGCTGGTCGATGGGCCAGCTCGACGGCGAACTCGACAACGACGATTGGATCGTGGTCTCGGCGCTGCCGTCGGATCCGATCGCCACCGACCGCCACGACCTGTGGTCCGCGGTCTTGCGCCGTCAGCCGTTGCCGCTGGCCCTGCTGGCGACACACCCGATTGAACTCGAACGCAACTGATCCCGTTACTCCTTCACACGAGCAGGAGTGACATATGAATTTCGACGAGCAGTGACCAGGGCCGCCGATGAACGATGGTCGCGACGAACTGATGCGCGCGCTCTACGCCGAGCACGCACCCGCGCTGTGGCGTTTCACCCTCGGCTTGGTACGCGATCCCGGCCGGGCCGAGGACATCGTGCAGGAGACTCTGCTGCGCGCCTGGCAACGCCCGGCCGTGCTGGAGCAGACCGAGACCTCACCGCGCGCCTGGTTGTTCACCGTGGCTCGTAATCTCGCGGTCGACGAGCATCGCAGTGCCAGGCACCGCCGCGAGTTCGGCACCGACAACCCACCCGAGCAGGTGAGCCCCGACCAATCGGATCGGGCGCTCGACGGCTGGCTGGTCGCCGACGCGCTCAGCACGCTCAGCCCGGATCATCGCGAGGTGATCGTGCGGGCCTACTATCGCGGCCTCGGCATGGCCCAGATCGCCGACGAGCTGGGCATCCCGCCGGGAACCGTGAAATCGCGCTTGCACTACGGCATGCGCGCCATGCGACTCGCGCTACAGGAGATGGGGGTGACGAACCGATGACCGACCTCGCCGACGAGTACAGCACCTGGGACGCGGCCTATGTCCTCGGTTCACTCGGTGCCGCCGAGCGGCGCGAATACGAGGCGCATCTGCTCGGTTGCGCGCCCTGCCAGCAGGCCGTCGCCGAGTTGTCCGGGCTGCCGGGCATGCTCGCCCTGGTCGACCGCGATACCGCGCTGTCGATGATCGCCTCGCCCGAGCCGGCTCCGTCACAGGTCCCCGATCTGCTCCCGTCGCTGGCCGCGGCGGCCGAACGGCGCAGGCGGCGGCGGCGCTGGACGAGCATCGGCAGCGCGGTGGCGGCTGCCGCGGCAGCGGTGGCGATCGCGATTCCGGTGACCGTCACCGTGGCGCGCTCGGAGACGCCGACCGAGCAGATCGTCGCGGAGCAGCAGATGCAGGCGGTGGAGCAGACGCCGGTGAGCGCGCAGGTGAAGCTGGTGCGCGACGGTGACCGCACGCGCCTGGTGATGACCTGCAGCTACGCGCCGAGCGCCTACGGCTCCGGCTACACCCGCACCTACGGGCTGGTGGTGACCGCGGGTGAGCAGCGCTTCGAACTCGACCGGTGGCCCGCGGGCCCCGGCACCGAGCTGACGGTGGATCGCACCATCGACGCCCCGCCGGATTCGATCAGCACAGTGGAGATCACGTCCGTCGATTCCGGCCGGACGCTCTTGGTCGCCCAGGTCTGAACGCGACACGGTCCGGTCTCCGCGGGGGAGACCGGACCGTGTGCGCGACAGGCTACTTCGCTTGCTTGCGGAAGATCGACTTCGACCACAGGAAGCCGCCGCCGGCGATGACCGCGCACCAGACCAGCGAGACCCAGCCGTTGGCGCCGATCTCGGTACCCATCAGCAGTCCGCGCAGCGTCTCGGTGATCGGGGTGAAGGGCTGGTATTCGGCGAACTGACGCATGCCGACCGGCATCGTGTCGGTGGCGACCAGACCACTGCCGAGGAAGGGCAGCAGCACGATGGGAAACGGTGCGTTGCTGGCACTTTCGGGGGTGGGCGAGAGCAGGCCGAGCGCGATGGCGAGCCAGGTGAAGGCGAAGGTCACCAGGGCGAGCAGCCCAAACGCGCCGACCCACTCCACGACGTTCGCGTTCGGCCGGAAGCCGACCAGCATCGCGACGGCGGTCATCGCGACAACACCCGCCATCGCCTGGATGAGCGCTCCGAGCACATGCCCGGTGAGCACCGACGACTGCGAGATCGCCATCACCCGAAAGCGATTCACGATGCCCTTGCTCGCGTCGGTGGCGATCGAGACCGCTACCGACACCGTCAGGTAGGCGGGCAACAGCAGCATCATGCCGGGCGCCAGATAGTCGATATAGCTACCGCCCGAGGACTTCTCGAGCGCCCCGCCGAAGACGTATTTGAACACCAGCATCAGCACGATCGGCATGATGATGATGCTGAACGTCATGCTGGGATAGCGCTTGACGTGAATCATGTTGCGCCGCAGCATCGTCATGGTGTCGGCGACGGCGTAGGACTTGGACTTGATCTGAGTGGTCATCGCAGAGACTCCTGCTCGATGGTGGCGCGGCCGGTGAGGGTGAGGAAGACGTCGTCGAGGTTGGGGGTGTGCACGGAAATGCCGCCCGCTTCGATGTTTTCGGCGTCGAGGAGGTCGAGGACGGCACGCAGGGAACGCACGCCGCCGTCGCTGGGCACGGCGAGGGTCAGCCCGTCGGTGCCCTCGACCACCTTCGCCGTCGAGCCGAACGCGCGCTGAGCGGCGTCCACATCGGGCTGATCGGTGAAGTCGATGCGGATGTGGCCGCCGGGGATCAGGCGCTTCAGTTCTGCCGCAGTGCCTTCCGCGACGATCCGGCCGTTGTCGAGCACCGCGATGCGATCGGCCAGCTGGTCGGCCTCCTCGAGGTACTGGGTGGTGAGGAAGACGGTGACGCCGAGATCGTCGACCAGGCCGCGGATGATCTCCCAGATGGAGCGGCGGCTGCGCGGATCGAGGCCGGTGGTCGGTTCGTCGAGGAAGATCACCCGCGGATTGCCGACCAGCGTCATCGCCAGATCGAGCCTGCGGGTCATGCCGCCGGAGTAGGTGCTCGCGGGCTTGTCAGCTGCCTCGACCAGGTCGAAACGTCGCAGCAATTCGTCGGCGAGCGTGCGGGTCTCGCGGCGCGGCAGATGGTTCAGATCCCCCATCATGTGCAGGTTCTCCCGGCCGGTCAGTAGCTCGTCGACCGCGGCGAACTGCCCCGTGACGCCGATCAGCTCGCGCACCCCGCCTCGGTCGGTCGCCACATCATGGCCGCCCACGGTGCACTCGCCGCCGTCGGCGGCGATCAGTGTGGTGAGGATCTGCACGGTGGTGGTCTTGCCCGCGCCGTTGGGGCCGAGCAACGAGAACACGGTGCCCTCGGCGACGGTGATGTCGATGCCGTCGAGAACTGTTTTGTCGCCGTAGGCCTTTTGGAGACCGCGTGCGGTGATGGCCGAGTTGACCATGATCGTCCCTTTCCACAGGATTACATTCATTGCTGCGAATAAGTGCATGAGTTATCGACACAGCCCCCAGGGGCTGCGGTTGATGTGTGCGGTGTGCGGTTGTTCGTCCGAGGACGGAGCTAGATGTCGAGTTCCTCGATCTGCGGGTGCGCGGTGATGTCCTCGACCTTGCGATAGAGCTTGTCGGGCACGCGATCCTTCAGGGCTTTCAGGTCGTCGAGGATCTCGTACTCGTAGTCGCCCCAGTCCCACGGCCGGTCACCGATGCCGAACATGCGGCGCCAGTACTTCCAGTCCTTCATGTCGCCCGCGGCGTCCCCGGTCGGGTATTCCGACCACAGCGCCGAGTGCGTGTGGAGCACGAGCTTGCCCTTGCGGCTGCGGTAGACCTGCTGGTGCAGCACCCGCTTATCGCCGACATCGCGCCATTCACCCAGCAGCACGCCCTGGAAGCGCACCTGCCGGACACCGTCGCGACCCACCTGCAGGACAACCTCTTCGAAGCCGGCCTCACGACCTTCCTCCAGTTCGATGAGCCTGCGCAGCGCGCTGACCACGGTGCTGGAGAGGTTTCCGCCGACGAGCTCCTGCGCCCGCTGGAACACGGGGAGATCGTCGTCGGCTACGTAGATCGTCTTGTTGGGCATGAACCCACTATACGTATATGTGTACGTACACACAAGGGGTGGTTTTCACCCACCCTCTGAACTCCCCCTCGGCGCGCCTCGTAACCCCATCAGACGCGGTGAACCACGGCGTCACATTTCGTCGCGGAGAAGGAGGTCCGATGCCGGACAGAGTGGTGGACTACCTGGTACGAACGGTAGCCGACCGGGGAATCACCGAGATCTTCGGCGTCGACGGCGCCAATATCGAGGACCTCTACGACGCGATCTTCGAGGCGGACGGCGCACCGGCCGGCATCGTCGCCAAGCACGAGTTCTCCGCGGCGACCATGGCCGACGGATATGCGCGCAGCACCGGCGGACTGGGTGTCGTGGCCGCCACGTCCGGCGGTGGTGCAGTCAATCTCGTTGCCGGACTTGCCGAATCGTTCACATCCCGGGTGCCGGTGCTGGCGTTGATCGGACAGCCACCGACCAGCTTGGAAGGTCTCGGCGCGTTTCAGGATTCGAGCGGCTTGTCCGAATCCATCGACGCTGCAGCGTTGTTCGCGACGATCAGCAAGTACTGCGCTCGGGTGACCGATCCGCTCGAGCTGCCCGCACAGCTCGCCGCGGCGATCACAGCCGCGGAGAGTGGTGGACCGGCGGTGCTGCTGATACCGAAAGATGTTCAGCAGCAACTGATGCCGGATGTCATCGTCGCGCGACAGTTCGACGCCGTTGTGACCCCATCCGACGGAGCACGGCCAGATCGCGCCTCGCCGATTTCGCCGGCAGCGACGTCTCCGCACACGATCGCGACCGAACTCACCAACGCCCAGCGCACCGGGAAACTGGTGATCATCGCCGGTGACCAGGTCGCCCGCGACGATGCCCGTGCGGAACTCGCCGAACTGGTCGCCACACTCGATGCCGCCATCGGTGTGGCCCCCGATGCCAAGGACGTGTACTCCAACACCGGTCCCGGCTACTGCGGTGTGGCGGGCAGCATGGGCCATGCCGAGCTGGTCGAAGCCGTGTCGGCGGCCAGCGCCTGCCTGCTCGTCGGCACCCGCCTCCCGGTCACTGCCCGCGCGGGGCTCGACGCGGCCCTCGCCGACCTGCCGGTCCTCAGCATCGGCGCACATGCGCCGTACCTCGCGGCCACCCACGCCACCAGCGCGGATCTCGCGCAAACCATCGCGACGCTGCTGGCCGACATCGGAGCGGGGGCCACAACGAGCCGGGGTTCCGCCGAGCTCACGCCGATGCCCGTCCCCCCAGCGGCGGGACCTGGCCTGCGCTATCGCACCGTCGTCGAGGCGATCCAGCGCGCGCTGCCCGAGGGCGCCGACATTTTCGCCGACGCGGGTAACACCGGCGCTTCAGTGGTGCATTACCTACGGGTACCCGAGCGCGGACGTTTCACGGTCGCACTCGGGATGGGCGGAATGGGCTACGCGTTCGGTGCGGGTATCGGATCCGCGTTCGCCCGCCGCGACGCGCCCGACGGCCCGCACCGCACCGTCGTCATCGCCGGTGACGGCTCGTTCTTCATGCACGGCATGGAGATCCACACCGCGATCGAACACGACCTGCCCATCACCTTCGTGGTGTTCAACAACAACGCGCACGCCATGTGCGTCACCCGTGAACAGCTCTACTACCGGGACCGCTACAGCTTCAACCGTTTTCAGCCGTCACATCTGGGAGCGGGCATCGCCGCCATGTTCCCCGGGCTGCCCGCCCGCACCGTCTACGACGCCCCCCGATTGTCCGGCGCACTGGATCTCAGCTTCGCCGCCACCGGGCCGTCGTTCCTCGAAATCCTCTGCGACCCCGACGAAGTCCCGCCTTTCCTCCCCTTTCTGTCAGCCCTCGAATCATCCAGGAGCACACCGTGACCACCAGCGCCCTGCCTGCCCTGTCCGACATCCCCGAGGAGGTGGTACCCGGCGTCCTCCGCATCGAGAACTCCGACCGCGAGACCACAACGCCGATCATCATGGACATGCTGAGGTCGGTGTATCCGCACGACCAGATCTTCGGCGACTACTGCCCCGTGCAGACCTACATCGCGGCCCCGCCGCGTGAGGTCTACGAATACCTCGCCGACACCCGCTCGCTCGAGGAATGGACCTACAGCCTGCGCGGATTCACCGAAACCGAGGAGCCCGGCCTGTGGCTGTCCTACGACCGTCTCGGTGACGCGACCAAGTGTTTCACCCGCACCGTCGCCCATCCCGACGCGATGACCGTCGACTATCACTGCGCGTGGGACCAGTCCGAGCACCTCTGGATGATCTACCTGATGCGGGTAGTCGACGCCCAGGTGGTGTTCAACAAACCCGGCTCGGTGGTGACGTGGATCAACTGCAAGCACCCCTTCTACGACGAGAACGGCTACCCCGAAACCGCGCCGCCGAAGCGGCCCGTCTGGGTGGGCGACTTCTGGGAGATGTTCTCCGCCGGACACCAGCTCGAGCTGGACAACCTCAAAGCCATTTGTGAATACCGCGCGGCCAACGGGCTGCCGATCAAGCCGGAGTGGATGCAGTGAACATGCCGCAGGTGAGTCTGATCGACGTCGCGAGCTATCTGCCCGGCGACCCCGTCCCGACCGACTACTTCACCCAGTTCTCCCGCTCGGAGCGGATGGCGAAGAACGTGATGTTCCGTTCGCCGACCGGCCGTCATCACATCGGCCGCGACGAGACCGCCGTCGACATGGCCGAGCAGGCTTTCGCCCAGCTGCGCGAACGCCACGGCGCCGACCTCGCGTCCGAGATCGACATCATCATCACTCACACCCAACTGCCCGACAATCCGGTGCTGGGCGCGGGCCCCGAACTGGCTCGCCGGCTGGGCGCTCGTCCGTCGCAGGTACTCGATGTGCACAACAGCGGGTGCGCCGCGTTCGTCCAGATGATGGCGATGGCCCGGATGATGATGGCCACCAGCGAGGCGAAGACCGCGCTGATCGTCGCCGCGCAGAATTGTGCGGGCCCGGTGTTCACCCAGCCCGATATCCGGAAATTGGCGCAGGCGCCGGTGCCGGGCGACGGGTGCGGAATCGGCCTGCTGCGCAAGGATGATTCGGGCCCGATCCTCGATATCGAAACCCGCACCTATCCCGAATTCGCCGGTGACATGGACTTTTCCACGAACGGTCCCCGCAAGTACTGGGAGCCGGGCGAGGGCCAGGGCTGCGTGAGCTTCTCCGAATCCAAGATCACCAAGGTGTTCGCGCGTGGCAATCGGCTGGTGCCGGAGGTGGCGCTGGAGGTCTGCAAGCGGATCGGGGTGAAGAGCAGCGATATCGACACCTTCGTCACCAATCAGCCCAACCGGCTGTTCCTGCGCAACTGGCACGACGCGCTGGAGCTGCCCGCCGAACGTCATCCCGATACCTTCGACGAGTGCGGAAACCTGTTCGCCGCGGGCATTCCCGTCACTCTCGATGCGGAGAACCGAGCAGGCCGGTTGCGCAACGGGTCGGTGGTTCTGCTGTCGGCGTTCGCGCACGCGGGTGATTTCGCCGGTGCGGCGGCTATTCGCTGGGGCGCGGCGCGATGACTGTGCGGCTGGTGGAACCGACGATCCCCTCCCGTCGGTTCCATGCCACGGCGACGCCCACGCTGTTCGACCTCGGTCTCAGCGAGAACCCCTTTCCCCCACTGCCCTCGGTGCTGGCAGCGGTGAATGCCGCGCTCACCCAGGCCAACCGGTATCCGGAGTTCCTGCCGGAGGAACTGCCGCGGGTGATCGCCGACCACCTCGGGGTCTCGCCCGACGATGTGGTGGTCGGCGCGGGGGCCACCGGTGTCGCCATGCAGGTGATGCGGGCGCTCGGCACCGGTGAACTTCTCACCGGCACACCCACTTTCGACGGCTACCCGATCATGGCCGAGATGGCCGGGATGACCCTTGTCCCGATCCCCCTCGACTCCGGCGGCAATCAGGATCTGACCGCCATGCGCCGCTCGGTGAACCGGCGCACCTGCCTGGTCGTGCTGTGCCGCCCGCACAATCCCACCGGCACCGTCCTCGACGCGACGGCGGTGCGCTCCTTCCTCGCCGCGATACCGCACCGCGTACCGGTGCTCCTCGACGAGGCCTACGTCGAATTCCTCGATCCGGCGGACCGTCTCGATATCCACACCCTGCTGCACCGTCACCCGAATCTGTTGATCCTGCGGACCTTCTCGAAGGCGTACGGACTGGCCGGGCTGCGGATCGGCTACTGCGTGGGCCGCGGAAAACTGATCGAACGAATCCGCCACCAGCAGTTGCCCTTCGGCACTCCCACCGCATCCATCGCCGCGGTGCGCGCCGCCTACGCGGCGGGCACGGAACTCCGCGACCGGGTCGACCGCATCAACCGCGAACGCGACAGCCTGCGAATCACTCTGCGCGCCTGCGGAATCGACGTACCGCCCAGTCACGCGAACTTCCTCTACCTACCCGGACCCGGCGTGGCCACCGCCCTGCGCCGCGCCGGTATCAAAGCGAAGGCCTACCCGGACGGCAGCGCTCGCATCACGGTCGGCGATCCTGCCGCCGGGCACGCCGTCCACGCCGCCCTCGTCGACCTGCGGTAACCCTTCGACAACGGAACCCGACCCGGCCACCGGCCGGGTCACCACGACCGGGACCCGGCCCCCTCCACCAGGTCCCGGTCATCCGCGGTTCAGCACCCGCCGCCACCACCGCAGCCGCCCCCGCCGCCGCACCCACTCCCGCCACCACAACTACCCCCGCTGCCACCATCACCGGTCCCGGCGAACCCGGCACCGGCACTCCCCGCGGCAAGCCATCCCGACCTGCGCGCAGCGCCACCGGTGCCCCGCTTCGGCCGCAGCACGATCCGGGTGACGCCCATGACGAAGAACACCAGCGAGCCGAACAGGATCGCCGCCGTGAACATCCATCCGTATGCCGCGGAGATCAGCCCGACAATCAGCAGCACCAGCGCCCCGGCCATGTACTCCCTGCTCCCCCGCAGGTCAGAACGCGTAGCTGCCATCGGAAACCTCCTGCGAATGTCGATCGCGTGGTGCGACCGGGTATGTCTGGACCGACCGTAATCGCGAGTCCTTGCAATTCGCTTTCAGGCAGCCCGACGCGGCAACAGTCCTCAGTCGCCGCCGCCGTAGGTCGCGCTCAGCGAGTCCGCGTCGTCGATCCCTCGTCGACCGGCCTTGCCGCCGGTATCGATCCGCAGACGCTGGTATTTCGACCGCAAGCGGCGCGAATTCCGGAAACTCAGCACACCGCCGATCGTCAGCAGTGTCACCGCGAAGCCCAGCAGGCCGAGGCCGGCCAGCGGCGAATGGCCGGCGGCGATCAGCCCGACCAGAGCTACCAGAATTCCCGCAGCGTAGAGCATGAGGATTGTCCGTTCAGATATCAGCAGCTACTTCCGCCGCCGCAACTACTGCTACTTCCCCCACCGCAGCTACTTCCCCCACCGCAGCTGCTGCTACTGCCGCCGCCGCAACTGCTGCCGCTGCTGGATCCGGAGTCGCTGCTCGCCGACCAGGCGCTGCCGCTGGACCAGCTGCTGTCCGTGGAGCTCCAGCCACTCGAGCCCGAGCGCCGTGTCCGCGAGTGGGTGCGCGCCCGCTGTAGATTCGCGGCCCGCTGCGCGCGCCTGGTCCTGTCGGCCGGGGTATCGGTCGCCCGAATGATCATCCCGATGATCACCACCGGACCTCCGATGACCAGAACGGCAAATACCGCGATTACGACGATCGCGAGCAACGTGGCGATCACATCGATGAAGTTCATGGGGACCCCCTACCTGGATCGGTATGTCGAGGCCGACCGTAACCGCGCGTTCTTGCAATCCCCTTGCGGTCGACCAGCGATGAGAACGCCCGGTCAGCAGCCCCCGCCGCCGCCCCCACCACAACCGCCTCCGCCGCCGCCGCCGCCGCAACTGCTTCCGCTACTACCGCTGTCGCCGGAGCCGTACGTGCCCGCAGCAGCGGCTCCGCCCGCGGCCCAACCCCGATCGCGGCGGCCGCCGGAGTGCGTCTGTCGTTGTCCGGACGCGCGGTTGAGCTGGACACAACCGGTCGCGATGAAGCCCACCGAGACCAAGATGACCAGCACACCGAGCACCGGTTCGAATGCGCCGATGAACAATCCGACGAAGAACAGTGCCAGTCCGAGCCCGAATACCTTCATGATTCCCCCCAGATCAGTTGTTACTACGTTGTACCCGAACGCTTTCCGTGCGAAACGATGTCGCAGCAGCGACCGTCAATCACCACTGGTCGACGAATAGTCACCGCTCGACGAATCACTGCGGCCACCTCCACTCGACCACGCCGACCGTCTCCGGCTCGTCGCACGCCGCACCTGCCCCGACGTCGCACGCCGACGCGCCCGACGAACCGCGGCCGCGTCGCGTTCGGTTCTGGCTTCCGGTGTGGCACCGAGCATGACGAGCCCGAACAGCACCAGCACGATCGTGGTCGCCAGCAGCACTGCTCCGATACCACCGCCGAGCAACAGCCCGACTACAGCGACGATGAACGCCACGACAAAGACCATGGTTCCTCCCCCGAGATGAGCGCCGCCGCAGACCGGCGACACCGAATTACCTAGGCCACGATTCCCACCACGCCGAGCCCTCCGACAAGAGGGCGAGAACAGTGGCGGCGACATTGCTGAGACGCACGAGCCCTACCTTCGGTATGTCGAGGCCGACCGTAACCGCGCGTCCTTGCAATCCCCTTGTGGTTCAACCACTGTCGAGGGTGCGGTCAGCGATCATTCGCCGCCGCCACCCCCACAGCCGCCGCCTCCGCAGCCACCGCTACAACCGCCGCCACCGTGCCCACCGCTGCCGCTGTTTCCCCCACCGCCGCCGTGCGACTGCCCGCCGCCGTCACCGAACCAGCTGACCCCGCCCGCGGTCGACCCCGCGGCCCACCACCGCTTCGACTTCCGAGAACTTCCGGGATCGCGAAAGGCGAGAACGCCACCGACCACCACAGCGACCGCCCCGACGACAATCAGCACGATCCCCGCGGTCGCCGAATAGCCGGTAGTGATCGCCCCGATCAGCGCAAGAACAAGCCCAGCCCCAACAACCTTCACAATTCCCCCCGATCAAGGTCCTGCCTCCTGTTGTACCGGAACGCAGGACCCTGCCGCTAGAGGGTTAGTTGGCGGGGGCGCAGGTGTCGCGGAGTGAGCAGCCGCCGCAGGAGGAGCCGCAGCCGCCGACGGGGGCGGGCGGGAGGAGGGGTTCTACTGTGCGGGCGGCGGCGTTGGCGCCTGCGCCGAGGGTGAAAATGGCGATGACCGCGACGAGTGCGGCTACGCCGACGCTCGCAAGACCACCGGCGACCAGCACGACCAGTCCGCCGGCGAACAGCAGAGCACCCGCGCCGACGGAGGTGGGGGCGGCGATGCGATTGGCGATGCGGAAATTGTCGTCACTGTGCAGCGCGGCTTCGGTGGTGACACCGAGGAAGCGGTTGCGGGGCAGTTTGCCGAGCAGTCCGAGCACGCCGGTCACAATCGCGACCGCGGCCAGCGCGAACAACAGGAGAGCGACGACGACCATTCATGCAGGCTAGCGCACCCGTAAAGGCCCGAAATCAGGGCTCCCCGCCGAGCGTGACCGGCCACACACCGACGGCGCGTGCCGTCGCGGCCGCGCGGCATGTTCTCGGCCCTTGGGAAATCGCCTCGCGTCCACGTTCTACGCTGTTAGACGATGTTTACCGGGGATCGGCGAGAACAAGAAGGCAGGACCGTGCAGGACACTCGTGCAACCGAGACTGACGTACCTCAGCACCGGTACAACGCCGAGCTGGCTGGGCGGATCGAACGCCGCTGGCAGCAGAACTGGACCGAGCGCGGCACCTTCGACGCGCCCAACCCGGTCGGGCCGCTCGCCGGGGAGACGCCGGCCGACAAGCTGTTCATCCAGGACATGTTCCCGTTCCCCTCGGGCGCGGGCCTGCACGTCGGCCACCCGCTGGGCTATATCGCCACCGACGTCTTCGGCCGCTACCACCGCATGCGTGGGCGCAACGTGCTGCACGCGCTCGGCTACGACGCCTTCGGTCTGCCCGCCGAGCAGTACGCGGTACAGACCGGCGCGCACCCGCGGGTGACCACCGAGGCCAACATCGCGACCATGCAGCGTCAGCTGGACCGGCTGGGCCTCGGCCACGACCCGCGGCGTTCGTTCGCCACCACCGACCCCGAGTACTACCGGTGGACGCAGTGGATCTTCCTGCGCATCTACAACGCCTGGTACGACCAGGAAGCCGGTCGGGCCCGGCCGATCGCGGAGCTGGAAGAGCAGTTCGCCACCGGCGCGCGTCCGGTCCCCGAAAGGGACTGGAACACCATGTCGGCGGCTGAGCGAGGCGCGCTGATCGACTCGTACCGCCTGGTGTACCAATCGGATTCGATCGTCAACTGGTGCCCGGGACTCGGCACCGTGCTGTCGAACGAAGAGGTCACCGCCGACGGGCGCAGCGAGCGCGGGAACTTCCCCGTGTTCCGTAAGCGCATGTGGCAGTGGATGATGCGCATCACCGCCTACTCCGACCGCCTGGTCGACGACCTGGACACCCTGGACTGGCCGGACAACGTGAAGTCCATGCAGCGCAACTGGATCGGGCGCTCGCGTGGCGCCCAGGTGCGGTTCGACGCCGACGGCGAGACCATCGAGGTGTTCACCACCCGCCCCGACACCCTGTTCGGCGCGACGTACGTGGTGCTGGCCCCGGAGCACGAGCTGGTCGACAAACTGACCGCCGCCGCCTGGCCCGCCGATACGGATGCCCGCTGGACCAACGACAGCCCCACCCCCGCGGAAGCCGTTGCCGCATACCGCAAGTCGATCGCGGCGAAGTCGGATCTGGAACGTCAGGAGAACAAGGAGAAGACCGGCGTCTTCCTCGGCTCCTACGCCACCAACCCGGCCGACGGCTCGCAGGTGCCGATCTTCATCGCCGACTACGTGCTGAGCGGCTACGGCACCGGCGCCATCATGGCGGTGCCCGGCCACGACAGCCGTGACTGGGATTTCGCGACAGCGCTGAACCTGCCGATCATCGAGGTGATCGACGGTGGGAACGTTGCCGAAGCGGTCCATTCCGGCGAGGGCAAGCTGGTGAATTCCGGCTTCCTGAACGGGCTTTCGGTCGACGAGGCCAAGGCGACGATGATCGGCCACCTCGAAGCCGAGGGTCACGGCACCGGCACCGTCCAGTACAAGCTGCGCGACTGGCTGTTCGCCCGTCAGCGGTACTGGGGCGAGCCGTTCCCGATCGTCTACGACGCCGACGGCGTGGCGCACGCGCTGCCGGAATCCATGCTGCCCGTGGAACTTCCGGAGATGGAAGACTTCGCGCCGGTCACCTTCGACGCCGACGACGCGGACTCCGAGCCGTCCCCGCCGCTGGCCAAGGCCACCGATTGGGTGAACGTGGAGCTGGATCTGGGCGATGGGCCCAAGCAGTACCGCCGCGACACCAATGTGATGCCCAACTGGGCCGGTAGCTCCTGGTACCAGCTGCGCTACGCCGACCCCTCCAACACCGAGACGTTCTGCGCCGAGGAGAACGAGAAGTACTGGCTCGGGCCGCGCACGGCCGAGCACGGCCCGAACGATCCGGGCGGTGTCGACCTGTACATCGGCGGTGTGGAGCACGCGGTGCTGCACCTGCTGTACGCGCGATTCTGGCAGAAAGTGCTCTTCGACCTGGGCGATGTTTCCGGCAGCGAGCCCTACCGCCGCCTGTACAACCAGGGCATGGTGCAGGCGTACGCGTACACGGACTCCCGTGGCGCGTACGTGCCCGCCGCCGAGATCGTCGAACGTGACGCGAAGTTCTTCTGGACCGGGGCCGACGGCGTCGAGATCGAGGTCTCCCAGGAGTACGGCAAGATCGGCAAGTCGCTGAAGAACGCCATCTCGCCCGACGAGATGTGCGACCTCTACGGCGCCGATACCTTCCGCTTCTACGAGATGTCGATGGGTCCGCTCGACACCTCGCGCCCGTGGGCGACCAAGGACGTCGTCGGCGCGCACCGCTTCCTGCAGCGCGTCTGGCGCCTGGTGGTCGACGAGGAAACCGGCACGGTGAAGGCCACCGACGCCGCACCCTCGGATGAAACCCTGCGCCTGGTGCACCGCACCATCGCCGGCGTCGACGAGGACCTGGCCGCGCTGCGCGACAACACCGCGGGCGCCAAGCTGATCGAGCTGACCAACCATCTCACCAAGAACTACCCCACCGGCGCCCCCCGCGCCGCCGTGGAACCCCTGGTGCTGATGCTCGCTCCGCTGGCTCCCCACATCGCCGAGGAACTGTGGGAACGCCTGGGCCACACCACCTCCCTGGCCCACGGCCCCTTCCCCGCCGCCGACCCCGCACTGCTGGTGGCGGACTCGGTGGAATACCCGATCCAGGTGAAGGGCAAGGTCCGCAGCCGAATCCAGGTCCCCGCCGACGCCGACCCCGCGTCGATCGAGGCCGCCGCCCTGGCCGACGAGAAGGTCATCGCCCTGCTCGACGGTCAGGCGCCCCGCAAGATCATCGTGGTGCCGGGGAAGATGGTCAACATCGTGCCGTAGCCGCCTCCCCGGGTCTTTCGGCCAGACCCGGGTACGGGCAGAGTTGGGGACGCGGCAAGCTTTGTGAGGTGGGCGGGTCAGCTCGTGCCCGGTGAGTTACCCATGTTATTGCGAGATCAGCTTCGTACTTCCAGGACGTCGTTCAGCGTGACCAGCGCCAGGTTGCGTGACCTGATGATGTCGACCAGCTGGCCGTAGCAGTGGGTGACCGGTGGGAAGTTGGCGTGGCCGATGACGATCGACTGGGCGGCGAAGTATTTGTGCGCGCACTCGATCAGGTATTCCTCGGTGATGAGACCCGAGTCGGACAGGGAGCCGTACCACATGGCGGGGACGGTGTAGCCGAGGTCGGCGGCCACTTTGTCGACGGTGGCGTTGTGGTATCCGAACGGCGGTCGATAATACGGGGTGCCGTCGACGCCGAAGTTGTTGCGCAGGAACGTTTTCGTGCGACCGAGCTGGTCGGCCACCTCGGTGGTGCTGATCTTGGTCAGGGCGGCGTGGTCCCAGGTGTGGTTGCCGAGCTGGATCTGGCCCGATTCCACCAGCGGGCGCAGCGCGTCGCGGTGGATGGTCCAGGAGTCGTAGTAGCCGGTGACGAAGAAGGTGAAGCGGGCGCCGGTGTCCTTCGCCCATTTCACGTACGCGCCGACGACTTCGGCACTCGCGCCGTCGTCGACCGTCAGTGCCATGGTGAGCCCCTGGCCGGGCAGCGCGGTGATGGGCTTCGGGGGAATGATCGACTTCGGCCCGCCCGGCGGGGGCGGGAGCAGTGGCTGGACGGGGGTCGGGGCGGGCGGCGGCGTGGGGATCTCGCCGCCGGAACCCGCCGCGACGGTCTCGCCCTCGGCGGTCGCGCAGCCGGTCAGCGCCACGGCGGTACCCGCGGCCAACATCGCCAGCATTCGACGTCTATCCACTTACCGAACCCCTACTCGAACCGGGTGCACCTCGCCACGAGCCAGGGCACGATCAAATCAGCGGCACGGTACCCACCGAATCCATCGAGCGCCTGAACCAGCGGATACCTCTGTGCGAATTCCAGCGCCGACCCCCTGGACGCAGCTATCGGCGACCATACCGAATCGCCCCGTCGCGGTCAGCGCGGCCGCAACACGATCTCGGTCGGATGCCCGTCCCGTGGGGTGTCGACGGCCGTTCGCACGGCACCGGCCACCGTTTCGGCGGTGAGGAACTCCTCCGGCCGGTACTCGCGACCCTCGCCGGCGACGATCGCCCGCTGCATATCGGTGTCGATGCGACCGGGGAACAGCGAGGTCACCCGCAGCAAGGGTTCCTCCTGACGCAGCGCGTCGGCGAAGGCGCGCAGCCCGAACTTGCCGGCCGCATAGGAGCCCCAGCCGGGATGCGCGCGCAATCCCGCGCCCGAATTGATGAGCACCACGTGCCCGTTCGCGGCACGCAGTGCGGGCAGCAACACCCTTGTCAGCTCGGCAACCGCGATCAGGTTGACCTCGAGGGTTTCGCGCCACTGCTCGACCGAGGACTCGGCGACCGTTCCGAGGTCGGCGATACCCGCGTTGTGCACGAGGACATCGAGTCGCGAGATCGGCTCGGCGGCCGCGGCGACCGCCGCGTAGTCGGTGAGCGCGACCGGCCAGCCCGTCGCCTCGGGCAGCTCGGTGAGAATCGGCTTCAGCGCGTCGGCGGATCTGGCACCGAGCAGCAGGTCGTGGGTGGGCGCGAGTTCGCGGGCGATCGCGGCACCGAGTCCACGGCTCGCGCCGGTGATGAGAGCGGTCTGGGCGGGAGTACTGGTCACCGTCATACATCCCACGCTAGCGGGCACGGAGATCTCGACACCCTGGCCGTTTCCGCGCGCGGATGACAGCGACGACTAGTACCGTCGGACTATGACCGATCCCCGGTACAACTACGGACCAGCGGACCCGCAGTACCCCCAGCACCAGGGCCAGCCCCAGTACGGCCAGGGCCAGCCGCACTATCCCCAGGGCGAACCGGAGCCCAAGGTCAATGTGGGCAAGCTGTGGGCAGGCGGTATCGGCACGGCCGTCGTGGCCGCGTTGCTGGTGGTCGTCGCGATCATGCTCATCCGCGGGGTGCTCGGAATCGCGATCCTCTCGCCCGAGGGCGCGGGTGCGTACGGCACCGTCTCCACCACCTCCTACGCCATCGCCGCCGCGGGCGCCGCGCTGCTGGCCACGGCACTGTTGATGGTGCTGTTGCTGGCGATGCCGAGCCCGCTCACCTTCTTCACCTGGATCTGCCTGCTCCTGACGGCCGTCGCGGTGATTCTGCCGTTCACGCTGGTCGCCGATCTGGACGCCAAGATCGCGACCGCGGCGATCAACCTGCTGGTCGGGCTGTGCATCACCACCATGCTCAGCTCGGTCGGGTCGGCGGCGCAGAACGGGTCGCGTCAAGCCGGGTACTGATCGTCACAGTGCCGTCGAGATGCCACCGGGCCTGCTCCACCGCAGAATAGATAGATGACCGACCCAGGTTTCACCTCGACGCAGCTCGCGGCCCGCGCCGCCTACCTCCTGCGGGGCAACGACCTGGGCACGATGACCAGCGCCGCGCCCCGCCTCTACCCGCACATGTGGAGCTGGGACGCGGCGTTCGTGGCGGTGGGGCTGGCGCCGTTGAGCGTGGAGCGGGCGGTGGTCGAGCTCGACACGCTGCTGTCGGCGCAGTGGAAGAACGGGATGATCCCGCACATCGTGTTCGCCAACGGTGTCGACGGATACTTTCCCGGGCCCGCGCGGTGGGAATGTCGCAAGCTGGCCAGCAACGCCCCCGACGGCCCCGACACCTCCGGCATCACCCAGCCACCGGTGCACGCCATCGCCGTGCAGCGCATCCTCGATCATTCCCGCAGGCACGGCCGCTCCACCCGCGCGGTCGCCGAGGAATTCCTGAACCGCCGCTGGCCTGATCTGGTGCGCTGGCACCGCTGGCTCGCGCATGCCCGCGACCCGAAGGAAACCGGGCGGATCACGCTGTATCACGGCTGGGAATCCGGCATGGACAACTCGCCGCGCTGGGACCGCGCCTACGCCAATGTTGTTCCGGGGACGGATCTTCCGCCGTACCGGCGCGCGGACACCTCGATCATCTCCGATCCCACCCAGCGGCCGAGCGACCGTGAGTACGACCGCTACCTGTGGCTGGTCGAGCAGATGCGGCGCGCGAACTACGACGATTTCCAGCTCACCTCGGTGATGAGTTTCGCCGTGGAGGACGTGTTCGTGTCGGCGATCTTCGCACTGGCCTGCGAGGTGCTCGCCGATATCGGCGAGGAGTACAAACAACCGCACGCCGACGTCCGCGAACTGCACGGCTGGGCCGACCGTTTCCGCAAGGGCGTGGTCGCCACCACCGACGAACGGACCGGCGCCGCAAAGGACTACGACGTCCGTCTGCAACGCTGGATCAGTACCGAGACCCTCGCCATGTTCGCCCCGCTGATCTCGGGTGGCCTGCCCCGCCACGCCGAGCGCGCCCTCCTCAACACCTTCGAGGGCCCACGCTTCTGCGGCCACCCCGACCTGCGCTACGCCCTGCCACCGTCGACCTCACCGGTCGCCAAGGACTTCCGCTCCCGCGAATACTGGCGCGGCCCCGTCTGGCCGGTGATGAGCTGGCTGTTCTCCTGGGCCTTCGCCCGCCGTGGCTGGGCGGAGCGCTCCTACATGCTCCGCGCCGAAGGCCTGCGCCAGGCCAGTGACGGCAGCTTCGCCGAGTACTACGAGCCGTTCACCGGCGCTCCACTGGGGAGTATGCAGCAATCCTGGACTGCCGCTTCGGTGCTCGATTGGCTCGGCTAGTTCTCCGCGATGTCGGTGTGCCATTCGACGGTGATGCCGAGTTCGCGCGCGAGAGTCGACGCCAGTCCCTGCGGGTCGCCGCCGTTGATGGTGGCGCCGCGCAGGGCGGTGATGCCGTAGATGCCGGTGAGGTCGCAGTCTTCGAAGCGCAGGTTCTGCTGGATGCGGGCGCCGGCGAAACGGGCTCCGACGAGGTTGCAGCGTTCGAAGCGGACGTTGCGGAACTCAGCGCTCTGGAAGTCGGCTTGACGTAGATCGCAGTCCCGGAACACCACTGTGCGCAGGCGGGATTGGGCGAAGGAGGACAGGTCGGCGCGCGTGGAGTCGATCAGGACGTCGCGGAGAACACCTGCGGTCCACGACAATCCGGTGAGACGACCGTGCTCGATCAGGGATTCGATCATCGAGGAGTCATCGGCCTGAACGTTGGCCAGATCGCAGACCCGCAGCGTGGATTCGGCGATGGTGCTGTGGCGCAGGGTGCTCGGAAACCGAACGCTGTCGAACAGGCAGGCCTCGACGCTCACGCCGGAGACGTGACGCTCGGCGAAATCCCCGTCGCGATATTCGACGTCGGTGACGGTCAGTTCGTCGATCGGATCGTCGCCGGGCGAGACCGCGGGTCGCAGCGCCCCCGGCTTCGCCACCGCCGGTTCGAACCGCACCTCACGCTTGCGCGCCATGCCACCACTCCCTGTCAGCCGATGTCCGCACCAAGATACGGGCACGGGCCGACAGGCTTTCGGTAACTTTTCACAGACACACACCAACACCACTGGTCACACAGGCAACAAGTCACTACGGTCGACGGCCATGGACACCAAGCGCTGGAGTTCGACGGTTCGTGGTTGTGTTGCGCTCATCGCCCTGGTCTGCGCATTTCCCGCTACCGCGCAGGCGGAGCCCAGCGGGCCGGATGTGTCGTCCTGGCAGCATGTGGACGGCCGGATGATCGACTGGCACGCGGTGCGCGCGGCCGGACACCAGTTCGCGATGGTGAAGGCCACCGAGGGCCTGCACTACATCAATCCGTTCTTCGTGCAGGACAGCATTCTCATGCGGACCGCCGGGGTGGCGCGCGGGACGTACCACTTCGCGCGACCCGAGCTGCCGCCCGAACCGCAGGCCGCGATGTACGCGGCGACGGTCCTCGGCCAGAACGGGCCCCTCGACCTGCCCCCGGTGCTCGACCTGGAAACCTCGGGCGGTCTGGCTTCCGCCGCGCTCATCGACTGGACCCACCGCTACCTCAACGCGCTGCAAACCCTCACCGGCCGCACGCCCATCATCTATACCTACCCGCACTTCTGGAAGACCGCGATGGCCGACACCAGCGCCTTCACCCGGTACCCGCTCTGGATCGCCGACTACAGCGGCAACGACCAGCCCGAGGTCCCCGGCAACTGGCCCGCCTGGACCTTCTGGCAAACCACCGACCGCGGCACGGTCCCTGGCATCCACGGCGGCACCGACGTCAACATCTACAGCGGCGCGCAAGGCGACCTCGCCCGCTTCGCCAACATGTCGGGAATGTTCGGCAGCAGCTGAGGACAGACATGACAAAACCGCCACTCGCCCAGCCGAGTAGCGGTTTCGTCAGCGGATCGGGAGCCGGCTAGACGCCGATTCGTCCGCCGTTCTTCTTCCAGACGACCGCCACGGCGGGACGCGGCTGGGAGGTGCCGCCGTCGGGCCAGTGGGACTGCGGGTTGTCGGGGGTGGCGTCGTCGGCCTCGCCGGGGTGCTGGACCGACACGATGACGTGGGATTCGGTGACGATCGGACCGCAGGTCTCGGCGCCCTTGGGCACGGTGAGGAACTGCTTGGTCTCACCGCGGTTGGGGCCGTCGAGGATCACCGAGAACAGGCCGTCGTTGGTCTTGAGGGCGTTGCCGTCGGTGGAGATCCACAGGTTGCCGTACGGGTCGAAGGCCAGGTTGTCCGGGCAGGAGATCGGGCTGACCTTGGTCTTGTCGAAGCCGGCGAAGTAGGTGTCGGCGGCGGCGGGGTCACCGCAGACCAGCAGCAGCGACCAGGTGAAGTCGGTGCCGGTGTGGTTGTCGGTGAGCTCGAGGACCTGGCCGTTCTTGTTCAGCTTGCGCGGGTTGGCCTCGTCGACGCGCGGCTTGTCGTCCTTGGCGCGGTTGTCGTTGTTGGTCAGCGCCACGTAGACCTTGCCGGTGAACGGGTTGGCCTCGAAGTCCTCGGGGCGGTCCATCTTGGTGGCGCCGACCTTGTCGGCGGCCAGGCGGGTGAACACCGCCACCTCGGCGGCGGACATGCCGTCGACCAGGGACTTGCCCTTGCCGTCGTCGCCGGTCTCGAGCAGGGGAATCCACTGGCCCTTGCCGGTGAAGCCCTTGTCGGAGGGGACCGCGCCGCTGCCGTCGATCTTGTCGGCGTGGTCGCCGGTGAGCTTGGCGACGTAGAGGGTGCCCGCGTCGAGGATGGTCAGGTTGTGCCGCATCGCGGAAGCGCCGGTGCCGGACTGGATCTTGCGCGAGGACACGAACTTGTACATGTAGTCGAACTTCTCGTCGTCGCCGGTGTAGGAGACGACATCACCGGAGTCGGTGACGTAGATCGACGCGCCCTCGTGCTTGAGGCGACCCATCGCGGAGTGCTTGATCGGCGTGGCGGCGGCGTCCCACGGGTTGACCTCGACGACATAGCCGAAACGGTTGGCCTCGTTGGGTTCCTGGCTCAGGTCGAAGCGCTTGTCGGTGCGCTCCCACTGGTTCGGCGTGCCGCCCTTGGGGAAGCCGTAGCGCTTGACGCGCCCCTGCGGGTCGGAGGCCTTGTCGCCGTTGGCGAAGTAGCCGTTGAAGTTCTCCTCGCCGGAAAGCACTGTGCCCCACGGGGTCACGCCACCGGCGCAGTTGGCGAAGGTGCCGAGGACCTTCTTGCCCGAGGGGTCGGCACCGGTGACGGTGAACGCGCTGCCCGCGGCGGGGCCGGTGAGCAGGAACTCGGTGTCGGCGGTGATGCGGCGGTTGTACTTGCCGAACACCGGGGTGAGCTTGCCCGAGCCCGCCTCACCCTTGACCTCGACCACGGCCATGCCGTGGGCGGCCTTGGTGATCGCGATCTGCTCGTCGGTCGGGGCGTCTTTGTTGTACCCGCGGAACATCATCGGACCGGTGGTGTACTCGTGGTTGACCACGAGCAGGTAGCTGTTGGCCTGGCCCTCGATCGGCATCAGCGCGGCGAAGTCGTTGTTGTAGCCGAACTGCTTCAGCTGCGCCGCGGCGGTCTGCTTGTCGAAGTCGAACGCGGGGGCGTCGGCGAAGAGGGGGTCACCCCAGCGGATGACGACCTGCTGGTCGTAGCCCTCCGGAATGGTCAGCGCGTCTTCCTTGTTCGGCGCCACCGCGGTGAACGCCGTTCCGGTGCCGGGGGTTCCGGCCGGAGTCGGGGCCGGGGTCTTCGCGGCCTCGGAGTCGTCACCACAGGCGGCCAGCGCGCTCGCGGCGCCGACGGCCAGCACCGCGGCCGCGCCGCCCTTGATCAGGCCACGGCGGTTGAGGCCGCTGACGATGTCACCGAAGTAGGCACCCTCGGAGGTGTTCGGGGGCTCGTGAAAGCAGGCGTTGCCGCACTTGTATTCACAGGTCAGGGCGGCGCGTGCCGACTGACCGTCATGCTTGACGAACAGGGCGAGCGGTTTCGGACTCACGGTGACTCCTGAGTAGAACGGACTCCGGGCACCGTAAGCAGCCCAAGCGAGCCATCGGGAACGCGTAGATGAACGGACGACCAAAACTCGGCGCGCGCTGTGACCGATCACGGATGGATCAGCCACGGCGCGCGCCGAGTGCGCGGGAGTTGTCATCAGGCGTTGACCGGAAGGGAGATCACCACTTCCTGCTCGTTGCCCGGAAGATAGTGCACCTGCACGATCCGGCCCACCTGCACGTGCCCGACTGCGGTGGGCGGCAGGTACTTCTCGGCGCGGGTCTCGAAGGTGGTGCCGTCCGGGCGGGTGACCACCAGACCGAGCGCGATCTCGGTGTAGCCACCGCGGATGCGGCCGGGGACGTCCAGGCTGCGGACCACGGCCTGGGCGGCCAGCCCGCGTTCGGCGATGTCGAGCTTGCCGCGGGTGGTGATGCCCTTGCGGATGAGTGATTCGTTCATCGCGCGCTGGGCGGCGCCGTTGTCGCCGGAGCGGTCGACCTCGACCTTGTCGGTGCGACCGGGCAGATACCGGACCGGCAGGACGACGCCCGGCTGCAGCAGGGCCAGTTCGGTGAGCGGCACGATCATCTTGGCGTGCGAGTCGAAGACCTTTCCGTCGGACCCCTCGACCCGGAAAGCGATCTTGACCTGCGGTTGGTCGTTCACCGAGACGCCGGTCTGCCGGAACGAGGTAATGGTGCCGATACCGACCGCGCCGTCGCGGAACTCGCTGCTGTTGCGGCCGGTGAAGGCTTCGAGAATGCCGTCGCCGGTGAAGGCGAAGACGATCGGGACGATAGTGAGCGCGATGATCGGCAGGGCCATCTGGGGACCGACCCAGCCGAGCATCGCGCCGGTGTATTCGTCGGGGGTGTAGGTGAGGCCGTAGAAGAGGTAGTAGCCGATGGCGAGGATTCCGAAGGCGACCGCGGCCGCACGCAGCTTGGATTTCATGATTTCTCCTTGGATGGATGCGACCGGGTCGCGAAGGGTCAGGCGCCGACGATGGTGGAGCAGGCGAAGGTGATGTCGAACTTCGCCGTCGACGGGCCCGCCAGCGGGTTGGTCATGTCGGCGCTGATGCCCTCGCCGGTGACGCGGTAGGTGTTGCCGTCCTTGGCCAGGGTCGCGGAACCGCCGGGCTGGCCGTTGCCGTAGCCGACGGCGTAGGGCAGGCCGTTGGCGCCGCCCTGGCTACCGCCGATGGCGACCGCCTGGACCTTGTCGCCTTCGACCGACGCGCTGACCGAGAGGCTGCCGTAGGTGGCGTTGGCCGTGTCGGTGAGCGCCAGGGCGAGGGTGCCCCCCTGCTTGGCACAGGTGGTGTCGAATTTCGCGGTGAATTCCTTGCCGTCGACAGTGGCGGTGGACTTGCCCGCGGCCGGGGCCGGAGCGGCCGATCCGGCGGTGCTCGGGGAGGCGGTGCCGGCATCGTCGCTGCAACCGGTGACGAACAGCGCGGTGGCGGCGGCGGAAGCGGCGAGGGCGGCGATCAGCTTGGTGTTCATGGTGGTTTCCGTTTCTCTCGGTGTGACCGGGCTGGTAACCCGTTGAGAGAAAGGTAGAAATCTTTCCCCGCCTACCGATCCCAACTTTCGCGCTCGGCAACCGCCGCACCAGCCGCCGAAAATACCTATAACCTGGTCGGATGCGGAGACCGCGCGCCATGGTGCTCGATGAGGTGTGGCGAGGGCTCGACGGAGTCGACGCGCTGAGCGGGGCCGACGGCGGACCGTTGCGGCGGACGGTGAAGTTGATTCTCGATCCGCTGGTGCTGCGGCCGATGCAGCATCCCGGGCTGTCGTCGAGCATGCTCGACGAGGACGGGATCGCGCTGCTCACGGCACTGCTGCACGCGCAGTCCGATGCGCTGCGGGCGTGTGCGGCGTGGTTCGTCGTCCTGAAGCAGGTGCGGCGCAGGCTGCGGATCACCGAGGGCAACGCCCAGGATCTGTACTTCCAGCGCTGCTTCGAGCTGGCGACTGTGGACGGTGCGCCGGGCGACCGCGCGCACGCGAGGGCCGAGGCGACGCTGCGCGAAGTCCACGACAGCACCGGCGGGCGCACCACCGCCGCACTGAAACACCATGTCACCGACCCGGCTCGCGCGGCCGAACTGGCGCAACTGCTGGACATCGCCTGGGCCCGCCGCCCGCTCGCCCCTTACGGCGCAAGGGATCTGGCGGCCGAACTGACCGAGTTGCTCGAAGCCTGCACGCTCGCCCGTTCGGGAGATCCGGCCGATGCGGGGCCGCTGTTCGACGACATCGTCGACAGCGGTGCCGGCACCCGGCGCGGGATCGCCCTGTGGCTCACGCATCCCGACGCGGGCGCCGACGACCTGGGGCTCACCAGCTGTGCCAGCCCACAGCGCCCCGAGCTGGGCGCGTCCGCGTCGACCGCGAGCCTCGGTCTGCCCTTCGACCGGACCGTGTACGAGCGGGTCTTCACGGTGTTGCAGGGCAGCATCGATCGGACCGACCTCCCCGAGATTGCGGAGCTGGTCACGCGGGAGATCTCGCGTAGTTGTTCGCCATGGGGACTGCTCGACGAATCGCTGCGGGTCGCCGCGGCGGCGGGTACCGAACTGGCGCTGGGTCTCTCCCCGTTCGGTGCCCAGGCGGCGGTCGACCCGGCTCCTTCGTCGCGTGCGCACGACGTGGTCAACGGTCGCTGGCGGCGGGAAGGGTATGTGCTGCAGGCGCGTCGGTACGCGGTGCACGCGGTCGACGGGCAGACGGGACCGCTCGCGACGGTGGCCGCCGAGTTGCACGCGCCGTGGCGGCCGTATTCGCGCAGGTTGTGGGTGCGTTTGCACGGTCGGGATGTGCGCGAGCTGCCGGTGTTCGATCCCGGTGAGCTGTGGGATCTGCTCGACGGTGTCGCCCGGTCGGTGATCCTGGACCACCGCACCCGGGTGAAACAGGCGCTGACCGCCGACACCGTGGCCGATGTGGAAGCGAGGGCCAGCTGATGACAGTCGTCCACCTGCGCCGTGCGGAGCCGGGCTTGCTCGTGATCGCTCCGGAGCGGACGCCACTGGTCACCGATGCCGCGCCAGGGCTCGATGTGCTGGTTCTCGAGGTCGTGGGCGGGCATCTGAGCTGGAGCCTGTTCGACGACGAATCGGTGCCCGCCGCGGTACTCGATGACGTCGATGCCGCACAGGATTGGGTGTGGGCGGTGTACGGCGAAGAGGTCGCCTCGGCGCTCGCGGACAACCGGCCCGCAGCGCTGACAGCCGCGCCCGCTCGACGCGCGCCGGCGGCGGCCCTGCGACGACTCGCCTACGCGCACTGGGCGAGCCGGTGGTGGCCCGCGTCGACCATCGACGGCATTCCCGCCCTGGATCCGCGGCTGCTGGTCGAGGAAATCGGGATGCTCACCGCGCAATGCGAGATGGCGGTCGACGGCGATGACGGCGAGCACGGCACGGAGCGCGACGCCGGCTCGGGGAATCGCGGGTCGATGCCGGGCACGCAGGAAGACTTCGGGTTATCCGACTCCACCGACGAGCGAGGGCCGCTGGGCGAGTCGACAGGATCACGGGGCCGCGCGCAGGACTACGCCTTGGCGGCCGGCGGCGCCGACTCGTCCGACGGGCTGATCGTGGCGCGCGGCAGTGGTGGCTGGGACTGGCGACGGTGCCCGCCCGGCATTCTCGACGCGGGCGAGCACGCCGTGTCGTGGCAGGTGTCCCGCGCGGCCGGGGTATCGACGGTGCGGGTCAGCGTGGTCGCCGCGCCGGATTGCCGGCGACTCGTCCCCGAACACCTTCGGCCGCACGCGCGGGTTCGAGTGCGGCTGCCCGCCGACACCGAGCACGACCGGCCGGGACCCGATGTCGAGATGCCCTTGCACCTGCGGGGCGATGCCTGGACCGGCTCGGCGCGAATCCCCGGCACACCGGAAAACTCGCCGGAGATCACCGTTTTCGTGCCCGGTGTCGGTCCTGCCGATCCGCCGCAAGACGAGTCGGCCGCCCGGGAGCGGATCCGCCGATTCGCCCGCGCCCGGCTCACCGAACACACCGGCGACCAGCGCCTGAGCGCCGAAACAGCGGCCGCCGAAACAGACGAGGACTTCTGATGGCGGCCACGGGCAGGACATCCGATCGCGACGACGCCCAGCTCACCGCGGGGTACGCGGCCTATCAGCGTGGCGATGTGGTCGCGGCACTGGAGATCTTCGAGCGGGCGGCCGACGATGCGGCGCCGCGATTGCGCAGTGCCGCGCTGATCAATGCCGCGAGTATGGCCGACGAGCTCGGTGAGCATCGGCGCTCGGTGGTGCTGTTCCGAACGGCATTGGCGGAAATGCCCGACGATGCCGCACATCAGCGACCTGCGGCATTGGTGAATCTGTCGCAGGCCTTCCAGCATCTGGGCGAGTTCGATGCCGCGCAGGATGTGCTCGAGCAGGCGCGTGTGCTGCTCGCCGACAGCATCGATCAGGGGCTGCTGCGGGTGGCGTGCCTGCTGTCGCTGACGGCGGTCGCGCTGCACCGGCAGCAGTGGGCGCGCGCCGGTGAGCTGGCGGTCGAATCTCTCGGTGTGACCGAGCGTTTCGCGCCGGAGCTGGCCGGTCACCCGTTGATGAACCTGGCGGCCTGTTCCTTCGAGACCGGTCGCTGGGAACTGGCTATCGACTTCGCTCGGCAAGGGGTAGCCGCCTTCGCCGCGGCGGGCGAGGCCGCCTCGGTCGCGGAGTCGCAGCAGAATCTGGCCACGATGCTGGTGCGGGCCGGGCATTTCGACGAGGCCGAGGAGCCATTGCTGGCCAGTCAGAAGTTCTTCGAGGCCGGTGAACTGGGCCACTGGTCCGGGATCGGGTCGAAGACGATGGGTTTTCTCGCCGAACGCCGCAATGACTTCGCCACGGCGCGTGCGTATTACGAACGGGCACTGGATCGGTTCGACTCCACCGGCGCGGTGGTGGACGCGGCGGACATGCGGCTGCGCCTGGCCACCGTCGCCTGTGCGGAAGGCGATCTCGCTGCCGCCGAGCAGCTACTGGACACCTCGTTCGCGGCCTACGCCGCCCAGGGCCTCGGGATGCACTGCGCCCAGCTCGACTACTGGCACGCCGAACTCCTCCACACCTCGATCGAGCAAGCGGCACAACCGGATCCGGACCTGGTGGCCCGCGCGGTGTCCCTGGCGGTCCCCGCCGCCCTCGCCATCGACGCCGTCCGCCACACCCTCCCCAACGGCAACCAGCGTGAACACTGGCACCGCACCGTCGCCGAACCCGCCATGCGCGTTGCCTTCCGATGCGCCGCGCTCGCCGGAAACGGTCAACTGGTGAGCGATCTGATCGAGACACAGTGTGCTGGGACGACTCTCGATACCACCGCGTACTCCGACGTCACGGCGCCTGCCCTCGAGTTCCAGCTGTTCGATCCCGAGCCCGCCGAACAGATCACCACACCGGCCCTGCAACTCGGCGCCGCGCTCGCCGATGTCGCCGCCGCCGCGGGCATCCCCGTCGCGCCACCACCCCGGCTGACCGACCACGGCCGCATCGTCCTGGCGGACTTCATCTCCCACGCCGAGCAGCGCTACGGACGCCCCGTCCGCGACAGCCGGGTGATCGCGCTGTGAACGAGCCGGCAACGGGAACGCCTTCGGCTGCCGAACTCAGCAGTGTGCCGACAGCTTTCATCAGGCTGGCCGACGCGGGTGACGTGTACGTGTCGTGGCGATGGGCCGACGACGCGTTGGCGCGCGGCGTAGCGGTACTGCCCCGAGACCACGTGCGCGAGACACTGCGACTGCTCACCGACGCGGTACCCGACCCCGCGCGACCCGACGATCTGCGCCGGGTCATGACCGAGGGCGCACTGGTCGATCCCGAGGCGGAAAGTGCACTGGCGCAGGCTTTGTCACGCACCCTGCTGCCCTATGGGCTCGCCGTGCAGCTGTACGAACTGTCGCAGCGGGGGATTCGGCCACATCTGCGGATCCAGCCTTCACCCAGGCTGGCGCAGGTGCCGTGGGAGATCCTCGCCCCCGATGCGGGAATCCGGCTGCTGGACATCGCCGATATCAGCCTGCTCGCACCGGTCTCGGTGGTGCACGCGCCGGACCGAATCGCGCACCGCTGGAACGACACTCGCGAGCTACCCGTGGTCGCGGTACTCGATCCGCGCGTGCCGGGGTTTCGCGCCGACTCCGAACTCGGCTCGGTACTCGGCAGGCCGTCGGCGGAAACCCTGGTGGCACAACACTTCGGCCGCTACGGAGAGCGCGTGGTTCCCCGTGTCGACGACGCGGTGGAACTGTTCCGTCGCGCCGACACCGACCGCGACTGGTTGTCCGAGGTGCTGCGGGCGGGCGCGAGCCGACTCGTCTACGTCGGCCATGTCACCGCTCCCGCACCGGAATCGGGACGCAGCGAACACGCCGAGCTCCACCTCAGCTGCACCGCCGACACCCGGGGCTTCGCGGCGACGAACCGCACCCATCGCCCGCTCTCGGCGAAAGACCTCCTCCTCGGCACCCATACGCTCGACTCCACCCCCGTCCCCGGACGTGACCGGTGGCCGATGCCGAGCCGCGTCGCCCTCATCGCCTGCGAAAGCGGCGGCGATCTGCGTTTCACCGAGGCCCTCGGCCTCACCACCGCGGCCCTCTCGGCGGGCGCCGAACTCGTCACCGCCACCCGCTGGCCGCTGCCCACCGACCACGCCTTCCACACTCTCACCCCCACCACGGGCCACCCGCTGCAAGCCGCGGTCTGCGCCGTGGACACCGCTCACGATTCCTCCACACCCGTCCCCACCCTGCTGACCTGGCAGCGATCACAGTTGTCCGCATGGCGGGACGCTCCGGCGGCCGAGAACTCGCCCCTGCTCTGGGCCGCCTTCGCCACCGTCACCGACTGACCGGCTATTCGGGCAGTCCCAAACCCGCGGCCAGCACCGGCCACGACCGATAGAAGGCATCACGCCAATAGCCCCAGGAGTGCGTGCCGCTCGCCTGACGGTCGAAGGTGGCGGGAATCCCCAACTCGTCCAGCCGGGACTCGAGGTTGCGGGTGCACCAGTTGACCGCGGCCTCGATGATCCCGCCGACTACGAGCTGGTTGGCCAGGCCGAACGGCGTCGGATTCATCATGTACGGGTCGTCGATGCGGTCGTGCGGGCCCGGCAGGCCGGAGGCATCCGAGACGAACAGCCTGGTGCCGCGCAACTTCTCGGCGTGGACGACCGGATCGTTGGCGACCCAGGCCGGGTCGTCGTCGGCACCGTACATATTGCCGACGTCACCGCCGCCGTAGGTCTCCACGACCAGCTTGGTGAACTGCTTGCCGATCGGGTCCGAGATCTGCGCGCAGCCGCTGTAGCCGGCGACGGACTGGTAGAAACCCGGTTTGGCCTCGGCCAATTGCAGGACGGCCGTCGCGGTCATCGAGTTGGCGGCGATGGCGTTGACGCCGTTGGTGCCCAGTGCCGCGTCGACCAGCGGCGGGAGTTCGTCGAGGAGGAAGGTGCGCCATTTGTTGCGGCCGAGCGCCGGGTCGTCTTGCTGCCAGTCGGTGTAGTACGCCCAGGCGCCGCCGATCGGCATCACCACGTTGACGTCCTTGGTGGCGAGGAAATCGCCGACATCGGTGTTCTGCCACCAGGTCGCGCGGTCCTCGCCGCCCCCGGCGCCGTTGAGGAGGTAGAGCGCCGGGCGCGGCACAGAGGCGTCTTTCGGACGCTGCACCTTCACGGTGATGCCCTTGTTCATCGCGGCGGAGAAGACCAGCATGGTCAGATTTCGATCATCGACCCTGCTCGAGATGATATTCGAGCCGTTCGCGGTGGTCGGCGTCGCGAGGAGCTTCTTGGCTTCGACGATCGGATCGCGCCCGTCGGCCAGGCCGTTGCCCGCGCCGAAGGTGGCCGCGCACGCGGCCAGCACGCTGCCGACGACACCGAAAACCATTGTGCGCCTGATTGTTCTGCCCATCTACCGAGAATCCCCATCCGTGAATCGGCAGGCATGACGCAGGCCGCAGGCACAGACATTATCCGGGGAACCGATCGATCGTCGAGCCAGAGGTAATACGGGCAGCCGACCCCGCCGGGGCGGGGTCGGCCTGGTGGTCAGTGATCGTCGTAATGGTCCGCGTGGGCGGCGTGGCGGTGGCCGTCGTGGATGTAGTCGACGTGGTCGCCGTGCGGGACGGCGACATGACCACAACCGGGGCCGTGCTCGTGGGTGTGGGCGGTGTGCTCGACGTGTGCTGTGGTCTCGCACTCGTCGAAGTGGCCGTCGTGTTCGCGGTGCAGGTGGCCGTCGTGGACGTAGTCGACGTGGTCCTCGTGCGGAACGGCGACGTGGCCGCAAGTGGGGCCGTGGACATGGGTGTGCTGCGGGTGTTCGGCGTGCGTGGTGGTCATCGGCTCTCTCTTTCCGGTTTCCCGGAACGCGGTCCGGTACTGATCGAATGGAGCTCCAAGCACTTCCGACATTAGCAGTTGCGCATGCGTTGCTGCGAGGCCCCTTACCTGGTCAGAGGACCTGATCGAGGAAGCGGCGCAGGCGTGGGGTCTTGGCGTCGTCGAACAGGGCGTCGGGGGTGCCGGTCTCCACGACGACGCCCTGATCCATGAACACGACGCTGTCGGAGACCTCGCGGGCGAACCCCATCTCGTGGGTCACCACGATCATCGACATGCCGCCCGAGGCGAGGTCGGCCATCAGCGCCAGCACGCCCTTCACCAGCTCGGGGTCCAGCGCCGAGGTGGCCTCGTCGAAGAACATCAGCTCCGGTTTCATGGCCAGCGCGCGGGCGATGGCGACGCGCTGCTGCTGGCCGCCCGACAGCGAAGCGGGCCGGGCGTCGGCCTTGTCGGCCAGACCGACGATCTCGAGCTGTTCGATCGCCAGCGCGCGGGCCTCGTCGGCGGACAGGCCGCGCAGTTTGCGGGGGCCGAGCACGATGTTGTCGGCGACGGTCTTGTGGGGGAACAGGTTGAACTGCTGGAAGACCATGCCGATGCGCTGGCGCAGCTTGTCGGGGTTGTCCTTCAGCACCGACTTGCCGTCGAGCAGCACATCGCCGGAATCGGGTTCGTGCAGGCGGTTGAGCACACGCAGCAGCGTCGACTTGCCCGAGCCGGACGGGCCGATGACGGTGGTGGCGTGGCCCGCCTCGACGTGGATGTCGACACCGCGCAGGATGTGGTTGTTGCCGAGCGTCAGATTGAGCCCGGTGCCGGTCAGCGATGCACTCATGCCTCCACCTCGCTGGCGCTCGGTTCCGCCATGACTGCATATGCAGCTGTGCTGGTCTGCCGCTCGCTACGCTCGCTCATGCGCCTCGCCCTTCTGTGATGACTGCCTGCTCGATCGGGTCGGCGGGAGTGGGTCTGCCGGTGCGCATGCGCTGGTCGATGTAGTTGACCAGGTGGGTGAGCGGGATGGTGAGCACCAGATACATCAGGCCCGCCGCGACCAGCGGGGACAGATTGCCGGTCTGGGCGTTGAGGTCGCGGCCGACGGCGAACAGTTCACGCTGCGAGGCGAGCAGGCCGAGGAAATAGATCAGCGACGAGTCCTTGATCAGCGCGATGAACTGGTTCATCAGCGCGGGCAGCACCCGGCGCACACCCTGCGGGATCACCACCAGCGTCATCGACTGGCGGTACCCGAAGCCGATCGCGCGCGCGGCTTCGAGCTGACCGGGCTCCACCGACTGGATACCGGAGCGGAAGATCTCGCCGATATAGGCCGACGAGAGCAGCGCCAGCGCCACCGCGCCGAGCCAGTACGGGTTGCCGCCGGTGATATTGCGGACCACCGGGCCGATGCCGAGACCGATGAGCAGGATGATCACCACGGCGGGCAGGCCACGGAAGATGTCGGTGTAGACGCGGGCGGGCCAGCGCAACCAGCGGGTGCGGGAAATGCCCATCACCGCGAGCAACATGCCGATCGCGGTGCCGAGGACACCCGAGACCAAGGCCAGGATCAGGGTATTCGGCAGACCGGTCTTGATCAGATCGGGAAAAGCCTTGCGGTACAACGACCAGTCGAAGAACGTGTCCTTCAACTGTTGCAGCGTCGACTTCTGCGCGACCTGTTCGGTCTCGCCCGGCTGGTTCTCGGCCGCGAGCGCTTTGAAGTCCGGAAGCTGGGGTGTGGGCGCCGCTTTGGAGCCCGGCTTCCACCCCGGCGGGAGTTCACGGGGCACCCAATCGGCGTACAGACGGGCATAGGTGCCGTCCGCGATCACCGCGTCCAAGCCGGAGTTGAGTGCGTCGATCAGCGGCTGGTTGTTCTTGGCCACCGCGTAGCCGACGAAGTTGTCGAGGCTGAAGGTGTTCTGCGAGACCACGATTCCGTCGCCCGGTTTGATCGCGCCCTCGGCCTGCGCCGACGGTGCGACCCAGGCGTCGACCTGGCCGGACTTCAGATTCGCGTAGGCGGTGTTGTAGTCGGGGAACTTCACCGGATCCAGCTTCAGCTGGTTCACCACGAACTCGTCCTGCACGGTCCCCTGCACCACGGCGATGCGCGAGCTCTGGTTCAGGTCACCGAAGCCTTTCACCGCGCTGCCCTGCGGAACGACCAGGGAGAAGTAGCCGAAGTCGTAGCCGTTGGTGAAGCCGACCAGTTCGCGGCGGGCATCGGTGGTGGTGATGTTGGACGAGCCGACATCGAAACGCTTGCCCGATACCTGGGCGAGCAGGCCCGCGAACTCGGTGCCGGAGAACTCGACGCGCAGACCGAGTTTCGCGCCGATCGCGGTCAGGAGTTCGTTGTCGAAGCCGGTGAAGGCGCCCTCGCTGTTGACACAGATGCTGGGCGGCGCGTCGGACAGGGTGCCGACGCTCAGGGTGCCCGGGTTGAGCAGGCCGAGCTTCGTGGTGTCGATCGAGTCGACCGGCGCCGTTGTCGCGGTGGTGTAGCGATCGGCGCCCGCGGTTTCGCCCGCGGCCAGATTGGTCGGCGCGGCAGCGGCGGCGCTCGGTCCCGGTGGCGAACAGAGGTCGCGCGCGGAGCTGCTCTCGGAGCCGCCGCAACCGGTCGCCGCGACGCCGACGAGGAGCAAGAGGGCAGCGATCCGCGCCCGAGTTCGTACACCTGCCATGCCGATAGACCCTAGCCGCAACCTTGCACGGCGAAGGTTACGCAGCGCTGCGGCTCACGGTGTCGATCCACGGCGACAGCCGGTCGAGGCCCGGAAGCGGGTTCGCCGCAGCGTGATCGAAACTACGCGAGGCCCTCCAGGACGGCCGGGTTCGTCTCGTCACGCCATTCGATGGCGCGCCGGACTTCGGTGAGGTCGTAGCCAGGGCCGGAAACACCCACGGTGAACAGGGTGACGCCCGCATCGTGCAGCGCCTTCGCCTCGTCGCGACCCTGCCACTGCACCGAACGCTCGATCCGCGACTCGTCGGTACCGACGACGGCCGCGTGTTCGGCCAGCACTTTGTTCTTGCGGCCGAGAGTCGCCACGTCGGCGAAGGAGTGCCAGATGTCGGCGTACTCGGCGACCAGGCGCAGCGTCTTGCGCTCACCACCGCCGCCGATCAGGATCGGGATGTCGCGGACCGGCGGCGGGTTCAGCTTCCCGAGCCTGGCGGTGATGCGCGCCATGCTCTCCTTCAACAGGGTCAGCCTGCTGCCCGGCGTACCGAACTCGTAACCGTACTCGTCGTAGTCACGCTCGAACCAGCCCGCGCCGATGCCGAGGATCAGCCTGCCGCCGCTGATGTTGTCCACCGTGCGCGCCATATCCGCGAGCAGGTCGGGATTGCGGTAGCCGCCGCCGGTGACCAGCGCGCC
Organism: Nocardia sp. NPDC056541; assembly: GCF_042794235.1. Taxonomy (NCBI): domain Bacteria; kingdom Bacillati; phylum Actinomycetota; class Actinomycetes; order Mycobacteriales; family Nocardiaceae; genus Nocardia; species Nocardia sp. NPDC056541. The sequence continues at coordinate 139,384 of NZ_JBHTUD010000003.1, forward strand.
GAGCTCGACCCGCTCGGTCTGCTCCGCCCACGCGCCGAGCATCGTCCAGCATTCGAAATGCGCGCCCGCCGGGTCGCCGGTGAGCGGGAAGAAGTGATCCCAGTTGAAGACAATGTCGACTCCGGCGTCCTCGGCCCGCAACACGGCATCGCGAATGAGCCCGTAATCAGGCGCGTGCTGCGGTTGAAGCTGGACTCCGATACGGACCGGACGACTCATCTCGCTGGCTCCTCGATGGCTCGGGTTGGCACCGCGACCGAGGCTACCCGGCACCGTTGTGGGCCGCTACGATCCCAGCGACCCACTACTCGGATCGTCCGGCACGTTCCTGCCGGGATGGGATGTTGATCTACGCATGGCTACCGTCACTTTCGACCGCGCTACCCGGCTCTACGCCGGTGCCACCAAACCCGCGGTCGACGCACTCGACCTGGAGATCGCCGACGGCGAATTCCTCGTACTCGTCGGACCCTCCGGGTGTGGCAAATCGACTTCGCTGCGCATGCTGGCCGGCCTCGAAGAGGTCAACGCCGGGTGCATCCGGATCGGCGACAAAGACGTGACCAACGCCGAACCCAAGGAACGCGATATCGCGATGGTGTTCCAGAACTACGCGCTCTACCCACACATGTCGGTCGCGGAGAACATGGGCTTCGCGCTGAAGCTGGCCAAGGTGTCCAAGGCCGAGCGCGACGAGCGGGTGCTCGAGGCAGCCAAGCTCCTCGACCTCGAGCAGTACCTCGACCGTAAGCCGAAGGCGCTCTCGGGCGGACAGCGGCAGCGCGTGGCGATGGGGCGCGCGATCGTGCGGCAGCCGCGGGTGTTCCTGATGGACGAGCCGCTGTCGAACCTCGACGCGAAGCTGCGCGTGCAGACCCGGACCCAGATCGCCCAGTTGCAGCGCCGGCTCGGCACCACCACCGTCTACGTCACGCACGACCAGGTCGAGGCGATGACGATGGGCGACCGGGTGGCGGTCCTCAAGGACGGCCTGCTCCAGCAGTGCGCCTCGCCGCGCGACCTCTACCGCGATCCGGCGAACATGTTCGTCGCCGGGTTCATGGGTTCGCCCGCGATGAACCTGTTCACCCTCCCCGTCACCGACGGGGCCGTCACCATCGGTGGCTACCCGGTACGGGTGCCGCGCGCGGTGGCCGACGCGGGAGAGGGCTCCGTGGTCCTCGGCATCCGCCCCGAACATCTCGAGGTCGGCGACGGCGGCCTCGAATTGGAGGTCGACGTCGTGGAGGAGCTGGGCTCCGACGCCTACGTCTACGGTCGCGCCCTCTCGGCGGGCGCCGGCGGGCAGACCGGGGAAACGATTGTGGCGCGCGTGGATTGGCGCAACCCGCCGTCCAAGGGCGATCGCCTCTGCCTGACCACCGACCCCGAACACGTGTACTTCTTCAGCGTGGACGGCAAGCGCCTGCGCTGATTCGGATGCGCGGGCGGCTCGTGGCTCGAGTCGCCCGCGCACGATTGCGCTGTGCGCGTAGACGCTCGGCTCGATTCCGGTGCGGCCCTATGCTGATGCTCGGACCCGGTGATCGCCGGGCGGGTTTGTCGACATGGGGTAGTGACATGCGCATAGCAGTACTCGGCACCGGCCAGGTCGGTCGACGGCTGGCGAGCAAGCTGGTCGAGGTCGGGCACACGGTGACGATGGGGTCGCGGACCGCCGACAATGCCGACGCCACCGCGTGGGCAGCCGAAACCGGCGGGGCGCACGGCACTTTCGCCGAGGCGGCGGCAGCGGCCGAACTGATCGTGAATGCGACATCGGGCACGGTATCGGTAGCGGCGCTCACCGCGGCCGGGTCGGACAATCTCGCGGACAAGATCATCGTCGACGTCTCCAACGCACTCGACTTCTCGCAGGGCTTTCCGCCGAAACTCGTTGTCCCCGAGGCGGGCAGCGTCGCCGAGGAAATCCAGCGGGCCTTTCCGGCCACCCGCGTGGTGAAGACGCTCAACACCACCAACAACCAGGTGATGGTCGACCCGGCCCGAATTCCCGGACAGCACACCATCTTTCTCAGCGGTGACGACGCCGATGCCAAGTCGCAGGTGGCGCGGCTGCTGAACTCCTTCGGCTGGGCTGACGAACAGCTGATCGACCTCGGCGCGCTCAACACGGCCCGCAGCACCGAGCCGGTCGTCCTGCTGTGGGTCAGCCTGTTCCAGGCCCTCGGCACGGAGGACGTGACGATCGGCGTGTTCAGCGCCTAGCTGTCCGGGTTCTTCCTTCGGCGTTCGGCGCGGTCGCGAAGGTAGTCCTCGTTGACTCGGACCGCCAGGCGTTCCAGGGGGATCTCGGTGCCGTCGGAGGTGCGCAGGTCGACGCGGACCGGTTCGCCGGTTTCCGCGTCTACCCGCAGCAGGGGTGGCGGGCCCGGCTGGAGGTAGGCGTCGCCCCATTGCCAGAGGGCCACGACTGCGGGGAGCAGGTCCCGGCCCATCTGGGTGAGGGCGTATTCGTGCCGGGTGCGCTTGCCTTCCTCCTGGTAGGGGCGTTTTTCCAGGAGGCCGGCGGCGGTGAGTTTGCGGAGTTGGGCCGCCGCGGCGGCGTCGGTGATGCCCACTCGGTGGGCGAAGCCGTCGAAGCGGCGGGTGCCGTAGTAGGCCTCGCGCAGGATGAGCATCGCGGAGCGGGTGCCGATGAGGTCCATGGCTCTGGCGATCGAACAGCCCGCCGTTTCCCATTTACTGAGATCGGCCAGGGGTCCTTCCATCACGGCTGCCATGAGAGACATCATAGCCAATCTGACTTGAGTCGATGATAGTTAGGATCTAAGCTGGCTATTGTCAGATAGAGCCAGCGTTGGCGAAAGAGGACTTCCATGCGAGACGCGGTCATCGTCGAAGCGGTACGCACCCCGATCGGGCGGGGCAAGCCGAACGGCGCACTTCACGACGTTCATCCGGTCGATCTGCTGGCCCACAGCCTGCGGGCGGTGGTCGAGCGCAGCGGGATCGATCCGGCGCTCATCGACGATGTGATCGGCGGCATCGTCACCCAGGTCGGGGAGCAGGGATCGAATATGACCCGGCGGGCCGCGCTGGCCGCCGGATATCCGGAATCCGTGCCCGCCACGACAGTGGACCGGCAGTGCGGCAGCAGTCAGCAGGCGATTCACTTTGCCGCACAGGGGGTTATCGCGGGCGCGTACGACATCGTGGTCGCCGCCGGAGTGGAATCGATGGGGCGAGTTCCCATGGGCGCCAACCTGGTCGGCGCCACCGACCTGTCGGGCATCGCCTTCTCGCAGCGTTATCCCGAGGACCTCGTCCCACAGGGAATCAGCGCCGAACTCATCGCCGCGAAATGGGGTCTGACGCGAACCCAGCTCGACGAATTCGCTCTCGGCAGTCATGAAAAGGCCGCTCGGGCAACCAAAGACGGACTCTTCACCGCGGAACTCGCACCGATCAACGGGCTGACCACGGATGAGGGAATCCGGGTCGGCAGCACCATCGACACCCTCGCGAAACTGAAGCCCGCCTACTACGACCCCGCGATGGCGACGCGGTTCCCGCAGATCGGCTGGGAGATCACCGCCGCCTCCGCCAGCCAGGTCAGCGACGGGAGTTCCGCCGTTCTGATCATGTCCGGCGAACGCGCCGAGCAGCTCGGCCTGCGGCCGCTGGCCCGCCTGCACAGCTTCTCGGTCGCGGGCGACGACCCGTTGCTGATGCTCACCGCGGTCATTCCGGCCACCGAGAAGGTGCTGCGCCGGGCTGGTCTGGACATCGGCGACATCGACCTGTTCGAGATCAACGAGGCGTTCTCGCCGGTTGTGCTGGCGTGGGCGAAAGAGACCGGGGTGGACATGAGCCGGGTCAACGTGCACGGTGGGGCGATCGCGCTCGGGCATCCGCTGGGCGCTTCGGGGGCGCGGTTGATGACCACGCTGGTCCACGCGATGCAGCAGCGTGGAGCGCGCTACGGGCTGCAGACCATGTGCGAAGCGGGTGGCCTGGCCAACGCCACCATCATCGAACGCCTGTGACACCGGACGGCGGCGCTCACCGTGAGCGCCGCCGTTCGTCTCGACCCGCGTAGCGAGATCTACGATCGGTCGGGTGAGCACCGAACTGTTTGTTTATGCGATTCCGTTGCGGACACGGTTTCGGGGGATCACTGTGCGCGAGGGGATGTTGATCCGGGGCGAATTGGGGTGGGGCGAGTTCTGCCCGTTTCCCGAATACGACGATCGCGAAGCGGCCGGGTGGTTGGCTACCGCCGTCGAACAGGTGACAGTGGGGTGGCCGGCCCCGGTGCGTGATCGGATTCCGGTGAATTGCACCGTGCCCGCGGTGGATCCCACCCGAGCCCGCCGAATTGTTCGGGAATCCGGTTGCGCGACCGCGAAAGTGAAAGTGGCGGATCACCCCGACTCGCTGAGCGAGGATGTGGCTCGGGTGGCCGCGGTGCGCGAAGCGATCGGGGAATCCGGGGCCGTTCGGATCGACGCGAACGCGGTGTGGGACGTGGAAACCGCCGTCCGCCATATCGGAGAGATCGACAAAGCCGCCGGGGGTTTGGAATACGTAGAACAGCCGTGCCGAACCGTGGCGGAATTGGCCGAGGTGCGTCGGCGGGTTTCGGTGCCGATCGCGGCCGACGAGTCGATTCGCCGGGCCGAGGACCCGATGCGGGTGGCGGTGGCCGGCGCCGCTGACGTGGCGGTACTCAAGTGCACGCCGCTGGGTGGGGTCCGGCGGGCATTGGCGGTCGCCGGGGCGGCCGGGCTGCCGACCGTCGTCTCGTCGGCGCTCGAGACCAGCGTCGGCCTGTCGGCGCAGCTGGCGTTGGCGGGCGCGCTGCCCGAGCTCGAATTCGCCTGTGGATTGGGCACTCTCGCACTGTTCGAAGGTGATCTCGTCACAGCGTCGTTGCTGCCGGTCGACGGATGGTTGCCGGTCCCGGCCTCGCCACCGGAACCCGACCCCACATTGCTGGACAAATACCGACACCCCGATCCAGACCGTGCCGACTGGTGGCTGCGACGCTACGAGCGAGTCAGCGCCTTGCTCGAAGACCGCTGAGCGAGCAAATCCCTAGCCGAACCGAACACCGCATCCGGCGAAAGTGGCCCGGATCAGCAATGCGGCCTCCGGGCCGATCACACCGTTCACCAATTCGATATAGCGGCTACAGAATTCGGGTCCGTGTGGTGCCTGCGCCGAATCGGGCGCCAGGTGGTGGGCGAGTTCATGCAGGACCACCAGTTCGCGAAGCGCCCATGCGGTGGAGCCGGTGTGCAGCGGGACGGCGAGGACGGCGCTCTCCGGCTCGTAGTGAGCGGCCGCGGCACCACCCCGGGCCCGGACCCTGATCGATACCGCGGCTCGCTCCCATTGCGCGCGAACCCAATTCAGTGCCAGCACCTTGTCCGCGTAGCTCTGTACCGACTCCACGGAGGCGAAGCGTCGCTCCACCGGCAACGTCAGTTGCGAGCCGTAGACCTCGACCGTCCGGTGGCCGAACTCGTCGGCACGATCGAATACCCCACGCACCAGCTGCTCACCGTCATAGACCTTGGCACGCTGGCTGTCGCGCTGCGGCCGTGGCGAACTACCCGGCGCCACAGCCCTGCCCGCCGCTCCCCACCGGGAACGCACCGCCGAGCGGGCCGCCGACGGCCCGGCGAAGTGCCGACAGCCCGGTCGATCTCATCGGCCCGACAGCTTTCCGCGTGCGGCAGGCAGTTCCGGTGAGGTGCCGAGGCGGGCGGTACGGCCCGCTCGGTCGCCCGCGCGACGAGCCGCGGCGGAGTGCCCGGTGGAGGTCTGCGGCCCACGCCAGGTTCCGCGCGCCTCGGAGGTGGCCGTGTAGAAGTCTGTGAGGGCTACTTCTTTGTCCCGCAATGCCAGGGCGGTCCCCGTCGATTCGGACACCGATTCCTCGGCGACGACTTCGGCTTTCACCTCGGCCAACCGCGCACCGATGCGGGCGGCGAAGGCCATCTGGAAGTTGAGCCGCGCGGTGACGCCCGCGACCGGCGCCTCCACCTTGCGGCGGACAGAACGGCCGAGACGCTTCTCGGTGACGACCTTGACCACTGTCGCCTCGCGGTAGGCGCCGGATTTGATGTAGTGGTCCGACGCGCGGACCATCTGGATGAGCAGACTCGCGTAGAGCGCTTCGCAGGTGTCGATGTCGGCGGCGAAACCGTAGGCGTAGACCTGGGCGGAAGTACGGGCGACATCGCAGCGAACGTCGTTGGCCGTAGCGATCGCCACGAACAGCTGGACGTAGGTACGCAGACCTTTTCGGCCCGGTTCGCCGATCGGGATGATCCGCTGCACCGGCGCCGACCTGCGCTCGCGCGAGGCCACATGTGAGCGCGCCACCGCGAGATCGATCGAGGATTTCGTCGCCAGTCGCTGGGCCGCGGCGAGGAAGGCCTCGGCCTCGTGCGCGTTGTCGGTGGACTCGGCCTTGCGCAGCAAACCGCCGATGCGGGTGAGCATCCGATCGGGCGTAGCGGCCGGCGAGGGACTTGTCACAAGCAATGACCCTAAGCCACCACACCGACAGAAAAACTGTGCAAGTCTGTGCCCGTTCTCGGCAGCCTCGATCCGGACCGACCGAAGGGTGCGACGACGGAGTGCCCGTAGGAAGGGAAGATCGAGGCCTCCCAGGCCGAGAACACGCGGCGCCCGCGCCGCCGAGAATCCTGTATGTTGCCTGTTGCACCGCACGGTGTGCTGCTGCTCACGTCTTGACCCTGGAGTGTCTGCGATGGCCTTGAAGTTTGTCCCCAGAGCGACGATGGCTGCTGCCTCGATCGCGTTGCTCACCGCGACGTTCGCCAGCGGTTGTTCCAGTGACGACGGGGGCAACGCACTCGACCAGAACCTGACGGGCCGCGGCCCGATCACCTACGTCGAGGGCAAGGACACCACCGAAACCGGTGTGGTCAAGCAGCTCATCGACCGCTGGAACGCCGCGCACCCGAACGAGCAGGTGACGTTCAAGGAGCAGTCGGCCGACGGCACCCAGCAGCACGACGACCTAGCCGAGCACTTCCGCGCCAAGCAGGACGGCTACGACGTGGTCGCCCTCGACGTGCCGAACACCGCCGAATTCGCGGCCAAGGGCTGGATCCAGCCGCTCGAGGACAGCTTCGCGATCGACACCGCGCCGCTGCTCGCGCCGACCGTGGCCAGCGCCACCTACAACGGCAAGCTGTACGCGGCGCCGAAGAACACCAACGGCGGTCTGCTGTACTACCGCAAGGACCTGGTGCCCAACCCGCCCAAGACCTGGACCGAGATGCTCGGCCAGTGCCAGGTGGCCCGCGACAACAACATCGGCTGCTACGCCGGTCAGCTCGCCCCCTACGAGGGCCTGACCGTGAACACCTCCGAGGTCATCAACGCCTTCGGCGGCAGCTTCGTCGGCGCCGACGGCAAAACCCCCACCGTGAACAGCCCGGAGTCGAAGGCGGGCCTGAAGGTCCTCGTCGACGCCTACAAGAACGGTGACATCCCCAAGGAAGCCATCACCTTCAAGGAAGGCGAGAGCGCCAGCGCGTTCGAGTCGGGCAAGCTGCTGTTCCTGCGCAACTGGCCCTACCTCTTCGCCCAGGCCTCCGCCGAGGGCTCCGCGGTGAAGGACAAGTTCGGCGTCGCCCCGCTGCCGGGCAACACCGGCGTCGGCGCCTCCACCCTCGGCGGCTACAACGCCGCGATCAGCGCGTTCTCCAAGAACAAGGCCACCGCCGCCGACTTCGTTCGCTACCTGATCAGCGAAGAGGCGCAGCAGATCATCGCCTCGGGCTCGCTGCCCTCGGTGCGCTCCTCGCTCTACGACGACCCGGCCCTGATCGCGAAGATGCCGTACCTGCCCACGCTGAAGGAATCCATCGCCAGCGCCGTCCCGCGTCCGGTGACCCCGTTCTATCCCGCGGTGTCGAAGGCCATCCAGGACAACGCCTATGCTGCCCTCAACGGCACGAAGTCCGTCGACGACGCGGTCGCCGGCATGCAAAAGGGCATCGAGACCGCCGGTTCGTAGCGGTACGCGCAGCGGACCCGACCAGACCGTAGGAGAGTAGTAACGGTGTCGGATCCTTCGGGAGCCAAGCAGCGCGGGCTAGCGCTGCAACTGCGACAATCCGGCAAGGCGTGGCTGTTCGTCGCGCCCGTGCTTGTCGCGCTGGCCGTGGTCATCGGATATCCGGTGGTCGAGGCGATCTGGATGTCCTTCTCGAAGGACTCCGGCATCGACCCGGCCACCGGGATGTTCGTCGAGGGCGGCAGCGCCGGATTCAGCAACTACACCCACTGGCTGCTGCAGCAGTGTGGGTCGCTGAACGGCACGGTGTCGTGCCCCACCGGCACGCTCGGCTCGCAGTTCTGGTCGGCGGTCGGGATCACCCTGTTCTTCACCGTGGTGATGGTGTCGATCGAGGCCCTGCTCGGGCTCGGCATGGCCATGGTGATGGGCAAGACCTTCCGCGGCCGGGCGCTGTTGCGCGCCGCCGTGCTGATCCCGTGGGCGATTCCCACCGCGGTCACAGCGCGACTGTGGGAGTTCATGTTCCAGTACGACGGCGTGGTGAACCGGGTGCTCGGCACGCACATCCTGTGGACCTCGGACATGTGGGCGTCGCGGTTCGCGGTGATCGCGGCCGATGTGTGGAAGACGACGCCGTTCATGGCCCTGCTGATTCTGGCTGGGCTGCAAGTGATTCCGGCCGACGTGTACGAGGCGGCCAAAGTCGACGGCGCGACTGCCTGGCAGCGGTTCGTCCACATCACGCTGCCGTTGCTCAAGCCCGCGCTGCTGGTCGCGGTCCTGTTCCGCACCATGGACACGCTGCGCATCTACGACCTGCCCGCGATCATGACGCTGGGCAACCCGGCGACGAACACGCTGTCGATCCTGGTGGTCGAGCAGGTGCGCCAAGGGCCCAACAGCGCCGCGGCACTGTCGGTGATCACCTTCCTGCTCGTCTTCGCGATCGCGTTCATCCTGGTGAAGGTGCTGGGCGCCAACGCTGTTCGCACGCAAGAAGACCAGCGGAAGGCGAACTGATGAGCATGTCGATGACGAAAGAACCTGTCGCGGAATCGAAGACGCTGCCGGTGCAGCCGGTGTCGTGGCGCAAGCGGATCGGCACGGTGCGGCTCTATCTCGGTGTCGCCATCGTGCTGGTGTGGGGCCTCGGCCCGTTCTACTGGATGGCCGTGGTGGCGTTCCGCGACCCGGCCCACACCTTCGACAGCACCCCGTGGCCCACCCACGTGACGCTGGAGAACTTCCGCAACGCCTTCGACACCAGCCGCGGCAACAACTTCGGCAAGGCACTGCTCAACAGTGTGATCATCGGATCGGCGACCACCGCCGTGGCGCTGATCCTCGGTGTGCTCGCGGCCTACGCGCTGGCCCGGATGGCCTTCGCGGGCAAGTACCTGGTCTCGGGACTGATCCTGTCGGCGTCGATGTTCCCGGCCGTCGTGCTGGTGACGCCGCTGTTCCAGCTGTTCACCGATATCGGCTGGATCGGCCAGTACCAGGCGATGATCATCCCGAACATTTCCTTCGTACTGCCGATGACGGTCTACATCCTGGCCTCGTTCTTCGCCGAACTGCCGTGGGAGCTCGAAGAGGCCGCGCGCATCGACGGCGCGAGCAAGTTCCAGGCCTTCCGGTTGATCATGCTGCCGCTGGCCGCGCCCGCGGTGTTCACCACCGCGATCCTGGCGTTCATCGCCTCGATCAACGAGTACCTGCTGGCCCGGTTGCTCTCGGGCGACGACACCAAGCCGGTGACGGTCGCCATCGCGAGCTTCTCGGGCAACGACCCGCTGGTGCAGCCGTATGCGGCCATCATGGCGGCGGGCGTGATCGTCACCGTGCCGCTGGTGATCATGGTGCTGATTTTCCAGCGTCGCATCATCTCCGGTCTCACCGCGGGCGGCGTCAAGAGCTGACCTGCCGGGTTCTGCCGCCCACGCCGGGTAGAGTCGCCTGCACCGATATCGACGTCGGTGCAGGTGAGTTCTTCTGCTCGCTCCGAAAGGAGATGGTGTGGCCTCCCAGCGCGGGCGCGGGCGTTCCGATGGGGACGTTCCGTATACCTCGATTGCCGGGTTCCGCGATCCGCTGGCGAAAGAGCAGAAGCCGGCCAAGGGCGCGGCGCGACGGGCACAGGCCGCCCGACTGGCCGCCACCGACGGGTCCGGCGACCCGCCCCCGGAACGCAAGCCACGCACCAGGGGTCAGCGCATCCGGCGGTTGCTGCTCGCGCTCTTCGTGATCTTCGTGTGTGTGCCCGCGCTGCTGTTCGTCGCGGTGTACTGGAGTTCGGAGATCCCCGAACCGGCGGAGGTCGCGGTCGAACAGCCCGCGACCGTCCTCGCCGCCGACGGCACCACCGTGCTGACCAAATTCATTCCGCCACAGGGCAATCGGATTCCCATCCCGCTCACCGATGTGCCGTTCCCGGTGCGGGACGCCGTGCTGGCGGCCGAAGACCGCACCTTCTATACGAACGCCGGTTACTCGACGAGCGGCTTCCTGCGCGCCGCTCGCGACAATGTGACGGGTCAGGACAACGCGGGCGGCGGCTCGACGATCACCCAGCAGTACGTGAAGAACGCCTTCCTGAGCTCCGAGCGCACCGTCACCCGCAAGATGCGGGAGTTGATCATCGCGGCCAAGATGGCGCGGCAGTGGAGCAAGGACGAGATCCTGTCCGCCTACCTCAACACCATCTACTTCGGGCGCGGGGCGTACGGGATCGCGTCCGCGGCGAAGGCCTATTTCGACAAGCCGGTGCCGGACCTGACGCTCGCGGAGGGGGCCGTCTTGGCGGCGGTGATCCGCTCGCCCTCGGTGCTGGACCCGGAGAACCATCTCGATCAGCTGCGGGCACGCTGGCAGTACGTGCTCGACGGGATGGTCGAGATGAAAGCGCTCGCGCCCGGCGACCGGGACGCGACGGTGTTCCCGCCGATCATCCCGCTCGACGACGTGCCCGCGGAGTCGGCCGCGCTCGGACCGGAAGGCCATATCCGCACCCAGGTGCTGCGCGAACTGCGGGCCGCGGGCCTCGACGACGCCGACATCAATACGGGCGCACTGCAGATCACCACCACCATCGACGCCGCGGCCCAGGCTGGCGCGGTCGATTCGGTGCGTGAGCGGCTGTCGTGGCAACCACCGGAGCTGCGCTCGGCCGTGGTGTCGATCGATCCGCGCAGCGGGGCCGTGCGGGCCTACTACGGCGGCGAGGACGGGACCGGGTTCGATTTCGCGCAGGCGCCGCTCCAAACCGGTTCCGCGTTCAAGGTTTTCGCGCTCGTCGCCGCCCAGCGGCAAGGCATCCCGGTGACGCGGGCGATGGACAGCTCGCCCATCACCGACCGCGGTACCGAGATCACCAACGTCGAGGGTGATTCGTGCGGACGCTGCTCGCTCGCCGAGGCGCTCAAACGCTCGCTGAACACCAGCTTCTACCGGCTCACCATGACGATGGCCGACGGCCCGCGCTCGATCGCCGAGGCCGCGCACCTGGCCGGCATCCCCGAGTACATTCCCGGCGTCGAGGGCATGAGCCTGTCGGAGCCGGACGGTTACCCGCTCAACGGGATCGTGCTCGGCCAGTACCTGGTGCGACCCATCGACATGGCGTCGGCGTACGCGACGCTGGCTGCCTCGGGGGTCTATCACCAGCCGTACTTCGTGCAGAAGGTGAGCACCGGGGACGGGCGGGTGCTGCTCGACCGCAGCTGGGAAACCGCGACAGGCAAGCGACATTCGGAGCCCGAACAGCGGATCACCCCGGCGATCGCAGATGCCACCACCGCCGCGATGCTGCCGATCGCCAACTACTCCAACGGCCACGGCCTCGCCGACGGCAGGCAGTCGGCGAGCAAGACCGGAACCACCCAGCTCGGCGAGACCAAGGACAACAAGGACGCGTGGATGGTGGGGTACACGCCCTCACTGTCCACCGCGGTGTGGGTGGGCACCGAGCACCCCCAGCCGCTGCGCACCGGTCGCGGTGGGGCTGTCTGGGGTTCAGGGCTGCCCGCCGACATCTGGAAGCAGTCGATGGACGCCGCGCTGGCCGGAACGCCGGTCGAACAGTTCGAAGTGCAGCCGGTGCCGAGCCCGCCGCTGGTGCCATCGCCGGGCACCGGACCGGCGCCGACACCGGGCGGCGGCTTCGACATCTTCGGTCCGCCGACGAACTCACCGCGCCCCGCGCCGCCGCCGCTGATCATCATCCCGCCCGCACCGACGCCCGTCGTCCCCGGTGAGCTGTTCCCCGGACTCGGCGGCGAAGGGCCGCGATAGATCACGAGTTGGCGCAGCCGGACCCGACTACCCTGAGGACATGGCAACATCGTTGCCCAGAGCGCGAACCGCCCGACCAGGGGTCGAATGATCCCGGCGCGGAACCTGTCGGACCGATACGGGAGGATGTGCGGTCGGTACCGACATGCGACGACACTAGACATAGGGGCTACGCAGGTGGATTTCAATGTCGTTGACCGTCCCGAGACGCTGATCGCGGGCACGGTGCTTCGCAGTCCGGCGCTCGCCGTCGAGGGGCCGCGCCGCGCCAAAGTGGTCGAGGCGTGGGCGAACCTGCGGGCGAGAACGTTACCGGGGCCGGTCGCGACGGGGTATGTCGATTTCGCGCCGGAGATCAATTCCTACCTCACCCACATCGTCGGCTACGAGTGCAAGACTCTCGCCGACCTGGAGGTAGGCGACGTGCTCGGCCGGATTCCGGCCGGCCGCTACGCGCGATTCGTGGCCAGCGGCGACAACCTCGGCGACACCATCGTCGGGCTCTGGCGCCAGGTGTGGGACGCGGAGGCCGCAGGTGAATTCGTGCGTGCCTATACCGGCGATTGCGAGCAGTATCCCGACGAACGCACGGTCGAGATCTTCGTGTCGCTGACCGAGGAGAAGGACAGCTGATGGCCGTGGATTTCGAAATCGTCACCCTCGCCGACGGTTTGATCGCGGGTCTCACCGTGCCGTTGGCCGGGCGTGAAGTGACCGCGCGCGATCTCGACCTGGTGAACTTCACCTGGGATCGGTACCTGTCGCGGGAGAAGACGGTGCCTCGCGCGGCCGCCTATATCGGTCAGAACGATCATGCGGTGGCCGTGCTCGGCTACGAGGTCGGCGGCTTGGACGACATCGACGAAGGCGACGTGCTCACCCGCATTCCCGCGGGTCGCTACGCCAAGTTCGTGGTCGCGGACAAGCCCTACGATCTGCTGCGCACCGCGTGGGCGCAGGTGATCAAGGCCGAGAACGCCGGCACCATCACCCGCTCGCACACGGCCGAGCTGGAGCGCTACACCGGTCCGACCTCGGTCGAGGTGTACGTCTCCCTGGACTGAAGACGACAAGAGCCGGTGTGCACGAGAGTTCGTGCGCACCGGCTCTTTTCGTTCAGTGACTAATCGGCACCGATGATGAACGCCTCGAGCTGAGTGCGCGCCACATCGTCGGCGATCTGCACCGGCGGGGACTTCATCAGGTAGGCCGAGGCCGGGATGACGGGTCCGCCGATGCCGCGGTCCTTGGCGATCTTCGCCGCGCGGACAGCGTCGATGATGATGCCCGCCGAGTTCGGCGAGTCCCACACCTCGAGCTTGTACTCCAGGTTCAGCGGAGCATCGCCGAACGCACGACCCTCGAGGCGCACGTAGGCCCACTTGCGGTCGTCGAGCCACTCCACGTAGTCCGAGGGACCGATGTGGACGTTGCGGTCGTGGACCTTGCCCGCGAGCGCCCCGGTGAGGTTCGAGGTGACGGCCTGGGTCTTGGAGACCTTCTTCGACTCCAGACGCTCACGCTCGAGCATGTTCTTGAAGTCCATGTTGCCGCCGACATTGAGCTGGTAGGTGCGATCGAGCACCACGCCGCGGTCTTCGAACAGCTTGGCCATCACGCGGTGGGTGATGGTCGCGCCGACCTGCGACTTGATGTCGTCACCGACGATCGGGACACCGGCGTCGACGAACTTCTGCGCCCAGACCGGGTCGGAGGCGATGAAGACCGGCAGCGCGTTGACGAAGGCGACGTTCGCGTCGATCGCGCACTGCGCGTAGAACTTGTCGGCCTCTTCGGAACCGACGGGCAGGTACGAGACCAGCACGTCGACCTCAGCGTCTTTGAGCGCCTTGACCACGTCGACCGCGGGCGCCTCGGACTGCTCGATGGTCTGCGCGTAGTACTTGCCGATGCCGTCGAGGGTCGGGCCACGCAGGACCGTCACGTCGGTCGGCGGCACGTCGGAGATCTTGATGGTGTTGTTCTCGCTGGCGAAGATGGCCTCGGCCAGGTCGAAGCCGACCTTCTTGGCGTCGACATCGAACGCGGCCACGAACTTCACGTCACGGACGTGGTAGCTACCGAACTTGACGTGCATGAGGCCGGGAACGACCTGGTTCTCGTCGGCATCCTTGTAGTACTGCACGCCCTGCACCAGCGACGATGCGCAGTTGCCCACACCGACGATCGCGACGCGAACTTCGCCGGATCCAACCTTGTTGACATCACTCATGGCCGCTCTTTCCCTCTTTCTGTGGTGCCGCCTTCGTCGATTGCTCCGCCGCAATCAACTCGTTGAGCCAGCGCACTTCGCGCTCGCTTGATTCCAATCCGAGCTGGTGGAGCTGCTTGGTGTAGCGATCCAGTGACCCGCTGGCCTTCTTGATCGCTTCCCGCAGACCCTCTCGGCGCTCCTCGACCTGACGACGTCTGCCCTCCAGAATCCGCATTCTCGCCTCGGCGGGAGTGCGGCTGAAGAAGGCAAGGTGAACGCCGAAGCCGTCATCGGTGTAGTTCTGCGGACCGGTGTCGGCAAGGAGTTCGGAGAACCGTTCCCGGCCGACCGGCGTGAGCCGGTAGACGCGGCGCGCACGGCGCGCGAGCGCGCCGTCCGGAAGCTCCTCGGCGATCAACCCGTCGGCCTGCATTCTGCGCAGCGTCGGGTAGAGCGAACCGTAGGAGAAGGCCCGGAACGCTCCGAGCAGGCCCGTCAACCGCTTGCGCAGCTCGTAACCGTGCATGGGCGCGTCGAGGAGCAGGCCGAGAATCGCCAATTCGAGCACTGCCGACCTCACTCCCTGACTATGTCGACCTGAAAGGCCGAACAGACCTAACCGTGGATGCGACTTACAACTATATCGGAGCGATACATCTACGCACAGTCGAATGTGACGCATGCGTCATCGACGCAGGTCAGCGCGGAGACAGGAATCAGGGGGTCAGCGGGCGGATCGCGCGCGGATCGCCATCGAAGGCGAGTTCGAGACGGCGCCGAGTGGCCCCTCGGCGTAGGCCGCGTCAAGCACGGTCGACGCCTGTGCGCGATTGATGTCACGTGCGCGCAGCACCGAATCGACGGCTGCCCGTCGCCGCCCGGATTCAGCCATGGCCGTGGGTCACCTCACCTGCGAAGACACCCGGATGAACCCCGGTATCGGGAGTTCAGTCCGGGAGATCGGATCAAACGATGCCGTGGGCACGCGTATCCGAACCCCGCTACTCTGGTGATCGTGCGAATTCAGCGGCAGGTGGTGGACTATGCGCTCCGGCGCCGGTCGCTGCTGGCCGATGTCTACGCGGGGCGGGTCGGCGTCGCCGAGGTGTGCGACGCGAACCCGTATCTGCTCCGGGCCGCGAAGTTTCACGGCCGGGGTAGTGAGGCGACCTGCCCGATCTGCCGGAAAGAGCAGCTGACGTTGGTTTCGTGGGTGTTCGGCGATGGGCTCGGCCAAGCGGCCGGGTCGGCGCGGACGCCCGAGGAACTGATTCGGATGGCCGAGTCGAACGAAGAATTCTCGGTGCATGTCGTCGAGGTCTGTCGCTCGTGCAGCTGGAATCACCTGGTGCAGTCGTACGTGCTCGGCACGGCGCCCGCCCCCGCCCGGCGACGGACGAGTTCGCGAGCCCGGCGCTCTGCTGCCGAATGATGGCGTGTGGAGCGACGCGGCTGCGCAGTGACGGGCGGCCCAAACAAGTGATGGTGGCCACCGCGTGATGCGCCACTGTTCGGGGTGCACCCTCTCCGCGCCGGTACTCCGGCGCGGATGTCGTGTGCCCGAACCTTACAAGTTATGGAGATCTGGTCAGTGAGTTCGCCCTACGAGTCCTCCCCCCACGGCGATGATCCGCGCGGCGGCCGTCCGGCTCGGGGTGCGCAATCAGGTCTCCCCCCGCAGTCGGGTGATCGGCCCGGTGGTCCCCCGCCGCGTCGGCCGATGCCGCCCACCGGTCCGCGCCCGCAGGGTGCGCCCGGCGCTCCCGCGCAGGGCGGGCGCCCGCAGGGTGGCGGCCCGGTGCCTGGTGGACGCGGTCCGCAGGGACCGCCGCCGAACCGTCAGCAGGGGCCGCCGCCCGGTGGGATGCCGCCGCGTCGGCCGGGTCAGCCGCCCCAGCGTCCCGGTGGTCCGCAGGGCGGACCGCCTCCGCAGGGTGTGCCCGGTCAGGGCAGGCCGCCGCAGGGTAGGCCCCCGCAGCCGGGCCGCGCCGCGCCGCCCGCGGCAGGCGCCACACAGAAGTTGCCGCGTCCCGGCAGCCCCGACGAGTCGACCGTGCGGGCGAATCAGCCGGGGCGGACCGTGCGCGGCGCGAACGACGACGTAGCCAGGACGGCTCGCGCGGGCGGTGCCGCCGCGGCCACCCGGGCCGGCGCTGGCCGGCGCCCCGGTGGGCCCACCACCGGTGAACGTCGCGCCACCACGCCGGGTGGTCCCACCACCGGTGAACGTCGCGCCGCCGGCGTGGGCGGCACCCCGCCGCCGACCGGTCCGCGCAACCGCCGCGACGGGGGCGGGGGCGACGACGGCTCCGGTAGTGATGGTGCGGTGAAGAAATCGCCGTGGCGGATCGTGCGCCGGACACTCTATGTCCTGATGGCCCTGGCCATCGTCGTGCCGAGCGCGGTGTTCCTGGTCGCCTACACGGCGGTGTCGGTGCCCAAGCCGGGCGATCTCGAGACCAACCAGGTGGCGACGATCTTCGCCAGCGACGGCTCCACCGAGATCAGCAAGGTGGTCCCGCCGCAGGGCAACCGCACCGAGGTCTCGATCGATCAGATCCCGCCGCACGTGCGCAATGCCGTGATCGCCGCCGAGGACCGCGACTTCTACACCAACCCCGGCTTCTCGGTCTCGGGCTTCGCCCGCGCCGCCCGCGACAACGTCCTCGGCAAGGAAAGCGCCGGTGGTGGTTCCACGATCACCCAGCAGTACGTGAAGAACGCGCTGGTCGGTGACGAGCGGTCGATGACGCGCAAGATGCACGAGCTGGTGATCTCGGCCAAGATGGCGCGGCAGTGGAGCAAGGAAGACATCCTCGCCGCCTACCTGAACACCATCTACTTCGGTCGTGGCGCGTACGGCATCGACGCCGCGTCCAAGGCCTACTTCGGCAAGCCGGTGCAGGAGCTGACTGTGGCCGAGGGCGCTGTCCTGGCCGCGACCATCCAGCTGCCCTCGATGCTGGATCCGGAGAAGAACCCCGAGGGCGCCAAGACCCGCTGGAGTTACGTGCTCGACGGCATGGTCGCGGAGAACAACCTGCCCGCGACGGAACGTCAGGGGATGCAATACCCACAGGTGGTGTCGCTGGCTTCGCTCGGCGACAAGAACAACGACGAGGGCCCGAACGGTCTGGTGAAGAATCAGGTGCTCCAGGAGCTCTCGACCGCGGGCATCAGCGAGCAGCAGCTGAACACCGAGGGCTTGCAGATCACCACCACGATCGATCAGAAGGCGCAGGACGCCGCGATCAAGGCCGCACAGGGCAAGCTCGACGGTGAGCCGGAGAACCTGCGCACCGCGGTGGTCTCCGTCGACCCGCGCACCGGTGCGGTGCGCGCCTACTACGGCGGCAGCGACGGGCAGGGCTACGACTTCGCCAATGCCGGTCTGCCGACGGGCTCCTCGTTCAAGGCGATCGGTCTGGCCGCGAATCTCGAACAGGGCGTCCCGCTTTCGCAGCTCTACGACAGCTCGCCGATCACCGTCAACGGCATCAAGATCGGCAACGTCGAGGGTGAGGGCTGTGGCATGTGCACCATCGCCGAGGCGCTCAAGCGTTCGCTGAACACCAGCTTCTACCGCATGCAGCTGGACATGCAGAACGGTCCGCAGAAGATCGCCGATATGGGCCACAAGCTCGGTATCGCGACGGAGCTGCCCGGCGTCGGCGCCACGCTGACCGAGCCCGGCGGCGTCGGCCCCAACAACGGCATCGTGCTCGGCCAGTACCAGTCGCGCCCGCTCGACATGGCCTCGGCGTACGCCACCTTCGCGGCCTCGGGCGTCTACCACGCACCGCATTTCGTGCAGAAGGTCGTCACCGCCAAGGGTGAGGTGCTGCTCGATCGTGGCGAGCCCGCCGGTGAGCAGCGGATCAGCGCGGCCGTGGCCGACAACGTCACCGCGGCGATGAAGCCGATCGCGGCCTACTCGCGCAACCACAACCTGGCCGGCGGCCGCGAATCCGCCGCCAAGACCGGTACCCACCAGCTCGGCGACACCGGCAACAACCGGGACGCCTGGATGGTCGGCTACACCCCGTCGCTGTCGACCGCGGTGTGGGTCGGTACCGAGCAGGGCGACGCGCTCAAGAACTACGGCGGCGGCAGCATCTACGGTTCCGGTCTGCCTTCCGACATCTGGAAGGCGACGATGGACGGCGCGCTGTCGGGCACGTCGAACGAGTCGTTCCCCAAGCCCGCCCCGATCAAGGGCCAGGCCGGTGTGCCGGAATGGTCGGCGCCCTACACCGCGCCGTCGACCACCGCGCCCGCGATCGTGCCGCCGGTGATCGTGCCCTCGCAGGTCGAGATCCTGCCCGGCATCCGGATTCCGGTGCCCGGGGTGCAGCAGCAGCCCGCGGTGCCGCAGTCGCAGTCCACGCCCGAGACCGGTGCGGGCCCGCTGCCCGGCCAGCCGACGGCGGGGCCGGACGGCGCGCCCGCGACCCCCGGAAACGGCAACGGCGGGTCGAACAGACCGGGTAATGGCGCCAACGGCAACGACAACGAGAGCAGCGGCGCGGGAACCACGCCGACCCGATCCCGGTAACCACCGGTAGCCTCGGATGTCGTGACCGATCAGCAACTCGCGGACCAGCCGGCATCGAGTGGTACCCGGCCGGGCCGCGAGGCGGGGTACGTGGCGCCCGCCCGGCTGGCGCCCGACCTCCGCTCGATCGATGCCCGCGACCGGCCGAGCCGCAACGACTCGCTGACCGCACAGCTGTCCACCGTGGTCGGCGGCCCGGTCGGCGATCACGCGCTGATCGGGCGGGTGCGGTTCTGGACGCCGCTGCGGGTGATGTTCGCCTTCACGGTGATCTTCCTGGCGCTGGGCTGGTCGGCGAAGGCCGGCTGCATCCAGCAGACCAGCGATGGCGATGGCGGTCTGATGCTGGACTGGAACAACGGCCGCCAGTACGTGGCCATGTGCTACTCCGACACCGTTCCGCTCTACGGTGCCGAACGGCTCAACGAGGGCGCGTTCCCGTACAAGAAGTCCTGGACCGAATCGACGCCCGACGGCGGCACCGAGACCAGATACATGGAGTATCCGGTGCTGTCGGGCCTGTACCAGTACGCGGCGATGCAGATCGGCAACGTCTGGGATCACCTGCCGTTGCCCGGCGCGATGTCGGTGGTGGTGTATTTCAACGTGGTCGCACTCGGCCTTTCGGTCGGCTGGCTGATCACGGTCTGGGCGTCGTCGCGATTAGCCGGGCGACGGGTGTGGGATGCCGCGCTGATCGCGGTGTCGCCGTTGGTGATCGTGCACATGTTCACGAATTTCGATGCGCTGGCAACGGCTTTCGCGGCTACCGGGCTGTTGGCGTGGGCGCGGCGTAAGCCGGTGCTCGCGGGCATCCTGCTCGGACTGGGCGGGGCGGCGAAGTTGTATCCGCTGCTGCTACTCGGGCCGATCGTGGTGCTGTGTCTGCGAGTGGATCCGATGCAGCGTCAGCCCGCCGCGCGGGCCGGGCTGCGGTTGCGCGATGTCGACAGTCTCGATTCCGCCCGCACCTGGCTGCGTGAAACGCCCGCGCGGACACATCTTTTCGCATTGCGGCCACTGGGCACGGCAACCCTCACGGTCATCGCCGCGGTGGGCACCTGGGCGGCCGTGAATCTGCCGATCGCGGCGCTGTACCCGCAGGGTTGGCGAGAGTTCTTCCGGCTCAACACCACTCGCCACGCCGACCCCGATTCGATCTACAACGTGATCACCTCGTTCACCGGCTGGACCGGCTTCGACGGGCCGATCGGACACGGTGTACCCCCGACCGTCCTGAACACGGTCTCGCTGCTGGCCTTCGTCGCCGCCTGCGCGGGCATCGCCTACCTGGCGCTCACCGCGCCACGACGGCCGCGCCTGACCCAGCTGTGCTTCCTCGTGGTCGCGGCGTTCCTGCTGACGAACAAGGTGTGGAGCCCGCAGTACTCGCTCTGGCTGGTGCCGCTGGCCGTACTGGCGCTGCCACACCGCCGAATCCTGCTGGCCTGGATGACGATCGACGCACTGGTCTGGGTGCCGCGCATGTACTACTACCTCGGCGAGGACAACAAGGGCCTGCCCGAACAGTGGTTCACCGGCACCGTCGTCCTGCGCGACCTGGCAGTCCTCGGCCTGTGCGCGCTGATCGTCTACGAGATCCTGCGCCCCCAGAACGACGTGGTCCGCCGCGACTTCGTCGACGACCCGGCGGGCGGGGTCCTCGACCGAGCCCTCGACCCGCTACTCCCCTGGCTCCCGGAATTCCTGCGCCCGAAACAGGCCACGATCAGCGCCCGACCGATATCGGTGCTGAACTGATCCGAGCGGGCGGAGGTGCGGGTCTACATCCGCAGGTAGCGGGCCTGGAGTTCGGGTTCGGCGGGGAGCATGTCGAGGTCTAGCTCCCAGGCGTTGCCGGTCCAGGGGTCGAACAGGGGGGTGCCGGGCATCGTGGGGAGGTGCCTGCACGACTGGGCGAGGAGATCTACCGGGCCGTCGCCGAATTCGCCGCCGCCGCTGCCGACGATGACCAGGGACAAGCCGATCAGGTCGCCGCGGACCATCAGTTGGCCCAGGCGCACCACGTCGCTGCCCTGGTAGCCGTGGGGGAAGTCGGCGGCGACGAGGATGCGGTGTTCGGTGGGGGGTACGGCTTGTCCGCTGTTGTAGGCGATGTCGGCGAGCTCGGCCGCGTGGGCGAGCTCGGCGAGGCGGGCGGAGATGTCGCCGTGATCGGCGATCACCGGGCCCGCCAACAGCGGGGCGAGCGGGGCGGCCAAGGTGCGCAGGCCGCCGGTGAGGTCGATCAGGTCGACCTTGGTCGGCTTGTCGGGGATCGCGGCGACGAGCCGGGCCACCAGGGCGCCGATCACGCGCGCGGCCGCGGCGGTGGATTCCGTGTCGACCCACAGCGGCCGGTTCAGCGGCACCGGAACGCAATACGGCACCCGCAGGCCACCGCGGTCGAGCGCGTACAGCTCGCCGAGCCGGATGCCGTCGCTGCGGGCGGCGCGGGTGGTCCACGCGGGCGCGAGCCAGGAGGCCAGCGCGGCGGGCATGGCGGCGTCGGCTTCGGCGATCTCGAGGCCGAGTTGGTCACTGTCGCGGCGATGGTCGGCGTCGGCGAGGGCAACCAGGTCGTCGTGGCGACGTTGCGCTTGCGCGCGGGCCGCGTCGGCGGCGGGGGTGTTGCGGGTCGCCGGATTCGACACCGCTTCGGAGAGTTCCTGATCCAGGCGTTTGGTCGCGTAGTCGCGAGCCGAGACCAGGGCGGCGGCCGAGCGAGCGGCGTCTTCGAAGATCATCCACATGCGTTGCAGACCGTGCTCGACTTCGAGCGGAATGCCCGATGCGGGAACAGGTCTCGCGACCGTCTCCGTGGGAGCGCTCGGCGGTGCGAGCGGCGCCGCCTGCCAGGCCTGCGCGGGGGCGGGCTCGGGAGGGGTTACGCCGTGCGCGGTGAGCAGCTGAGCCGAGCCGCCGGCGTACCCCTGACCGAGCGCCCGCAACTTCCAGCCACCACCGCGCCGATACACCTCGAGGCAGATCAGCGCACTCTCACCGGCGGTCGGCGAGATGACGAATTCCGCGGCGGGACTACCGTTTTCGTACAGCGACGCCGTCACCGTACCGAGCGCGTGCCCGCCCGTGACGAACAGCAGCACAGCATGCGCGTCGGACCTGATCTGCGACAGCGTCAGCTCCACCGCCGCCCCCGCGAAGCTCACGCCGGAGGCCGAGGGCCGCGACGAGCACACGTGATCGTGCACGTCGCGAACCCGCAGATCCTCGCCGACCACCAGCGCCCCGAGTTCGACGGCGCCGGTGGTCTGCGCGGTGAAGCGCACGGAATCAGCGGTCAGCGCAGTGTTCTGCCCTGCCTTCAGGTGAATCACGGTGTCTGCCTGTCTTGGTTCAATTACCGCCGAGGAATCGGCCCAGCTGCGGCACCGCTTCACCGGGGTGCTTGGCATTGAAGCCCTCGCCGAGCGCCTGCATCTTCCAGTCGCCGCCGACGCGGTACACCTTCGCCATCGCCATCGCGGTGAACGGCATTCCGCCCGCGAGGGTGTAGCGGGCCAGCTCGCCGTTGGTGGCGCCGTCGATCAGGCGGCTGAAGGCGTTCTGCACCTGTTCGAAGGAGTGACCCTTGTACGAGGTGACGATGAACAGCAGCGTGGTGATGTGCGCCGGGATCCGGGTGAGGTCGACGAGGATCATCTCGTCGTCGCCGTCGCCCTCACCGGTGAGGTTGTCACCCTGGTGGCGCACCGACCCGTCCTTCGACGACAGCTGGCCGTAGTAGGCCACGTCGACGAGGTTCTGGTCGGCGAACAGGCAGACCGAGGCGTCGAGGTCGATGTCGACGGTGCGGTTGCCGAACATCCCGCGCGTGCGCACCGGGTCCCAGCCGAGGCCCATCTTCACGAAGGTCAGCGCGGCGCCGCCCTCCTTGCGCAGCGTGACCCGCTGCCCCTTCTGCAAGCTGACCGGGCGATCCTTGCTCAAACTGATCTCGCCTGCGGGCTGCTGCGGCGCACCCTGCGCGGGCGGCGGGTAACCCTGTCCGGGCGGCGGCGGGTAGCCGCCACCGGGCGGCTGCTGGGCCGGGCCGGGAGGCGGCGGGTAGCCACCGCCGGGCGGCGCGTAGGCGGGCGCGGCCTGCTGCGGGTAGCTGGGCGCGGACTGCGGCGGGTAGGCGGGCGGGGCCTGCTGCGGCGGAGGCGGCGGGGGCGCGGCCTGCTGCGGGGCGGCCTGGGCGGGTGAATCATCCACCTGCACACCGTGATCGGTGACCAGCGCGGCGAAACCACCGGCGTAACCTTGGCCGACCGCGCGCACCTTCCAGCTGCCCTGTCGGCGGTACAGCTCGAGCGCGATCACGATCGACTCGGCGTTCAGGCCGTCGATCTGGTAGCTGAACAGCTGGTTTCCCGAAGCATCGGAGACCAGCGCGGTGGGCGGCGCGAAGCGGCCGAAATTGCTGGTCGCGTCGTCGAGGGTGATCACCGCGCGGATCTGATCGATGTCGGCGGGCACCGCGGACAGCGAAACAGCAAGTGAGGCAGGCTGACCCGTCGGCCCGGGCCGCAGATCGACACCCGGCCCACTCGGCTGGTTGTAGAAGACGAAATCAGCGTCGGTGCGGACCTTGCCCTGCTCGGTCACGAGCAGCGCGGACAGGTCGGCCGGTGCGGTGACCTGGAGCGAGATCACCACGTCACTGACGGCCAACGGGCCGTTCTGGCCCTTGGCGAGTGTTGCAGACAAGTTAGACCCTTCGCTTGTCGTTTGGTGGGTGTTCCACGGCAGTGCTTGCCACTCTACGAGAAACCGGCCGCACGCGTCCGTGCTCTGTGGCCCGGGCGTACTTTCCCCTGATCGGTTAGGGTGACGTCGCAGTCGGAACGGGCGGTAGAACCGCCTTCGCAGAGGGGACGGGCACACACCTGTCATGGCGCAATTGTTCGAACAGTCGAAGAAGGTGATCGAGGCGCAGCTCGCGGGGACGAGTATCCGCGCGATCTCCGGCTCGATGGTGGCCTACGAAGGCAATGTCCAGTTCAAATCGGCCGGGTTCGGCGGCGGCGAGGGCGTGCTCAACGGCCTCAAGCGCCGCGCCACCGGCGAGAAACTGTCACTGATGGAGTGCACCGGCAACGGGCGCGTGTTCCTGGCGGTGAACGGCCAGAACGTCACCGTGGTGAACCTGAACAACGAGACGCTCCAGGTCGAGTCGCAGCAACTGCTGGCCTTCGCGGGCAATCTGCGTACCGATGTGCGGTTCGCCGGGGTCGGCGGGATGTCGGCGGGCAGCGGGCTGTTCACCACCACGGTCAGCGGGCAGGGCCAGGTGGCGCTGCTGTCGGCCGGTGGGCCGCTGATCCACCTCGAAGTGTCGCCGCAGTTTCCGCTGATCGTGGATCCCGACGCGTTCGTCGCCTCGCGCGGCAATCTCAACCAGTCGTTCATCACCGACGTTTCCTGGCGGTCGATGGTCGGACAGGATGCGGGCGAGGCGTTCTCGCTGCGGTTCGACGGCCAGGGTGTCGTGCTGATCCAGCCGGCGGAACGGTAGGGACAGGCGATGTTCGAGAAGGTCAACGGCAAGGTAGTCAAAGTCAACGTCGGTCAGGCGGGTGGCGTCGTCGCCCGTTCCGGCGCGATGCTGTTCTACACGGGTCAGGTCGCGTTCGCACCGCACCAGATTCCCGGCGCCGGTCAGGGCATGGGCGGCGGCGGTCTGATGCGGATGGCCGGGCAGATGATGGCCGGTGAGCACGAGCGGACCATGCTGGCGCAGGGCAACGGTGAGGTCCATTACGGATTCGCCGGGCTCGAGGTGCACGTGGTGCAGATGCAACCGGGCGCGGTGTTGCGGGCCGAGGCTTCACGCCTGCTCGCGCAGTCGGCCGGTTTGCAGGCTTCGGTGGTGTCGGTCGCCAGTTCGGGCGGTAGCGGTGGTGGCGGCGGCGGTCTGATGGGCGCGCTGCGCGGCGCCGCGGCGGGCGTCGCGACCGGGCAGGGCATGTTCACCACCCAGCTCAGCGGACAGGGTTCGGCGGTGCTGCTCGCGCACGGCGGCTTCCTGGAACTGCAAGTGGGCGGACCGAATCCGATCGTTGTCGACCCGCAGGCGTTCGTCGCCGCGTACGGCAACGTGCAGACCGAGCTGAAGTCCGCGATGAGCTGGCGCGACGCGGTGGGTCGCGGCGCGGGCGAGGCGATGCAATTGCATTGCCACGGACAGGGTGTGGTGTACGTGCAGGCCTCCGAAGAGAAGTTGTGAACCGATGAGCGAAATCCTCTCGCCGATGAATCTCGGTGCCAGCGACAACATTCCGGGCAACAGCTACGCCTACTGCATCGATCTGACCGGTCCCTGGTTCATGCGCAAGGGCGCGATGATCGCCTACTACGGGCAGATCGAGTTCCAGATGCTCACGCACGGGCTGCAGGGCGGCCTGATGCACATGGTGAGCAGCCAGTTCTCCGCGCCGCTGTTCGCGGGCGACTACGTGGTGGCGCAGGGGCACGGCAAGCTGATCATCGGCGACCGCGGTTACGACATCAATTCCTATGACCTCGAAGAAGGCAACCTCACCATCCGCGGCGCGAACCTGCTGGCCTTCGAGCCCGGACTGGCGCTCAAGCAGTCGATCGTGCCCGGATTCCTCACGCTGATCGGCACCGGCAAGTTCCTCGCGTCGTCGAACGGGCCGGTGATGTTCGCCGAACCGCCCCTGCGCGTCGACCCCGAATCCCTGGTGGGCTGGGCCGATTGCCCGTCGCCCAGTCACCACTACGACCAGGGCTGGATCGGCAGTTTCCTCGCGGCGGGTGCGGCCAGGATGGGCGCCAACTCCGGGGAGGAACGGCAGTTCGACTTCACCGGAGCGGGCACGGTGCTGATCCAGTCGACCGAGAAGATCATGAGCGACAACGCCCTGGTGCGCACCATCGAGGGGCAGCTCCAGAGCGGCGTCACGGTGGGCGGTCTCCAGCGTATTCAGGGCGTGATCGCCCAGCAGCTGGCCGGTCAGCAGCAGCACTACTGAGCACGTCGAACCCGGGTGCCGTTGCGGCGCCCGGGTTTTCGGTTGCCTACGCGGGGACCGTGGCGCGCTCAGCCGCCGCGTGGAACCACCCGAGGATCTCCTCGCCTGCCAGGATTCCCGAGGACGTGGTGATCGTGAGGTTGGGGGCGGTGAAGTTCAGTTCTTCCAGCTCGCCGTGGCGGGGGCGGATCGCGGCATCGGCCGCCTTCAGCATCTCGGCGTCCAGTGCGCCGTCGCCCGCGGTGAACAGCGTTGCCCCGTCGGATAATTCGCCGGATCCGGTCAGCCTGCGACGGACTTCGGCGACAGCGAGACTCTTGCAGACGGCGTCGGGCATCGTGTAGATCTTGCGACCCTGCTGGGACGCCGACCAGCCGTTGGCGCGGCACCAGGTGTCCCATTCGGCGAGGAAACCCGCGGGGACCAGGTCGGGGCGGACCACCAGGTAGCAGAACAGCTCGTCGGCCTCGCGGTACTTGGTGACCCAGGAATCGTCGATGCGGGAGCGTAATTCGGCGCCCACGTCGGCGAGGATAGCGCCCGACGCGTTGACCTGGTCGTCGATGGCCACGCGCCACGCGGGGTCGGGGATGCCGTCGACCAGGATGTTGCCGCCGTTGCTGGTGATGGCGTACCGCCACGGAGCACCGGGGAGGGCGATGCGCTGGAACTGTTCGATGGTGCGGGTGGTCGTCGGAATCACCGGAGCGCCTGCCGCGAGCTCGCGCAGGGCCGCGATGGCGCTGATGGTCATGTAGGAGAGCGGTTCACCCTCGTAGTACTCGACGCACTCCTTCGCGACGGCCTCGGCACCACCGAAGCCGTTGCGGGAGAAGATCATCGTGCGATCCAGATCGGTCGCGAAGAGGGACTCGGCGGTCACCGGGGTAGCTCCTTGATCAGGCCCATGCAGGAGTAGGCCAGGTCGGGGACCACTTCCACCGGGACATTGCGCGCCGCGGCGAGCAGGCGGATGTGGGCGTGCTCCGGTGCGTCTGCCTCACGGACCAGCACTCGCCACGGTACCCGGCGCAACAGCACCCGGGTGGTCTCGCCGACGCCGGGCTTCACGTAATTGACTGTGCTGATGCCGTATTCGGCGCGGACCTTCTCCACCGACGCCCACCCGGACCAGTCCGGCGTGCGGTCGGAATCGCGGATGGCGGCGACGGCGGCGGGCACCTGCTCGCTGATCGTGCCGAAAGCCGCTGTGACGGTGTCGATCAGCTGGTTCGAGACATCGGCGCCGATCAGGTCGCGGTAGAACTTGGCGCCGTGGAACTCGCCGGGGCCGATCAGGGTGCCGTTCAAGACGGTGCGTGAAACCAGGCCGGACACCGTCGAATTGAGGCAGGCCGAGGCGATGAGGAAGTCGTCACGGGTGCCGTAGGTGCGTACACAGTTGGCGGGGTCGGCCAGAACCACGAGCTCGTCGTTGAATCTGGCGCCGCCGGCGGCGTGATAGGCGTCGAGGGCGGCGGTGAGTTCGTGGGTGATCGCACCCTTGCCGGTCCAGCCGTCGACGAAGACGATCGAGGACGGATCATGATGGCGGGCGAGGTAGTCCAGTGCCACCGCGTCGATACCGCGATCACGAACGATCGAGACCGCGTAATGCGGCACGGTCAGGGGCTCGCGGCCGATCCCGCTGACGAGCCAACGCCGCATGAGCACGCCGACGGGCGTGCCCGCCCTGGCCAGCGACACCAGGACCACGTTCGCACCACGTTCGGCGACAACGAGTTCGGCCACGGTCGCGACGGCCAGCGCCAGTCGCTCCGCGCTGTCGGCCAGCACGCGATCGAAGAGCTCGCGATATTCGGCGTCGGGCTGGAACTCCACGGGCAACGACTCGGCGTAATGGGCCACACCGGCTTGGATGCGCCGTTCGCGTTCCGTCACATCGGCTTCCAGATCGGCGTCCGAGAGATCTTTCAGCAGCCACGAAACATCCTCGGGCGCATACGAACCGAACGCGGGGCCGTGCAGGGCTTCGGGGAACGGCCCCGCACCCGGCTGCTTCGGGGCCGCGGCAGAGCTCGAGCCGCCACCGTGTTCCGCGCGGCCCGCACGGTCCGCAGAATCGGTCGCCACGGTCGATTCCTTGCGACTCGGCGCGTTCGCGCTGGTGGCGGAATCGTTGTACGACACCGACAGTGACGCAGTCCCAGCCACTCGCTCAGCGGTCCGGCCCGCGTGCAGCGCACGAGGATCCGCACCTGGCACGACTGCGATCAGGATATCGGCGCCCGACGCGGTGAGGACGTCGACCAGGCCGCCAGGGGCGACGAGTTCCGGCGTATCGGCGGGCGGATCGATGACGACCAGCAGGACCGGGTCCGCGTCGGGCCACTGGGCGTTGTAGAGGTAGCGCTGGGCGGTGGGGTCGGGTTCCGGGGCGGTGAACCGGAAGCCGCGGCGTAGGGGGTAGCCGGGTTCGTCGAGGACGTATGCCGGTGAACGGGTGGTGGTTTGGAAGCGGGCGGGGATGCCTGCGTCGGCCAGGTCGGCGGCCAGGCGCAAGGGGAGGTACATGAGTTCTTCGTGGCCGATGACGATGACCGGACGGCCGGCGAACTCGGCGTCGAGGCGGGAGTTCACCTCGTCGGCGATGGATTTCACCGCGACGTCGAAGGCGGCGTTGTCCGAGCGAAGGGTGCCGTGCCGACCGCCCTCGGGAACGTCGGCGGGCCAGGTCAATTCGATGCGTCCGTACGAACCCCGCTCGGTGGCGATCGGATTCAGCCGCGGTTCGGGCAGTGCGGTCACCGTGTCTATCAGCCCGGCCGGTAGCTCGGTGCGACCGGATGCCAGGCAGACCGTGTCGATGCGCGCACCGAGTTCGGCTGCGGCGGCTTCGAATTTGATCCGATCGGCAGGTGTGCGCATGTCGACCAGTGAGGCGAGGACGTAATGCGAGCGGGGAGCGAACGCGTGCAGTGCGCGGACCGCGTCGATGGCGGTGTCGCCGGTGGAGATCTCGTCGTCGACGAGCACCAGCGGCAGATCGTTGGCGAAGATCGCTGCGGGGGCGGGCTGGAGCAGGTGCGAGGTGGCGTGCGAATGACCCTCTTCGAAGCCGGTCAGTGTGGTGGCCCGTGACTCGTGCCTGCGGGTGGAGTGCAGGTAGCAGCCCGCGTCGATCCGCGCGGCCACGCAGTGACCGAGACCGGTAGCGGTCTCGGCGAATCCGAGCACCACGGCTTCACGATCACCCAGCACCTCGCGCACCAGATCGGCCAAGCGGTTACCCGCACCGATCACGATGCGCGGATCGGTCGGCAGGTGCTTGCCCAGCACCGTGGAAACCAGCAGATGGGCCCGCCGCGGATTGCGGCGCAGACCCGGCTGCACCAGCGCACCGATCGCGAACTCGCCCGTCAGCACGCTCTCGGCGGACAACGCCACGAACCTCTCGGCCGAGGTCGCGGCGACATCGACGCTCTCACCGGTCACGCCATCGGCCGACCTCGCCGCGAGCACCTCACCCGGCACGTCGTCCTCGGCCGAGCGCGCGGCGAAGGACTCGCCGTGGTGCAGCTCGATGCCGAGATTCACTGTCGCCCACGGTGTTTCGAACGCACTCATTCGGCGATCATCGCTGTCAGCAAGTCCACGAAAGACACTCCCTTGTTCGCGACCCCGAACGCACGGGCCCGAACCAGCGTCTGGCGGGCCCAACTGCGGTGCGGGCGCATCTCGTTCATCTTGTTGCGGTATTCCGAGGCCGCGACGCCACCGACATCGGCCGCCATGATGTCGAGCGCGTCGGCGTACTCCTCGTGGGTCACCACCGACAGCGCGTGCACCACGGCCACGTGCGAGGGGTGGATCACCGTTTTGCCCTGGATGCCGTTGGCGCGGTCGAGGGTGATCTCGCGCAGCAGGCCGTCGAGGTCGCGGCTCACCAGGTACTGGCGGAACTTCACCGCGTCGGATTCCTCGAACGGCGCGCTGCGCAGCTGCGGCCGGAACATCCGCTCGTGATCGGCGAAGTACTCCCACACCGGTCCGGTGATGATGAAGCCGGTGCCGTCGACGCGGCCGAGGTAATTGACGATGTCGGCGATCACGTCGGCGACCACCCGCACGTCGTAGATCGTGAGGTCGCGGTCGCGGCGGATGCCGAAGGTCGAGCACATGTCGGTGGCGCCGATTCGCACCGCCAGCAGCTGCTCACGGTGTCCGGCGAGCAGATCGGCGATGCGCGAGAGCTGCTCGTCACGGGTCTGGCGGTGCACCAGGTTCGACGATTCGAGCACCGGCATCGCGTAGACCGGACGGCCGAGGCTGCGGTTGGCGTCGTCGAGCGCGGCCAGGTAGGCGGGCCCGCTGACGGCGTCGAACTTGGGGAAGACGAATCCGGTGAGCACGTCGGCGCCCGGTCCGAGCGCGGCGACCAGTTCGCCGACCGAGGCCGCGTCGCGGACCCGGATGAACAGCATCGGGTTCGCGTCTTCGCCGCGTGCGAGCAGATCCAGGGTGTCCACCGCGTGCTGTTTGGCGGCCTCCACCTGGTGATCGGCGACCGCGTCCTCGAGGTCGATCACCATCGAGCACACCCCGCGCGCGGCCCGCCGGCGAATCGTGGCGGCGAGATCGGGGCGGGTCGCGGGCACATACAGGGTCGCGCCGAGCGCGGTCGCCAGCAGCTCCCGGTCGTCGTGGCCTTGAATCGGCTCCGGTTCGACCAGGAACAACTCCCGGCGGCGGGGACCCTGCAACTGCTGGAAATGGCGCAGCGGTACCTGCTTACGCAAGCAAACTTCCGGTGCGATGGCGTAGCCCGCGGTCATTCCCCCCACCTCATCTGTCGACCCATGTCATTTCTTACTTTTCGGAAGCGTGTTTTCTGATGCGCTCGACTACGCCCGCGATGAACTCTGCGACGGTACCCAGCTCGGTAACATACGCCCAGTAGTCCGGGTGGCGACCAGTAAGTCCAGCGGTGATGCGATCGAGGCGTTCTGCTTGTGCATCGAGAACCGAGCCCCACTCGGCGACCAGTCCTCGGTCGACCGCCAGCATCTGCGCGTCCCGCAGCCGGAATCGTACGGTGCGGGCCTGAGCTTCGGGGTCGGTACGTACCTCACGTAACAATTCGAGGCGCCGGGTGACGGCGTCGACCAACTGCTCGGCCTCGGCGAGGTACGCGCGTGCGGTGGCGGTCAAATCAAGGGCGGTCTCCGGATCACGATCGGCTGCCGCGACGCGCGCGCCGACCAGCGCTTCGTCGGCGGCGTCCATGCCACGACGGCTTTCCCGCTCATTGTTGGTCAAGTCCGCCGAACTCGCAGCACTGAACTCACGCAGCAGCGCGGAGTAGGCCGGTCCGAGCGCGCCGGCACGGTTGCCGACGGCAGCAAGGCGGGTGGTCACCGACGCGATCGCGTTCGCGGCAGCCGAGGCACGAGAAGGGGCCTGCGCCAACGCATTCGATAGTTCCGCCGTCGCCTCTTGCACCGTATTCGCAGCCTCGCGCGCGGCCGCGACCGACGTGCCGGGATCGCTGGAAGAGGCTGTGATCAGAGCCTCATTCAGCCTCCTTACACCCGCGGAGATCGAGGGGTAATTCGCGAATCCGGACGACGCCGCGGCGGCCAGCACCTGCTCGGCCTCGGCCCGCACGTGTGTCAGCAACTGCGGCACCGACGCTCGCACAGTCGCGGCTTCGGCGAGGCCGGCGCGGTGCGCGTTGTAGAAATCGTCGACCCCACGCGCGGCCTCGTTCAGCTGCCGGACCAGCGCGTCCGCCCTGGCCGGACCGTCCGCGATCGGGGTGCCCGCGGCCTCGGCGGCGTCGAGTTCCTCGGTGAAACTCAGATACGCGCCCGCCGCGGCGTAGCACCGCGCCCGCACCGGCTCCCAGACCGCGCCGATCCGGCGGTCAGGGAAGACCTGCTCACTGGCCACCACGCCCGCCTCCGCCGCCGTCTGCCTGCGATCCATATCCAGAAAGGCGGCCGACGCCGCGGCCCGCGCCCCGCTGATCCACTCATGATCCGCCCCCGATCTGAACCATCCGCGTCTGCGAGGTGTCACCGGCACATCCCCTTTCCGAACCACGGCCGCGGTTCGCCCACTCACTGCCGTCGATGGTAGGAGATTCACCCCGTTAACCTGGGCTGCAGACGGTTCCTACGCAAGATCCACGAAACCTATTACTGTCGTAGCGGTACCCGGCGATTCGGACATGCTGGGAAACGACACACCGGACTAATCGAAGGGATTCCCGCATGGGTGTCAGTCTGTCCAAGGGCGGCAACGTTTCGCTGAGCAAAGAGGCTCCGGGCTTGACCGCGGTCTCGGTCGGCCTCGGCTGGGACGTGCGCACTACCACCGGCACTGACTTCGACCTCGACGC
The DNA here is from genome assembly GCF_042794235.1 of Nocardia sp. NPDC056541. NCBI lineage: Bacteria > Bacillati > Actinomycetota > Actinomycetes > Mycobacteriales > Nocardiaceae > Nocardia > Nocardia sp. NPDC056541. The sequence goes on from NZ_JBHTUD010000003.1 coordinate 171,838, forward strand.
GAGCGCCATCGCGACCGGCGCCGACAAGAAGGTCGTCTCCGACAAGCACTTCGTCTTCTTCAACAACCTGAAGTCCCCCGAGGGCGCCATCGAGCACAAGGGCGACAACACCACGGGTGAGGGCGAAGGCGACGACGAGGTCATCGACGTCGACCTCGCCAACACCCCGCCGACCATCGAGAGCATCTTCTTCCCGGTATCGATCTACGATGCCGAGACTCGCTCACAGTCGTTCGGTCAGGTACGCAACGCCTACATCCGCGTGGTCAACAAGGCCAACGGCACCGAGCTCGCCCGCTACGACCTGTCCGAGGACGCCTCGACCGAGACCGCTATGGTCTTCGGCGAGCTGTACCGCAACGGTGCCGAATGGAAGTTCCGCGCCGTCGGTCAGGGCTACGCCTCCGGTCTGTCCGGCATCGCTCGCGACTACGGCGTCAACGTCTAGTCACCCTCGCGAACAGGGGGCTCGGCACATCGGGCCCCCTGTTCGTGCGAAACAGAAAGGTCCCTCCGCGTGATAACGCGCATCTTCGGCCTGTCCATCGTCATCACGGTGTTCTCGCTGGTCGTGGCCTACCTCTACGGTGGCTTGACCGCTCTCGCACTGTGCGCCATCCTCGGCATTCTCGAGGTGTCGCTGTCGTTCGACAACGCCGTCATCAACGCCACCGTCCTGGAACGGATGAGCGAATTCTGGCAGCGGATCTTCCTGACTGTCGGCGTGCTGATCGCCGTGTTCGGTATGCGTCTGATCTTCCCGCTGGCCATCGTGTGGGTCACCGCGGGACTGAACCCGGTCGAGGCCTTCGACCTGGCGCTGAACCCGCCGGTGGACGACGCCGCCTACTTCCCTGACGGCAGCCCGAGCTACGAGACCCTGCTCACCGACGCGCACCCGCAGATCGCGGCGTTCGGTGGCATGTTCCTGGCGCTGCTGTTCCTGAACTTCATCTTCGAAGAGCGTGACATCACCTGGCTCAGCTGGCTCGAGAAGCCGCTGGCCAAGGCGGGCAAGCTCGACATGCTGTCGGTGGTCGTCGCCGGTACCGGTCTGGTGCTGGTCGCGGAGTTCCTGGCCGACGCCGACGATCGCTCCACCGTGCTGGTCTCCGGCCTGCTCGGCATGATCGTCTACATCCTGGTCGACGGCCTCGGTTCGATGTTCCACACCGAGGAGTTCGAAGAGGGCCCGCAGGGTGGCCCGTCCACGCTGGTCAAGGCGACCGGTAAGGCCGCGTTCTTCCTGTTCCTCTACCTGGAAGTGCTCGACGCGTCGTTCTCCTTCGACGGTGTCATCGGCGCGTTCGCCATCACCTCCGACCCGATCATCATCGCGCTCGGCCTCGGCCTGATCGGCGCGATGTTCGTCCGGTCGATCACGGTGTACCTGGTTCGCCAGGGCACGCTGTCGGACTACGTGTACCTCGAGCACGGCGCCCACTGGGCGATCGGTGCGCTGGCGGCGATCCTGCTCGTCTCGATCGGCGTGCACGTCAACGAGCTCATCACGGGCTTGATCGGCGTGGCGTTCATCGGCGCGGCGCTCGTCTCCAGCGTCCTGCGCAACCGCAAGGCGGAGCCGGACGCCGTGGAGGACGCCAAGGAGTCCGCTCCGGTCAGCTGATCCACGGCCGAAGATCAACAGCGGCGGCGAGTCCCCTCGGGGATTCGCCGCCGTTGTCGTTCACGCGGGTTGCAGTTGGCGACCGAGCGCGGTGCTCGGCTCGACGCGCGGGCCGCGCACCCTCGCCCGCAGGAAGAGGAAGAACAGGGTGATCAACAGCGCGGTGCGCAACCACACGCCGAACTGGACGATCCCTTCCATCAACTCCACGCCCTCGCCCTCGCCCAGCGCGGCGAAGTACCGGAACACCCCGACGCCCACCGCCGCGTCGGCCACCAGGTAGGCCGCGACCAGCGACCACGGCACCTCCAGCAACACCAGGAACGGAATTATCCACAGGGTGTACTGGGGTGAATGCACCTTGTGGAACAGCATGAAAGCGGCCAGCATCGCCGCGCTGACACCGACCCACGGATACGCCGAAGTGGGGGTCCAGCGCCGCCAGCCCAGCCACAGGGCCAGCGCGAATCCGCCGAAAATCAAGACGGGCGAGGCGATCGCGACCGCGTCGTGCCAGGTCTGGGTAGTTTCCGCCGAGCGGCCGAAGATCAGCTGGTGACCCCAGTACCAGATCGAGTTGGTGGTGATGTCGGCCTGACGCAGCTGCTGGAACGTGATCGAGGCGCGCCAGCCCTCCACCCCGGCCAGCACGAACGGCAGATTCACGGCCGCCACCGTGCCCATCGCGGCCAGCAGAGTCTGCGCGGCACCCGCCACGTCCAGCTCACCGATCGGGCGACGACCGCGCGGTGCGCCCTCGGTGAGCACGAACACCGCGAGCGGCAGCACGAAGATTCCCGGATAGAGCTTGAGACAGAAACCCAGCGCGAGCAGCACCGCGGCGATGATTCCGCGGGTGCGCACGGACAGGCCGGTCGGCATCGTCATCACGTAGACCGCCGCCACCGCCGTGCACACCACCGGCAGTTCCCAGTTGTGGAAGGCGTAGAACACCAGCGGCGGGCCGATCGCCCACAGCAGCGCCGCCGGGCCGGCGAGCCTGGCCAGCATCCACGCTGTGAGCAGGGCGAACGGCGCGAGCAGCAGCGCCGAGTGCCACAGGAAGTCGGCGTCGTTGTCCACCCCGATGGCGCCCGCCCACATCAGCACGCCGCTGAGCACCGGGTATTCCACCGCGCCGCCCGTCAGCGCACCGTCTTCGGTGATCGCGCCGTCCACGTACGGGAAGACGTGATTGTCGATATCGCGGCCGAGCCACAGGAATTGGATGTCGGAATAGCAGACATCCGAATCCTTGCGCTCCTCGAATACCAGACTGCGACCGGATTCATCGATCGCGCCGCCCGCGCACCGGGCCTTGTTGGCATAGGCCAGCGCGAGAGTGAGGCCACACAGCAGCATCACGAAGATGCTCAAGGCCGCGGCCCACGTCGCGCCGCGTCGTGCTGCGTGCTGCCGCGGGCCGACTGTGGTCATGGCGACCACATTATGCGGCGGTGTCCCGATCACCCGGGTACACCCGCGGCAGGCATCGATTTCGCTGGTCACCACCCGCTCATGTAGCCTTGGCGGGTTGCTGACGCAACGAACCCTCCTGCCATGGAAAGTCCATGGCCGTTTCCTAGTCCACAGGAGGTGATTGGTCCGTGCGTCAATATGAAGTAATGGTCATCCTCGACCCGAGCCTGGACGAGCGCATCGTCGGGCAGTCCCTGGATACTCTGCTCACGGTCGTCAAGACCGAGGGCGGCAACGTCGACAAGGTCGACATCTGGGGCCGCCGCCGGCTCGCCTACGAAATCGCCAAGCAGGCCGAAGGCATTTACGCGATCGTCAACCTGACCGCGACCCCGGCCACCGTGAGCGAACTCGACCGCCAGCTGGGCCTGAACGAGACGGTGCTGCGCACCAAGGTTCTGCGCAACGACAAGTAGTCCGCACCCTCGAATTTGTCAGAGCCTGGCTTTAGGCTCGAGCGCAAATCCCCGAGATGCGGACTGCACCCCGAGCAGGAGGAACCCCCATGGCAGGCGACACGGTCATTACCGTCATCGGAAACTTGACGGCAGACCCGGAGCTTCGTTTCACGCCCGCAGGTGCGGCGGTGGCAAATTTCACCGTCGCGTCGACTCCCCGTGTGTTCGATCGCAATTCGAACGAATGGAAAGACGGCGAGGCTCTGTTCCTGCGCTGCAACATCTGGCGTGAAGCAGCGGAGAACGTCGCCGAAAGTCTGACCCGAGGCGCTCGCGTCATCGTGAGTGGCCGGCTCAAGCAGCGCTCCTACGAAACCCGCGAGGGTGAGAAGCGCACTGTGGTCGAGCTCGAGGTCGACGAAGTCGGTCCCTCGCTGCGTTACGCGACGGCGAAGGTCTCCAAGGCCGGTCGCGGTGGCGGAGGCGGCGGTGGCGGCTTCAGTGGTGGTTCCGGTAATGCCGGTGGTGGATCTAGCGCAGGCGGCTACAACGCCAACAACGGCGGCGGACGTCCGGCCGGCGGCAGCAATGCCGGTGGCGAAGACGATCCGTGGGGTAGCGCGCCCGCGGCCGGCTCCTTCGGGGGCGGCGGCCGCATGGATGACGAACCGCCGTTCTGATCGAACGGCACTCATAGTACGGAGAGAAACCCATGCCTAAAGCGCCCGCGCGCGAAAAGGTACTGAAGAAGAAGGCCTGCGCTTTCTGCAAGGAAGCAAAGTCCGGAATCGTCAATATCGATTACAAGGACACCACGCTGCTGCGTAAGTACGTCAGCGATCGCGGCAAGATCCGCGCTCGCCGCGTCACCGGCAACTGCGTGCAGCACCAGCGTGACATCGCTGTCGCCGTCAAGAACTCGCGTGAGGTGGCTCTGCTTCCTTACGTGTCGACCGCTCGCTGAGAAAGGGAGTCACACAGATGAAGCTCATCCTCACCGCTGATGTCGACAACCTCGGCGCCCCCGGCGACCTTGTCGAGGTCAAGGACGGCTACGGCCGTAACTTCCTGCTGCCCCGCGGTCTGGCCATTCAGGCCACCCGTGGCGCCCAGAAGCAGGTCGACGGTATCCGTCGCGCCCAGGACGCCCGCAAGGTGCGCGACCTGGATCACGCCAACGAGCTGAAGCAGGCCATCGAGGGCCTCGCCGCGGTTTCGCTGACCGTGAAGACCGCCGACAGCGGCAAGCTGTTCGGTTCGGTCACCACCACCGACGTGGCTTCGGCCATCAAGGCGGCCGGTGGCCCCGTGGTCGACAAGCGCAGCATCGAGCTGCCGAAGTCGCACATCAAGGCGACCGGCAAGCACGGCATCGTGGTGCACCTGCACCCCGATGTGGCCGCGAAGTTCAACCTCGAGGTTGCTGCGAACTGAGTTCGCCGGAAACCACCCCTGCGCGTGCGCAGGGGTGGTTTCTGCTTGCCTTTTTCAGGGCGATTTTGCGATAACTGGTAGGTAGCCGATAACGCGACCGGTATGGGTGGTGTTGTGCGGCTCACGGTCGGGTATCGCTCGACCTCCGGTTATTCACCCTGTGGATGACTGTGGAAACCGACCGGCAGATTTGTGACTCCAGTCATAGCCTGCACCATCGCTGTTAACCCAACACGCCCGGCTGTTCACCTCGACCGACACGCCGGAACTTCTTTCATCCACAGGGACGAAGTTGGGCAAACCGGGGTCTAGCAGGGCGTTTTACCGTACTGACCTGGGTTTTCCCCATGTTTTCCACAGGCGCTGCACAACAACGGGTGAACTACCCCCAAGTTATCCACAGTTGTGTGCACATGTCGGGTTGGCGAGTCCCGAAAACGTCGCCTAGGTTCGTCGCATTGCCCTGCGCGCGGCCCCGGGAATCACGCAGGCAACCGATTGCTGACATCCGTGTCGGTGTCCGGGAGTACAACGAGAACATCGATGTGAAACCCCGGTTCTGCGGGCAGAGAGGACTCCCCTGGTGACAACCACCGGTGACCGCGCGCAAACCGAGTTCACGCCTGAACCCCCCGGCGAGGACTTCGGTCGTCAGCCTCCGCACGATATGGCCGCTGAGCAGTCCGTCCTCGGCGGCATGCTGCTGAGCAAGGACGCCATCGCCGATGTGGTGGAGGTGCTGCGCCCCGGCGACTTCTACCGCCCCGCGCACCAGGCGATCTACGACACCATCCTCGACCTCTACGGCCGCGGCGAACCCGCCGACCCCGTCACCGTCTCGGCAGGCCTCGACCGCCGCGGCGAACTCAAGCGCATCGGTGGCCCGCCCTACCTGGTCACCCTCACCCAGACCGTCCCCACCGCGGCCAACGCCGGCTTCTACGCCGAGATCGTCGCCGAAAAGGCCATCCTGCGCCGCCTCGTCGAAGCGGGCACCCGCATCGTCCAATTCGGCTACGCCGGCGCCGACGGCCAGGACGTCGCCGAGGTGGTCGACCGCGCCCAGGCCGAAATCTACGAAGTCACCGAACGCCGCACCACCGAGGACTTCACCCCGCTGGAAGAACTCCTCCAGCCCACCATGGACGAAATCGACTCCATCGCCTCCCGCGGCGGCATCTCCCTCGGCGTCCCCACCGGCTTCACCGAACTCGACGAACTCACCAACGGGCTGCATCCCGGGCAGATGATCATCGTGGCGGCCCGACCCGGTGTGGGTAAGGCGCTGGCGCTGGACACTCCGCTGCCGACGCCTGGTGGTTGGACCACCATGGGTGAGGTTCGTGTCGGTGAGGATCTGCTCGATGCACAGGGCCGTCCGACGCGCGTCGTCGCAGTGACCGAGGTCATGGTCGACCGGCCGTGCTACGAGGTCGAGTTCTCCGATGGGACAGTGCTCGTCGCAGACGAGCAACACCAGTGGTTGACCGAGACGCGCGCGTCACGCCGTTCAGCGCAGGTGTTCGCCGAAGTCCGCACCACGGCACAGATTGCCGACACCGTGCGTTGCGATACCGCGGACAAGAGGATCAACCACTCCGTCACCAACGCGGAGCCACTGCAACTACCTGAGCGCGAGCTTCTCGTCCCGCCCTACACACTGGGCGCCTGGTTGGGCGACGGCACCTCCGCGGCAGCTCAGATCACCAGCGTCGACCCGGAAATCATCGCGCGTATCGAGGCCGAAGGCATCGTGGCGGTTCCTTCACGATCGGCGCAATGGCGATTCCAGCTCACGCTCCCCGCTGATGAACCCGTCGCGGCCCGCCCCTGCGTGGTGTGCGGCACCGAATTCACTCCGTTCACCAGCGAGGTCCGTACCTGCGGCCGTTCCTGCGGCGGTAAGGCACGATTCGTCTCCGAACCCGTTCCCGCGCCGACCTGCTCGCAGTGCGGCGGCCCATCGATCGGTTTGCGTCTGTGCCAGTCGTGCCGGAATTCGGTCGGCAGCGTGCAGGCCCGGCTCCGCACGCTCGGGGTACTCGGTGACAAGCACATTCCTACTGCCTACCTGCGCTCGTCCGAATCTCAGCGTCGGGCACTCCTGGCAGGTCTGCTCGACACCGACGGGACCGTCACCCACGGCGGGTCTGCCCAGTTCGCGGTCACCAGCGAACGACTGTTCCGCGATGTTCAGGAACTGGTCGTCAGCCTCGGCTATCGCTGTGGTGTGTCGACAAAGCGGGTGCGCGGCCGTTCGGAGCAGTCGTCGACGTGCTACACACTGACGTTCGCCACGGATGACGAGGTGTTCGGTCTGTACCGGAAGGCGCTGCTGCACAAGGAACGTCGCGCCGCGGTGAGCACGGCTCGATCGAACTCCCGCTACATTGTCGATGTGCGGCGCGTCGAGTCAGTGCCCGTGCGCTGCGTCGAAGTCGACAATGCCGATCATCTCTACCTGGCCGGTCGCTCGATGGTGCCGACGCACAATTCCACGCTCGGTATGGATTTCATGCGGAGCTGCTCGATCAAGCACGGCATGGCGAGCGTTATTTTCTCGCTGGAAATGAGCCGGACCGAGATCGTGATGCGTCTGCTTTCCGCCGAGGCGAAGATCAAGCTCGGTGATATGCGGTCCGGGCGGATGAGCGATGACGACTGGACCAAGTTGGCTCGGCGGATGAGTGAGATCAGTGAGGCGCCGCTGTTCGTCGACGATTCGCCGAACCTGACCATGATGGAGATTCGGGCGAAGGCGCGGCGGCTCAAGCAGCGTCATGACCTGAAACTCGTTGTGGTGGACTACCTGCAGCTGATGAGCTCGGGCAAGAAGGTCGAATCACGTCAGCAGGAAGTCTCGGAATTCTCGCGACACCTCAAGCTGCTCGCCAAGGAACTCGAGGTTCCGGTGATCGCGATCTCGCAGCTGAACCGTGGTCCGGAACAGCGAACCGACAAGCGGCCAATGGTGTCCGATCTGCGTGAATCTGGATCGCTCGAGCAGGATGCGGACATGGTCATCCTGCTCCACCGGCCGGATGCCATCGAACGCGACGACCCCCGAGGCGGCGAGGCCGACCTCATCGTCGGCAAACACCGTAATGGTCCGACCGCCACGATCACCGTCGCCCACCAGCTGCACCTCAGCCGTTTCGTCGATATGGCCCGCGGCTGACCAGCCGCCGCGCCACGGTGGGATCACCCCGCTGACGGGACCAGGGTGTTCTGCCGAGCGGCGGTCCACCATTGCCCGTTCTGCTCGACCAGTACATACAGCGCGACCATCGCCGGTTCGGTGTCGATCAGGGTGCCGTCAGCGGTGGTGGCGCGTGCGGTCTTGTGGGCGATGGCCACATCCGGGCGCAGAAAGGTCACGTCGACGACGTCGTATCGGACGTATTCGTCCTTCAGGAATCCGGCCAGCCCGCGCCGGTTCGCGTCGAGCAGCGCGTCGTGTCCGCTGATCAGCATGCCGACGGCATTGCCGACCACCGCGTTCTCTGGTGAACGCGGAAGCCGACCTTCCGCCCGAGTTCGCCGACGCCGATACCGATCGCGAAACCGATCGGCGACATCCGGCGACCTCCCGGGGAATCGGTCGGGTGCGGCGGATGATGGGTCGATGGCTGACCAGATTCTGCAGGTGGAGTGGAAGTCCGCTCCGGAAGATCATGACTATCCCGCTGCCGCCGACTATCTCGATCTGCTGGGCGACAAGGCGACGGTCGACGCGATCGTGGCCGAGCTCAGGGCCGCGCCGGTGGTGGTCAAGAAGGCGAAGGACATTCTGCGGGCGTCCCAGCTCGAAGCCCTCACGCCGGACAATCCGCATGTGCGCAGAGACCTGCTCAAGGTGAACGAGGGCAAGAAGCTCTCGCCGATCCTGCTGGTGCGGGGTGACTGCCGCGCGAATGTGCCGATGCTGATCGCCGACGGTTATCACCGTGTGTGCGCGCTGTACTGGGCCGACGAGAACGTCGAGATCCCCGCCAAGATCGCCGCGATGCCATGACGTTCGCAACCCTGGCGCTGGTGGTGGCGCTCGGGTTGATCGGGCCACTGCTCGCCCTGCCGAGACAGCTGTATCTGCCGGTGCTGCTCGGCGAACTCGTCGCGGGAATCATCTTCGGCACCACCGGTCTTCGCATCCTCGACCCCACCGATCCGATCTTCGTCTTCCTCGCCGACATGGGCTTCGCGCTGGTGATGTTCGCCGCGGGTACCCATGTGCCGGTGCGTGATCCGCGGGTCCGGACCGCGCTCGGTATCGGCGTGGTGCGTGCCATGCTGGTCGGCGTGGTCGCGGCGGTGGCGGGCTGGGCGGTGGCGCAGGCGTTCGACGTCGGGCACGCGGCGGTCTACGCGGTGCTGATGGCGTCGTCGTCCGCGGCGATGGCGTTGCCCATCATCGACTCGATGCGGTTGAGTGGGCCGCCGGTGCTCGCGCTCACCGCGCAGGTGGCCATCGCCGACACCGCCTGCATCGTCGCGCTGCCGCTGGTGATCGATCCAGCGAACGCAGGCAGAGCCGCGATCGGCGCGGTGGTCGTGGCGCTCTGCGCGACCGTGATGTTCTTCGTGCTGCGCTATCTCCAGACATCGGGTGCGCAGCGTCAGGTGCACGAGGTGTCCGAGGACCGGAAATTCACGCTGGAACTGCGGGTGAGTCTGGTTCTGGTGTTCGCGCTGTGCGGGGTGGCCAGCGCGATGCACGTGTCGATCATGCTCGGCGGGTTCGCGGCGGGGTTGGCGGTGGCCGGTGTCGGCGAACCACGTCGGGTGGCCAAGCAGGTGTTCGCGATCAGCGATGGGCTGCTCGCTCCGCTGTTCTTCGTCTGGCTCGGCGCCCGGCTCGATCTGCGCGAGTTCGGGGAACACCCGCGGTTCATCCTGCTCGGCTCGGTACTCGGCCTCGGGGCTGTCGGCGTGCACTGTGCGGCGCGACTGCTCGGCCAGCCGGTCGCCTACGGCACACTCGCCGCGGCACAGATCGGGGTGCCGGTCGCGGCGGTGACCGTCGGCAGTCAGCTGGGGGTGCTCGTGCCGGGTGAGGGCTCGGCGATCATGCTGGCGGCGCTGTGCACCATCGCGGCGGCGACGGTAGCGGCCGGACGACTCGCGGCGAAAGCGCCGGCAAGCAGTCCATGAGCCGCGCCAGAGCACCCCGGACGGGTGGCGCAGCACCGCATCGGCGGCATTGCGCACCCGAACACTGAGTCGGACAATCGGTTTCAGGTGCTGATAGTGGCGACGGTATCGAGACCGTAGGTGCGCGCGTAGCCGTTCTCGGTGCCCACGAGGAGGTCGACGACCTCGAAATAGCGGTCCCAGAAAGGGGTTTCGCGCAGGGCGTCGATGAGCAGTTGGTAGGCGAGGTGACTTTCCGCTTCCCATACCCAGACATCGGTGACGCGGACGGAGTAGAACTCGGTGTCGTAGAAGCGTGACCGCACACCGGTGGTCTTGGCTTCGATGGCGGGCAGGACCTGGGTGGTGAAGGCGTCCACACGTTCCGGGACGGTCAGGGCGAGCCATTCGGGTGTGGTCTTGACGAGCATGAATGCCGTGACCGGGGGTTCGGTGTGCGCAGCGGGCATGAAAATGTCTCCAAAGGTTTTGGTGGTACGGGTCGGAGGGTGGGTTCAGGAGAAGACAGCGGGCTTCAGGGTGGTGGCGCACCACTGCTCGAAGCTGGTGGGAGACGCCGTTTCCGGAGTGCGGGTGACACCGGCGTCGAGGCCCTGGTCCTTGGCTCGCTTCATGTCGACGACTCCCTGGGCGAACGCCGCGTCGAGGCCGTAGCCCACGAGAGTGGTGTGTAGTTCGTCGAGGGACTGACGTTCGTAACGGACGGGGCGGTCGAGCTGTTCGGTCATGATGCGGGCCAGGTCGTTGGGTGAGAGGTCCTGCGGGCCGAGGACGGGGACGCTGTCGGTACCGGTCCATGAGCGGTCGAGCAGCAGCTCGGCGGCGACGGCCGCGATGTCGGCGACCGCGACCATCGGGGCCTTGCGGTTTGCGTCGACGACATCGACGAACACGCCCTTGTCGCGGATCGAGTCGATGTCCTCCAGGAGGTTCTCGAAGAAGGACGGATTGGCCAATGCCCGGTAGGCGACGCCGCTCCCGGCGATGAGGTCGTCCATGGCCAGGGACGCGGTGACCAAGCCGGCGTGGTCGGCGAGCGGGGTACCGCGGCCCAGTGCCGACACCGCGACGACCCAGCCGACACCGTGGGCTGCGAGCGCCCGTGCGGCGGGGCTGGTGAAACCGCTCCAGCCGTCGTGCGGGGGTCGGGAGGAATCAGGGGGGACGAGCCAGAACACGGCGTCCGCGCCATCGAAGGCTCGATCGAGGACGTGGGCGTCCGCGTGCGAGCCGGTGATCACCTCGACGCGTCCGCGTGGGGTGTCGGGCAGGCGCGCGGGATCACGCACGATCACCCGCAATTCCTCCTCCGAATCCAGGAGCTGGGCGAGTAGGGGACGGCCGATGTTCCCCGTGGGAGCAGTGATGACGATCATGTTCGCCTCGCAGGTAGTGGTGAATCGGGACACCCGTCATCCTGCGGAGAACCCCGTATTGCCACAATAGGAATTTCAGCACTGAATTATTGACTGAAATGGAATGATGCTGGTGAACAGCTCTGATCCGGTCGTCGACGCCAATCTCGCCCTTGCGCTGGACGCCTTGCTGGCCGAGAACAGCGTCACCCGCGCCGCCGCCCGCCTGCACACCTCGCCCGCGGCGATGAGCCGCACCCTCGCCCGGTTGCGCCGCATCCTCCAAGATCCCCTCCTGGTCCGGGCCGGACAGACCATGGTCCCCACCCCGCGTGCCGAGGCCCTGCGCGAAGAAGCCGCCGCGGTGGTGCGGAGTCTCGGAGCACTGCTCAGTCCCGGTTCCGGCGTCGATCCCGCCGGTCTGAGCAGCACCTTCACCGTCCAAACCGCCGACCTGGTCGGCGCGGCGCTGGCGCCCCGGCTGCTGGCGCTGGCCGCACAGGAGGCGCCGGGGGTCTCGTTCCGGCTGCTGGCCGAAGAGTGGGAGGCGGGATCCGCGCTGCGCGACGGCCGGCTCGATCTGGAGGTCGGGTCCATCGATCACGTCGATCCCGAAACCCAGGTCGAGGAATTGGTGACGCTGCGCATGGTGGCCGCTGTCCGACCGGGCCACCACCTGACCGAAGAACCCTTGACCCCGGCCCGGCTCGCGGCCGCCCAACACGTCGCGGTCAGCCGCCGTGGCCGATTCACCGGCCCGCTCGACGCGGCGCTGGCCGAGCAGAACCTGCGGCGGCGGGTCAGCGTCGTCCTGCCCAGCCACCTGGCCGCCATGACCCTCGCCGCCCGCTCCGACATCGTCTGCCTGGTCCCCGCCGCGCTCCCCGGCGCCGAACCGTCGCCCCTCACCGACGACGCGACCGCCCTCGGCCTGCGTCTGCTCGACATCCCCCTGGCCCTACCGCCCCTCACGATCGGCATGGCCTGGCACCCCCGGCACACCGCCGACGGCGCCCACCAGTGGCTCCGCGACGCCATCCGCCGGACCTTCTCGGTGAGAGCGATCGCGCATGACCCAGGAAATGGGGGCAGGGCTTCCCGTTTGCGTCAGTAACGATCTTGCTGGTGGGCGCGACATTGTTCGTGACATGCGGCCCGTCGGGGGGCCTGCCCACCTGTAGGTCATTCGAACGGGATCACATATGAATCTGCGTGAGTTTCTCGCGAAACATCGCATTGCTTCAGCTGTTGCCGCGCCTGCGGCGTTGGGTGTCGCGGCGATTGTCGCCGCGTCCTTCGCGGTGACGTCGCAGCCGAAATCACCCAGCTACGAGCTGACGACGTCGGTGACGGAGTGCCGCGAGATGGTGACCATCTCGGTGGCCGGACGCAACGACACCCCGGTCGAGGGCACGACGGCGATGCTGCTCGATGCCAACGGGAATCCGCTGCCCGCCGCGCTGTCGGGCGACCACAGCAGTGTGTGGGTGGATCCGGTGGTGAACGCCCCGCGTGACGACGTGGCCGAGGGCGACTACGCGGCGGTGTACATCGCCTACCCGGCCGATCTGGCGAGCTATGAGGACGCGGTCAACCGGGGTGTGGAGAACACCCAGCAGGTGATGCGCGAGATCTCGGCGGCCTGCCCGGACACCAAATTCTCGATCGTGGGCTACAGCGAGGGCGCCGATGTGGTGCGTCGGGTGGCCGAGGGCATCGGCAACGACGACCCCGCCGACGGGTACGCGACCGTGAACCCGGACGACGTGCTCGGCGTGGTGATGTTCGCCGATCCGGGCCGCAAGGCAGGCGACGGCACCTTCCTCGGTGCGGACGACCCGTTCGCGCGCCCCGACAACTTCGACCAGAAGTACCAGGACGGCAAGACCCCGATCTCGGGTCAGGGCGTCACCACGGGCGCTGATTTCGGTGCGCTCAACGGCAAGATCGCCTCCTTCTGCTCCGAGGGCGACCTCACCTGCGCGGCACCGGACAACATCTCCCTGCTGCAGCTGGCCGCCAATGTGGGTCGTCAGATCAATATCGACGAACTGCAGCGCGCCGACCTGGAACGCAACGGCATCACGGCGATCACCCCGGCGATGGGCCAGGACATGGCGTTCACGCTGGGCCGGATCGCGATGGCCGCGTTCTCCGACATCGGCTCGAACCCGAACTGGATGGCCAGCGACGAAACCTTCCTCGACGTGCTGCTGAAGGTGTCGGACCCGGACTACAAGCCGGGACAGACCACCACGCCCGCGAAGGCCGACGTGATCGCCGGTGAGCAGCTCTCGCCGCTGGCGTACCTGCCGCAGAAGATCTTCAACGAGATCGTGGGGCTGATCGTGACGAACCAGAACACGATCCCGGTGGTGATGAACGATCCCTACCAGCTGACTCTCGGCCCGAACGGCACCGGTCACCACTTCGACTACTGGCGTGATTCCGACGCCGCGAACGGCAAGCCGCTGACCTCGGCGGAGTACGCGGCAGCCTGGCTGACGCACCTGGCCAAGCAGGCGCAGGCGGGCGAGACCATCGACACGAAGGCCGCGCCGGACGATGCCTCGGTGACCGCCGCACTGGCGGCTCCGACGAAGCCCGCGACGACCACCACCGCGCCGACCAGCACGTCCAAGACCTCCGCGAAGTCGACGACGACCAGCCCCAAGCCGAGCACCACGTCCAAGACGGGCACCAGCACCACGGCACCGTCCACGACGGTGGCCCCGTCGACGACCACACCGTCGACGACCACACCGGAACCGGCGACCAACCAGGCGGCCGCTCCGGCCCCGACGACCACCGTGGCCCCCACCACGACGGTCGCCCCGACCACGACGGTGGCTCCCACCACGACGGTCGAGCCGACCACCACCGTTGCCCCGACGACCACCCCGTCGGCCAACTAGTCCCGAACCACGAAATCCCCGGTGGGCAGCGTTATCCGCTGCCCACCGGGGATTTTCGTCTGTCTAGACCGAGACGGGTTCGGGGACCGAAGGCCGAACGGCGCGTTCACCGCGAGTCGCGGCGACCAACACCAGCAGCCCGGTGACCGCGAATCCCATCCCGACCCACAGCGGCGACACCCAGCCGAACCCGGCGCTGATCGCCAGCCCGGACAGCCACACGCCGAGGAAGTTGCCCACGTTGAAGGCCGCGATATTGGCCGACGAGGCGAGAGTCGGTGCGGCACCGGCATTGTCGAGCACCCGCATCTGGAGACCGGGGGTGGCGCCGAAGCCGAAGAATCCCATGGCGGGGAGCAACAGCAGTGCCGCGATCCGGTAGTCGGCGAGCAGTGCGAATGCCGCCAGCGAGAGCGCGAGGGCCAGCGTGAGCGCGAGCAGGGTGCGGGTGAGTGCGCGGTCGGCCCAGCGGCCGCCGAGCAGATTGCCGAAGAACAGGCCGACCCCGAACAGCACCAGCAGCCAGGGCACCATCGCTTCGGAGAAGCCGGTGACGCGCGTGAGCAGCGGTTCGATGTACATGAAGGCACCGAACATCCCGCCGAACACGAGCACGGTCATGACCAGCGAGTACCAGACCTGGGTGTTGCGGAAGACCGACAACTCGGCCCGCAGGTTCGGGCGTTCGCGGGTGGCGGGCGCGTCGGGGACGAGCGCGGTGATGCCGGCCAGCGCGACCAGCCCGACCACGGTGATCACCACGAACGTGGCCCGCCAGCCCCACTGCTGGCCGATGAACGTCCCCAGCGGAACGCCGAGAACATTGGCGACGGTGAGCCCGCCGAACATGATCGAGATGGCGCCGGCCTTCTTCTCGGGCGCGACGAGCGAGGAGGCCAGCACGGCCCCGATGCCGAAGAACGCACCGTGAGCGAGGGCCGCGAGCACCCTCCCGCCGAGCAGCGCGGCGTAGCCGGGAGCCAGCGCCGAGGCCGCGTTGCCGACGGTGAACAGGACCATGAGCAGCTGCAATGCCCGCTTGGGCTCCCACCGGTTGACCAGTGGGGTCAGCGCGAGCGCGCCGATGACGACGGCCAGCGCGTACCCGGAGATGAGGTAACCGGCGGTGGGCACCGAGACGCCGAGGTCGGCCGCCACCGGGGAGAGCAGCCCCGCGATGACGAATTCGGTGAGTCCGATGCCGAAGCCCCCGAGCGCGAGAGCGATGAGACCGAGTGGCATGTGAACGCTTCTTTCCATCAGGGGCCGATTACCCGCGTGTGCAACTAACGATGACCGACGATAATTGCACACGCGCTATATTGCAACCGCCAGCTATACTCGGCGCATGGGTATTGCTGATGACGCCATCGAGGTACGGGCGACCGGCTGGCGCACCCTGGCCGCGCTGCACGGGCACATCGAGACCGCACTCGAGCGCGAGCTGGTGCGCGAACACGAGCTGTCGATCGTCGAGTTCACCGTGCTCGACGCACTGGCCCGGCAGGACGGCTGGCACATGCGGATCTCCCAGCTGGCCCGCGCGGCCGCACTGTCGGCGAGCGCGACCACCCGGCTGGTCAACCGGCTGGAAGACCGCGGCTTCCTGGTGCGCGTACTGTGCGCCGACGACCGCCGCGGCATCTACACCGAACTCACCGAAACCGGCAGGGCCGCCTACGAAAAGGCGAAACCGACCCACGATCGAGCACTCGAGAAGGCACTCGCCGACGCGGAGCAGATCCCGGAACTCGCCCCCCTGGTCGGTTTTCTGCACCGGGTTCCGGCGCCGAGCTGACACGCGACATCGATACCAACGCGCCGATCATGGTGACTGTTGCGAGCACCGGTGCAATGATCGCTGGGTGACTCAGTGGCTCCCACTCCTCGGCTCGCTCCCCGTCGCCGGCGCAGTTCTGGTCGGCGTCATCGCCAACAACCGAACCCACCGGGAAGGAATCGCGGCCGCCGACGAGCGCGGCAGGCAGGCACTCGACGCCGCACAGCGCAATGTCGAACTGTCGAACATGGTGGGTGACCAGCGCGATCACGAGGCGTGGCGCCGCGAGGCGGTGCTCGCCGCGGTCGCCTCGATCCTGGAGATGTCGGCCTCGGTGCGCGCCGACCTGACCACCTGCGGTGAATGGGATCTGGTCACCACCGACGAGATCGACAGCGTCAGTGCGCAGATCCACAAGGTGATCTGGGATCGCCCGGGCGGCACGCTGACTCGTCTTCGGGTGGTGGCGCATCGCCGGATTCCCAACAAGTGCGAAGACCTGCTGCGCACCCTCACCGCCGCCCAGCACATCACGATGCAGCGGCTGAAACTGCACATCGACGTGGAGGCGACCGTCGAGGAGCTGGAGCAGATGGCGTCGCTGTGGCAGAAGGCGATGCGCCATGCCGCCGAACAGGAGCGTGCGCTGGTCGAGACGACGCGCATCGAGCTCGGTATCGAGATCGCCTCGAAAGGTGGCGGGGCGGACCCGGTTCCGGCGCCGCAGCCGGTGGTCGCCGAAACCCGTTCGGAAGAAGTCGCATTCGAGGAAGTCACCACCGAAAAGCCCACCGAGCCCGAGCCGACGGCCGAGCCCGAGCAGTCGACCGAGCCGCAACAGCCCACCGAGGCACCGCAGCTCATCGAGGCGCAACTCACGAATGAGACACCGCAGGAAGACGATCCGCGCGACGCCGTCGACCCGCGCGAAGCGCAGACCGTCAAAGTCTGACCCGAACAAGAAATCGGGCCGCGACATGTGGTGTCGCGGCCTGCTTTCGTCGAGCTCTACTCATCCACGGCGCGCCGTGTTCGCTCAGCTCGAGCATCCAGTACTCTTCCGCGAGCTGAACATCCGGTGAACACCATGGAGTTCGTGATGGTCCGGGCGTTCAGCTGACGTGACCCCGGACGGACGGGTAACTTGGATATACGGCACGCAGGGGTGCCGAACCCGACAGCGTGGTCGATCGTCTGAAGACTTTGCACCGATCCACTCTCGTCAGGGGGCGATCTTTCATGGATCTCATCGCGCCGTTGGATGCGCTGTTCCTGCTCGCGGAATCTCGTGAGCACCCGATGCACGTCGGCTCACTGCAATTATTCGAACCGCCCGAGGACGCCGGGCCCGACTACCTGCGCGAGTTCCGCGCGGCCCTGCTGGCCGACAAGACCGTTCGGCCCACGTTCGGCAAGCGGCCCGCCACCTGGCTGGGCGCACCGCAGATGGCGTGGACCCAGGACGACGACGTCGACCTGGACTATCACGTGCAGCGCAGCGCCCTGCCCGGGCCGGGCCATATCGACCAGCTGCTCGACCACGCGTCGACTTTGCACAGCGCCCTGCTCGACCGGCACCGCCCGATGTGGGAGCTGCACTTCGTGGAGGGCCTGGCCGACGGGCGCTTCGCGCTCTACTCGAAGATGCATCACGCACTGGTCGACGGCGTTTCGGCCCAGCGCCTCATGCGGCGCACGCTGACCACCGACCCGTTCGCGACCGAGCTCAGGCGGCCGTGGAACCTGCCGCGCAAGCTCGGCCCGCCGCGCCCCGGCAAATCCCGGCTCGGCAGCCTGATCGATACCGTCACATCGGCGCGCTCGTCGACCACGGCGTTGATGAAGGCCACCCGCACCGGTCTGGTGCAGCAGCAGCTCACCCTGCCGTTCGAGGCGCCGCGCACGCTGTTCAACGTGCCGATCGGCGGTGCCCGCAAATGCGCGGTGCGCAGTTGGTCGATGGATCGGGTCAAGCAGGTGAAGAAGGCGACCGGGGCCACCGTGAACGATGTGGTGCTGGCGATGTCGGCGGGCGCGCTGCGGGCCTACCTGCTCGAGCGCGACGCCTTGCCGGACAAGCCGATGATCGCGATGGTGCCGATGTCGTTGCGCGAGGAAGACGACGTCGACAGCCAGGGCGTGAAAGTCGCGGCGCTGCTGTGCAATCTGGGCACCGATATCGCGGACCCGATGGAACGCCTGCGGGTGGTGAGCGAGTCGACGCGTCGCAACAAGGAGGTGTACCACTCGCTCACCCCGGCGCAGACACTGGCGATGGCCGGGGTGATGTTGAGTCCGATGGCGGCGATGCTGCTGCCCGGGTTCGCCTCGGTGGCGACGCCACCGTTCAATATCGTCATCTCGAATGTGCCCGGAGCGCGCGAGTCGCTGTACTGGAACGGTTCGCGTCTGGACGCCACCTATCCGCTGTCGATCCCGCTCGACGGGCAGGCCGTGAACATCACGCTCACCTCCAGCGGTGACAACCTCGATTTCGGTCTGGTCGGCTGCCGTCGCACGCTGCCCGACCTGCATCGACTGCTCGATCACCTCGAGGATTCGCTGGCCGCGCTGGAGGATGCCGCGCTGTAGAAATTAACCGTTCTCGACCAAACTAGAACGTGTTACAGTTCGGTATGCGTACCGAATTCTGCGAACAGCTCGGCATCGAGTTCCCCATCTTCGCCTTCACCCACTGCCGCGACGTCGTGGCGGCGGTGAGCAACGCGGGCGGATTGGGGGTGCTCGGCGCGGTCGGCTTCACCGCCGAACAGCTCGAGGTGGAGCTGGCCTGGCTCGACGAACACGTCACCGGGATCTACGGCGTCGACCTGGTGATCCCGTCGAAGTACGAGGGCAAGGGCGTCGACGGGCTCACCCCCGAACAGCTGGAAAAGCAGCTGGCGCAGATGGTTCCGCAGGGCCATCGCGACTTCGCCCAGCAGATCCTCACCGACCACAACGTGCCCGCGCTGCCCGACGGTGAGCACCACAACGAGCTGCTCGGCTGGACCGCGACCACCGCGGGACCGCAGGTCGACGTCATCCTGAACCACCCCAAGGCCAAGCTCGTCGCCAACGCGCTGGGCACCCCGCCCGACGACGTGGTCAAGCGCATCCAGGACTCCGGCCGGGTGATCGGCGCGCTGTGCGGTTCGGTCAAGCACGCGATGAACCACAAGGCGGCCGGCCTCGACTTCGTGGTGTGCCAGGGCACCGAGGGCGGCGGGCACTGCGGCGAGGTGTCCTCGCTGGTGCTGTGGCCGCAGGTGATCGACGCGATCGGCGACGTACCGGTGCTGGCCGCCGGTGGCATCGGCAACGGCGCGCAGGTCGCGGCGGCGCTGGCGATGGGCGCGGCGGGCGCGTGGACCGGGTCGCTGTGGCTCACCGTCGAGGAGGCCAATGTGCCGCCCGCCCAGATGGACACCTACCTCGAGGCGACCAGCCACGACACCGTCCGCTCGCGTTCGTGGACCGGCAAGCCGTGCCGCATGCTGAAGAACGACTGGACCGACGCCTGGGAGTCCACCGACACCCCCGACCCGCTGCCGATGCCGCTGCAGATGATGGTGGCCCTCGACGGCGTCAAGCGCGGCCACCGCTACCCCGAAGCCGCCAAGGACGTGAACTTCAACCCGGTCGGCCAGGTGGTCGGCATGATGAACAAGGTCGAACGCAGCGCCGACGTGGTCAACCGCCTCGTCGAGGAATACGTCACCGCCTACGACCGGCTGGTCCGCCTCGCCGGGGACTCCTAGCTGGTCCGCCTCTCCGGGAACTTCCAGCCAGACTCGAGTGCCGGGGTAGTCGGCGACGCGGCGAGCTCCCAGCCTCGCCGGTGAGCCCGTTCCCGGTGAGTTACCCATGTAGTCGCGAGATCTCGGGATGCGGTCCGATTCCATCCGCGTTTGCTGGGTCCATTCATTGCGCGGAAGAGGCACTACACTCGGCGTATCTACCCTGCGGGGCGGTGTTCGGACACCGTCCCGCAGCATTGCCCAGCGGTTGCGGACGGCGGTGACATGGGTTCGGAGGAATACGCGAGCAAGACCTGGAACGTGGCCAGAACCCGGGTTACGCACGCCATCGCCAAGGTCCGCGAGCAATACGCGAAGGCCGCGCCGCGACCCACCGAGCACGAACCCGTCGACCCGCCCGTACCCGCCGATCTGCTGAATCTGCTGTGTCGCATCGGTGTGGCGCTGGTCGGCGCCGGCGAGACCTCCGCACGGGTGCAGGTCATCCTCGACAAGCTGTCGCGGCGCTACGGCACCGCCAATATCCATTTCATGGTGCTGCCCACCGCGGTCTTCGTCCGGGTACGCACTGACGAAAGCTCCGCCATCGACATGCTCGACGCCCGCGTCGGCACCCTGCCACTGGACCAGATCGACGGCCTCTACCGGCTGATCGACCAGATCGAGCAGGACGCGCCGCCGCCGAGCCGGGCATCGAGGGATCTCGACAAGATCCTGACCCAGAAACCCGGCAGCCCACCGTGGCTGATCCTGCTCGGGCAGGTCGTGCTGACCGTCGGTATCGGCATGATGCTCAACCCGGGCGCACGGGCGCTGGTCGGCTATGTGGTGCTCGGGCTGGTCGTCGGTGTGCTGACTCAGCTCGCCGATCGGGTGCGGCTGCTGTCGATGGCGTTGCCGGTGGTCGCGTCGGCGGTGGTCGCGGTGCTCGCGTACGGCTTTCCCGGCGCGCTCGCCGGTGGGCAGCCGCAGCAACTGCTGATTCCGGCGGTCGCGACGCTGCTGCCCGGTGCGATGCTCACCAACGGCACGATCGAGTTGGCGACCGGGTCGATGGTGGCCGGTGCCAGCCGGGTCGTCTACGGCATCAACATGCTGTTCCTGCTCGCGCTGGGTTCCTACGTGGGGGTCAGTGTGCTCGGGCCGCTGTCGGATCCGCCGGTGAGCAGTGCCCAATTGGGGTGGTGGGCACCGATAGTCGGGGTGCTGCTGATCGGGTACGGGCATTCGTGGCGGTCGAGCGCACCGCAGAACACGGTGGGCTGGCTGCTGCTCGTCCTCTACATCACCTACGCGGCGCAGGTCCTCGGCAAGCATGTGTCCGGTCCGCTGACCGGCACGTTCCTCGGCGGGCTGGTCGCCGTGAACGCTGCGTATCTGATCCAGGGCCGCAAGCACGCGCCACCGACCCAGGTGGCGTTCCTGCCCGCGTTCTGGATGCTGGTGCCCGGCGGGATCAGCCTCACCGGGATCTCCGACCTCGTCACGCATTCGCTGTCGGGGGTGTCGACCGGCGGGCTGGAGGTGCTGGTCTCGGCGCTGCTGTCGGTGATGTCGATCGCGCTGGGCGTGATGGTCGGCTCCGGTCTGGCCACCGCGCACACACCGCGCGTGAGCACCATCATCGACACGGTGGTGCCACACCATCTGCCGTGGGTGCACACCGCGGAGACGACGAAGAAATCCGACTCAGACAGCTAGCCGGGGTGGTTCAGACGGCCGAGCTCAGCGGCACGGTATGGACCGGAGTCTCGCCGACGAGTTGCCCGAAGCGGGCGATCACCTTCTCGTGGTACAGCGCGAACAGGTCACCGAACAGCGCGAGTTGCGCCTCGCTCGGCGCGGATTCGGCATCCCACACCGCGAGCAGCGCGCGCCAGACGAGCACGTGCAGATCGGGCGCGACGGCGAAATAGGCGGCGACCGCCTCCGGCACCTCGACGACCATATCGGCGATCGAATTCAGTACCGCGCGTTGCATACTCATCTCGAGCACGCCGAGTAGCTTGCGCACCAGCGCGATCTCGACGGCGATGATGCGCGCGTGGTCGGGCACGGCCTGACGTGCCATCGCCTCCAGCTCGTCGACGGCGGCGGCGAGCTCGGCCGGATCGAGCACCTTCTCCCCCGCCGTATAGGCGAGCAGCGCCTCACCCACGATGCCGCGTTCGACCTCGACGATGTCGGTGAACATCTCGGCGGCGACCGCGGGCGCGGTGATCGAGAACCGGAACAGGTGCCGGTAGACGTCCATACCGCCCTCGACGCGGACATCACGGATGGTGAAGCCCTTACCTCGCCTTGCCTCGACGAATCCGTAGGACTCGAGGCGTCCGAGGATGAGCTGGGCGGTAGCGCGGTTCATCCCGAACTCGTCGGCGACCTGGCGAACCGACGGCATCAGCTCGCCGGGCCGGTACTCGCCGGTGGCTACGCGGCGCGCCAACTCATCGGCGACGTCGGCGACCACCGTCCGGGATCCCATCGAAACAACACCTCTCGGTCATGATCCGGCTACGTCCCAGACAGTTTAGGCGCTGAATGCCTGGAGCGCTGGTGCGCTCGAGTCGAGACTTTCAGCGATCACATCGCTATCGATGCGCCGCCCTGCCTCCGATCAGCGAACTTTCCTTCTGGCGTGCCGTTCAGCTGGATCAGACAGCGCTGTGCGACACCGTGACTGAATACGCAGGCAACGGGGCAGCTAAACATTTTGGGCGGAACCGCGCGAGCCGGCCTTCGGGCCGGCCCTCCGAGAATTCAGATCATGTCTTTCTTGTCGAGCCACCGCATGACCGGCCAGCCCAAACCTACGGGGATCCAGCAGGTCAGCACGCGGTAGAGCAGGACGGCTGGGACCGCGATCTCGGCCGGGACGCCGAACGCCGCGAGACCACCGATCAGGGCCGCCTCGACCGCGCCGACGCCACCGGGTGTCGGCGCGGCCGAGGCCAGCGTGCCGCCGATCATGGTGACGATCGTGACGGCGACGAAGTCCGTGCCGCCGCCGAAAGCCTCGACGCTGGTCCACAGGGCCAGCGCCTGGCCGAGCGTGATCGCGCCGCAGCCGGCGACGATGACCACGAAACGCATCGGGTCCTTGGCGAGGTCGGCGAGTTCGCCCAGCACTTCCTTGACCTGCGGACGCACCGAGTGATTGACCCAGCGCCGCAGCGTCGGCACGAACATGAACGCGCCGATCAGCCCCACGCCGACGCCGGCGATCAGATACAGCACGGTCGCGTCGGGCACGATGTGGGCCAGGTTGGTCGAGGTGCCCGCCACCACGCTGAACACCACGAGCAGCACCAGGTGGGTGAGCACCTGCATCGACTGCTGCATCGCCACCGCGGCGGTCGCGCGCAGGGTCGTCATGCCCGCCTTCTGCAGGAACCGCACACTCAGCGCCAACCCGCCGACACCGGCGGGGGTGGTCGTCGCCACGAAGGTGTTGGCCAGCTGCTCCACGAGCAGATAGCGCATCTTGACCAGCCCGTCCGCGCAGGCGCCGAGCGCGGCGGCGGCGCCGACATAGGTCAGCCCCGACACGGCCAGTCCCGCGAGCGCCCACCACCAGTTGAGCGTGCGCAGCTGACTGAAGAACGTCGGCACCTGGCTGAAGAACGGATACGCCACATAGACGAGCGCGACCAGCAGGACGAGCTGGATGATCTGGTTGCGGGAGAACCGCGTGATCTGTTCGGACTGGATGCGGTCGTGGCCGGTCTGCCTGCGCACTTCCTCACGGGCGGTGGCCATCACTTTGGTCCACTGCGGCACCGACTTCCGGATGCCGATCGACATGGCCGATTTCGTCAGGCGCCGGGCCGCGTAGGCCACCTTGTCCTCGCCGAGTACCTCGATCGCCGCCGAGACCGCCTCGTGTTTTCCGTAGAGCGAGGTGGTGGTCACCAGCAGCTGGGCGATATCGGTCTGCCGTTGCGCCTCGGCCGCGCCGAATTCGGCGGCCGAGAAGCCGCCGAACAGGGTGTCACCCTGGCTGACTCGCACGAAGTCGGGTTGCAGATCGCCGAGGCTGATCTGGTTCTCGTGCAGCCGCAGCAGCGACCGCCACACCCCGGGCAGCACCTGCGCGGACAACGTCGCGATCTGGGTACCGCGAGGCATGGTGTGCGCGTACAGCATCCAGCCGCGACTCAAACCGGCCACCGCCACCTGATGGCTGTCGGCCATCCCGAGGTCACCGATCGCGATGCCGAGCAGCGCGCGATGTTCCACCGCCCGGTGCATCGATCCGTGCAGCGGCGCGGTCTCACTGGTGCGGAACGTGATCCAGCGCCACACCTGCCGGATCGCGCCGAAGCTGCGCTGGTTCTTGCCGTACAGCTCGACCATGATCTCGTCTTCGGGCCCGTCGACCTCGGTGGCGAGCAACAGCGGTCCGCGCCCGGCCGGTCGATCGACCCGGAAGGCTTTCACAGTGTGGCCGCGCCCCGCGAGCACCCGGACCGCGCCGTCGAGCGGCACCTCGAGCGCGGGCGTGCCGACCACCCAGACGATCACCGCGCCGACCAGCCAGCCGACCACCAGGCCGAGCATCGCCCGCGCGGGCACCACCGAGCTGACCACCAGGTGGATCGGCGCGAACATCAACAGCAGGAACCACATCCAGCGTCGCGGCCGCACCGGCAGCCACGGGCTCGACACGGTGAGCATCGCCGCGAGCATCGCGATCCAGCGTGGATCGTCGAGGAATTGGGAGAGGAAGGTGTCGAAGCGGTCCGGGACCGGCATGTGCCATTTCGGCGTGGAGATGCCCGCCCCGGTGATCGACAGGGCCAGCACCGCGAGCAGGCCCGCCGCCCCGTACCCGAACAGGAGTTTCCATTGCCTGCGCAGGACCAGTTCGATGAAGATGGCGAACGGCAGTGCCAGGATGAGCATTCCGTAGATCAGGTAGACCATGGTCGCCTGGTCCTGGCTGAGGAAGTCCACGATCTTGGCGACCGAGCGTTCCAGCGCCAGCCATTCCGGCCGGGTGATCAGCGAGCCCGCGATCACCACGGCTACGCCGATTCCCGCCAGCACCACCCGGACGATATCGCTGGTACGACGGATCATCGGCTGCAGGAGTTTCCCCGTGACCGGGATCTCCCGACCGTCGACTCGCATGAGCCGCACGATACACACCGACACGCCGCAGACCCGCCGTGACATCACCCAATCGGCACGGCCGTCCCGCGTGCCGTGAAGCCGATCACAGGCCGTCACGAACACTGGCGATACCCCGTCCAGGAAGTAGGGAAACACTCACTCAGCCGGAAGGAACGATCATGCAGGTTCTGCTCGCGGGCGCCACCGGCGCCATCGGCCGCCCTCTGATCCGCGCGTTGACCGCGAACGGACATACGGTGTGGGCGCTCGTCCGGAATCCGGGTGCGCACCCGCTCGTGCGCGAGCTCGGCGCCACCCCGGTCACCGCCGATGTGCTCGACCGCGACGGCCTGGTGCGCGCCGTCGAGGGTTTGCGCGCCGAGGCCGTCATCCATCAGGCCACCGCCCTGCGCGACGCGAAGGTGCAGCGCCGGATTCCGGCCGACGATCCGACCGGGCTGCTGCGCACGGTCGGCACCGCCAACCTGCTCGACGCCGCGGCGGTGGTGGGCGCCGGTCGGTTCGTCACCCAGTCGCTGATCCTCGGCTACGGGTACCACGACCACGGTGACCGGCTGATCACCGAGCGCGATCAGTTCGGGGTGTACGACGGTGGGGTGGCCGACGAGGTGGTCCGCGCGTGCGTGGCCGGCGAGAGCCAGGTCTTCGACGCGCCCGGTGTCGACGCCATCGCGTTGCGGTACGGGCTCTTCTACGGTCCCGGCGCGTTCAGTGACCTGTTCGCGGACATGATGCGCAAGCACCGCCCGGTCGGCCCGCTCGGTTCCGGCGGGGTGAATACCTGGGTCCATGTCGACGACGCGGCCGCCGCGACTGTGGCCGCACTCGAGCGCGGCACACCCGGTCGCGCCTACAACATCGCCGATGACCATCCGATCACCTGGCGGGAGTTCTTCACGGAGGTCTCCCGAGCTCAGCGGACCCCACGCCCGATCCGGCTGCCCGCCTGGATGATCCGATGGGCGGTCCCCTATATCGGCGCCCTCATGTCCGACACCTCGATGCGGATCTCGAGTCAGCTCGCCCACGATGAATTAGGTTGGCGTCCGAGGTACGCCGATGTCGCCGCCGGTCTCGCGGACTGATCCTCCGGTCGGGCACCACGCCGATATCCGGCGATCAGGGTGCGGTGCGGGCGGTCACGGCGGCACGGTCGTGGCCGGGGATCACTTCGATCTCGGCGGGAAGCGCGTGCAGGCGGTGAATGGTCTCGAACGCCCGGTTGCGGTCGGCGTCGAGGAGTTCCCCGAGCAGCGGCGCTTTCTCGCGCAGGAGGTCGATCTGCAGGGTGCTCCAGACCGCGTCGCCCGCGAGCAGGACGCGGGAGCCGTCGTCGACCGCGAGCAGGATCCCGACGCTGCCGGGGGTGTGCCCCGCCAGGTCGACGATCAGCACGGATCCGTCGCCGAACAGGTCGTGACTGCGGGCGAAGGTCAGCACCGGCGGGCCGTCGAGTTCGTAGAGATCGAACGCGCGACCGCGCAGCGGCCCGCGGGCCACGCCGAGGGGGGCGTGCGAACCGGTCATGGCCCAGCTGTATTCGACGGTGGGCACCCGGATCGGAACCAGGCCGGGTAGTTCGTACAGCCCGGCGACGTGGTCCCAGTGCAGATGTGTCGGCAGCACGAAGTCGATGTCGTTGCCGGTGAGGTCGTGGGCGGCCAGTACCTCGCTCAGTCCGCGCACCGGGCTGTCGGGCCCGACCAGCAGCGGCACCGGGAAGGGCAGCTCGGGCAGCACCCGCTGGTGCACGCCCGCGCAGATCGCCGGGTCGACCAGGAAGGTGGCGTCCGGGTGGCGGATCAGGAAGGTCGACATGGTCAGCGGCGTCGACCGCAGGGTCCGCACGCCCTCGGCGACGATCGTCGTCGGCGCGGACAGCTCCGCCTGGGTGAGCGCGGTCAGGGCGACGGTGTTGTGCGCGGGAGGGACAGGAGCGCACTCCAGTCCGTCGAGAAATGCGGTATCGGCGCCGCGCGGCCAGAGCAGCCGCGGCCCCGTGGTGGCGACAGCGATACAGCAGGCGAGAACAGTCGATAACATCGTCGTGCGCTCACCCATACGTGCCACCGTAGGCGATCGCCCACACCGCGACCACCAGACCCGGTCGAGCCGCCGCTGTTCATCGCTAACGCCCGATTACATCCAGCGGCTAGTCGGTGCGACCCATGAGCCGATCTGTTTCGCGCCGTTCACGTTTCGTAGGCCGACCGGCACCACGCTCGCGCTGCGGCAGGGTGGCGAGGACTTCCTTCGGCGGCGGCGGGGGGCTGCGATCGATCAGGCACTGGGCGGCGACGGGCGGGCCGACGCGCTTGTGAATGATCCGCTCGACCACGACGATGCGCTCGAGACCTGCGTGGCGGATCCTGATCTCGTCACCGGGGCGGACGGTCAGCGCCGGTTTCGCGGTAACCCCATTAACGCGCACATGCCCGGCGCGACAGGCTTCTGCCGCGGCCGAGCGTGTTTTGAACAGGCGCACCGACCAGGTCCACGCGTCGACGCGGGCCTGGCTGTCGGAGTGCTGGGGGGTCACCCCTTAGACGATACGGCGAGCCGTGACGACGTCGTCTGCGCTGAGGTGGGTGTAGGACACCGGGGTGCCCGACTGCACGGCGTTGAGGAGCTGACCGTTGCCCGCGTAGATACCGACGTGGCCACCACCGTTGGTGATGACGATGTCACCGGCCTGCAGGTTGTCGAACGAGACGGGAGCGCCGACGTGCGACTGCTCGAAGCTGGTGCGCGGCAGTTCGACACCGGCCTGGCGGTATGCCCACTGCACGAGGCCGGAGCAGTCGAAGCTCTGCGGGCCTGCGGCACCCCAGTTGTACTGGGCGCCCAGCTTGCCGCGGGCGGCGTCGAGGGCGATATTGCCCGCCGTCTGCTGCTGCTGGAACGGGTTTTCGAACTGGACACTCGGGAGCTGCGGTGCGGCCTGGCCCTGCGGGGCGACCATCGCCTGGAGCTGCTTCTCGACCTGCTGTGCCGGCTGCTCGAGCTCTGGCGGCAGATCGAAGTTACCGAGACCGGGAATGTTGATCGTGGCGGCCTGCGAAATCGCGGGCATCGCACCGGTTGTAGCGGCCACCGCGCCCATGACGAGGGCACCCTTGACGGAATTCGGCAGTCGAGAATCCCGCTGCAAGCTGTGTTTACCCACCGAGACGAGTCTCCGATCTTGCTACTCTCCCGCCGCTCGGTCGCGAATCGCTTGGCGACAACGACTTTTCGGCGGTGACCCAATGGCGCCGCTTCTCTGACGAACCGACAGACTCCACTAAGTCACGAGAAGATTACGGCCTGTGATGAGCGCTGTCCAGCGAAGCACGCAAGTTGTTTTCCTACGACCGGAAAAGCCCAGAACAGAGGCCACGGTACCGGCGTGTCGGCGCGAGTAACGATTTCATCGTCCGCGCCGCGCGGCGCGTTACCCAGTGCGCCGCTCGCGCAGGGCGCGCTCGAGTTCGTCGATGCGCGTTCGGGCGTCGGCCAGGTCGACCTCGAGCCTGCCGAGCACGATCATCATCGGTCCGAGCGCCAGGTGAGCGAGCGACTCCGGCGGTATTTCGCCGTAGCCCCCCTCCAGCGTCGCCTCGAGCGTCGCCAGCAGGTTTCGCCGGACCGCGTCGGCCAGGTGCGCTTCCGGCGGCAGCGGCCATGCGGCGACGATTTCGGCGGCGGACACAGGTTGCTCGGACATCACCCTCCATCTCGGACCCAAGGACAGTCTCGTGTTCGCTAGCAGTATCTAGGACACAGCCCAGAGTTACCGAGATTCTCCCGTGCACACGCGCTACGGTTGTCCGGCATGGACCCCGTGCGCAATCCGTATGCACCCGGCGCCGGCCAGCGTCCGCCCGAATTGGCCGGGCGCGACAAACAACTCGCGGCGTTCGACATCGTGCTCGAGCGCATCGCCCGCGGTCGGCCCGAACGCAGCGTGATGCTCACCGGCCTGCGCGGTGTCGGGAAGACCGTGCTGCTCAACCAGCTTCGTTCGGCCGCCATCTCGCGCGGCTGGGGCACCGGCAAGATCGAAGCGAGACCCGACCAGGATCTGCGCAGACCACTGTCCTCGGCGCTGCACATGGCGGTGCGCGCGATCGCGATGTCGGCCCGCAACGCCGAACAGGTCGACGATTTCCTCGGCATTCTCAAGGCCTTCGCGTTGCGCGCCACCGCGGACAAGGGCATGCGCGAACGGTGGCAGCCCGGTATCGATGTGCCCGCGGTGACCGGCCGCGCCGACTCGGGCGATATCGAGATCGATCTGATCGAACTGTTCAAAGAGGCTGCGGCCCTTGCCTCCGACATCGGTGTCGGCATTGCCATCTTCATCGACGAAATGCAAGACCTCGGACCCGCCGACGTGTCCGCGATCTGCGGTGCCTGCCACGAACTGAGCCAGGACGGCGCCCCGCTGATCGTCGTCGGCGCGGGCCTACCCCACCTCCCCGCGGTGCTCTCGGCCTCGAAAAGCTACTCGGAGCGACTGTTCAGCTACCACCGCATAGATCGCCTCGACCGCGAATCGGCCGACCTCGCGCTCATCGCGCCCGCCGAACGCGAAGAGGTGAAGTTCACCGAAACCGCACTCGATTCGCTCTATCAAAGAGCCGACGGCTACCCGTATTTCGTGCAGGCCTACGGCAAGGCGGCCTGGGATCAGGCACCCGAGAGCCCGATCACCGCCGAGGACGTCGCGGTGGCCTCCCCCGCCGCCGAGGAGGAACTCGCGGTCGGTTTCTTCGGCTCCCGCTACGAACGCGCGACCCCCGCCGAACGCGAGTACATGCGCGCCATGGCCGACCTCGCCGGCGACGACGCCCCGGTCGCCACCTCGGCGGTGGCCGCCGAGCTCGGCCGCAAACCCGCCTCGGTGTCCCCCGCGCGCGACGGCCTGATCAAGAAGGGCCTCATCTACTCGGCCGAACGCGGCACCATCGGCTTCACCGTCCCTCACTTCGGCCGCTACCTCCGGAGCGTATGAAAATCTTCCGGCTTCTAGGGAATCACCTAGAGAGTCTGAGAAAGTTCTGCCGAACGACTCCTCGACAACTATCTATAGTTTTCTAGTTCAAGGGCTAGATATCCGAAGAATTTCCTGGGTAACGGTATGAGCCTGCCTGGGATCGGTTGCGCATCGGGTGGATAACGCGAGGGTTGACCGGCTAACACGCTGGAAACCTTCTCCGAAACACCAGCAGGACCCGCCGCTGAAGGTGCGTCCCGCCGGAGGCGGAGGAGGCTCCAATGTCGAAGACCTTCCCTATCACCGACACCGACGGCCGTCGGTGCACCGTCGTCGCCGATGACGGCGTGCCGATCGCGGTCCGCAGCTTCGGCGCCACGGACGCGGCCCTGACCGTGGTTTTCGTGCACGGCCACTGCCTGCACACCGAATCCTGGTCGTTCCTGCGCGAACATCTGCTGCGGGAGTGGGACGCCGACGCCCGCATGGTCTTCTACGACCACCGCGGCCACGGCGAGTCCGGGCACGCTCACCACACCACCTACACGATCGACCAGCTCGCCACCGATCTCGACGCGGTGCTGCGCGCGGTCGCCCCGACCGGCCCCTTGGTGCTCGTCGGTCATTCGATGGGCGCGATGGTGGTACTCGCCTACGCCCGCCTCTATCCGGCGGCCATCGGTCACCGGGTCGCCGGGATCGGCCTGATCGCCGGCGCCGCGGGCGGCATCACCGAGGCCGGCCTCGGCAGGCTGCTCAACCGGCACGCCGTTGCCTCACTGCAGCGCGCCGTCGTGCACGCACCGCGCGTGATGCAGGCGTCGAAGCGCTTGTCCCGCTGGATCTTCGCGCCGCTGATCCGCGAGGCGAGCACGGGTACCCGGCGGGTGAATCCGCGCGTCGCGGCCATCGCCACGGCGGTGCTCAACGAGACCGCGCTGCTGACCATGTCCGGCTTCCTGAGCTCGCTGCTCGACTTCGACGAGGCCCACACCCTGCCCCACTTCGGCGATCTGCCCGCCCTCGTCCTGTCGGGCTCGGCCGACCTCATGGTGCCGTTCGCGCACTCGGTGGTGCTGGCCTCGCAGCTGGCGGGCGCCGAACTGGTGCGGGTCGAGGGCGCGGGTCACAGCGTCATCCTCGAACGCGCGGAGGAGGTGGCCCGGTCGATCATCGCGTTGGTCGAGCGGGCGAGCATCGACGCCCGTACGCGCTACGCCGTCGCCGGGTGAACGCAACAGTTACCGGATGGCAATCCTGTGATCCCCGACAACATCGGGCGTAAACCGAAAAGATCCGTTATTGTGGTGGAGATCACGTTGTGTGGTGAGTCACACAGCTCGGTGCAGTGCGGCCCGAGGCTTTTCGGGCGTGCCCGTGATCCGGCGAGTCGGTATGCCCGCCATATACACAGGAGGTAACGATGACACGCAGCGATATCGCGGAACTGCGCTACGCGGTCGGCCAACTCCGGCAATCGATAGGCGCACTGCGCTCCAACTACGGCGACGCGGCCACCATCCGTCGTCTGGAGAACGACCTCGAGCGGCTCGTCATCGACGCCGAGGACTTCGAGCAGGCACCACCGCCGGAACTCGCCGTCCCCCGCAGGTCGGAGCCGATCTACGTGCCCGACAGCAAGTCCGACGAAGCGGCATGGATGGGCGCTCAGGACGAAGGGCTCGGGTTTCATTCGCGCCCTAGAACAAAGTAAGACCTGATCACCGGCGCGACGGCCCTGCTGACAGGGTCGTCGCGCCGACCTCTTTCTGTCTGCCCCGGCCCGGGTGTCTCAGGATTACCCGGCTCGGTGTCGGCCCAGTTTGCGGGTTCGGGAGCCGTGGAAGCGGGCGCCTCGGGGGACTTCGGTCGGTTCGTCGATTTCGGCGGATTCGAACAGGGCGGCGATGCCGTGGTCGTGGCCGAGGGCGATGGCCTCCAGGCCGTAGCGGCCGCCGGTGCGGCCCAGTTCGTGCAGCATCGTGGTCATGATTCGCAGGCCGGTGGCGCCGACCGGGTGCCCGAGTGCGATATCGGAGCCGTTCACGTTGAGCCGGTCGAGTGGGTCGAGTTCCCACTCGGTGGCCAACGCGAGCACCTCCACCGCGTAGCCCTCGTTGATCTCGAGCAGATCGATCTCGTCCAGCGAGCATCCGGTCCGCCCGAGCAGCTTCGACACCGCCGGTGCCGCCCCGAGTCCTGGCCCCGCGTTGTCACAACCGGCCGCGGCCCAGCCCGCGAGAAACGCCATCGGCGTCAGCCCGAGCTCGCCGAGCCGATCCTCGGCCACGACCAGGCACGCCGACGCCCCGAGCCGATGCGAACTCATGTTCCCTACCGTCACCACGCCCTCGCGCAGCAGCGGGCGCAAACCGGCCAGCGTGTGGGTCGACAGGTCGTCGCGCACACCCTCGTCCCGGGTGATCTGGTGATCGCCGTAACCGGCGGCCACCCCAACGACCTCGGCCGCGAACGCACCCTGGCGCCAGGCGCGGGCCGCCTTGCGATGACTGGCCACCGCGAATTCGTCGGCGGCACTGCGGTCGATCCCGTAGTAGTGCGCCAACCGCTCGGCATTGTGCAATCCCGCGGTCCCGCCGGGCAGCCCGGCCGGTGTCGCCGCGCACTCCACCCCGCCCGCGACCACCACGTCGGCGGCGCCGGTCTGCACCATCATCGCCGCGGTGATCACCGCCTGCAGGCCGCTGCCGCCGTGTTTGTCGGTCACGAAACCGGGTACTGCGAAAGGTAATCCGGCACCGCGAGCGGCGAGCGAGCCCACCGCGGGTTTGTCGGAGAGGCCGCCGTCGATACAGGCCATGGCCACATCGTCGATGCGTAGCGGGTCGATGCCCGAGCGTTCGATCACGGCGGACAACACCGTGGTCGCCAGCCACTCGGCGGGCATACCTGACAGCGCGCCACCCTCGACGCCACTGGGCGTGCGGACGGGTGCCACGATCGCGGCTCTTCTCATTGCGCGTCACGCTCCTCTCCCCGGTGCGGGGAATACCTGTCACAGGGCACCACAGGTTTGTTGCACGGGCATGACGGGTCGTCACGGACGTCACGGCTGTGATCGAGATCACCGGCATGTGTGACAACCGAGTGGGTGAGACCCACCGCGAGCGGCGCGAACACAGGCGTATGGTGCTCCACATCACAATCCATCGCGGTGGGTAATGATCACTGCCGCAGACCCGAGGATCAGCGAGGCATCCACCGTGAGTGCCGCACCGACCGCCTCCCCCGCGTCACACTCCGCGGGCACCGGCGTCTTCAGCAGAACGCGTGCCCGCATCTCCGCGCGCACCCTCCGCACCGACCGCTGGTGGCTACCACCGCTGTTCACCGCGCTCGGGCTCGCCGCGTTCGTCATCTACGCGACGATCAGATCCTTTGTGCGGACGGCCTACTGGGTCCCCGAGTTCCATTATCTGACGCCGTTCTACTCGCCGTGTCTGAGCGACTCGTGCGCACCGGGATCGGCGCACTTCGGCACCCCGTTCCCCGAGCTGCCGATGTGGATTCCGCTCGGTTTCGTGGTGCTGCCGTTCCTGCTCGGCTTCCGGCTCACCTGCTACTACTACCGCAAGGCCTACTACCGCTCGGTGTGGTTCTCGCCGCCGGCCTGCGCGGTGGCCGAGCCGCACGCGCGCTACACCGGAGAGTCGCGGCTGCCGTTGATCATCCAGAACGCGCACCGCTACTTCTTCTACGTGGCGCTGGTGGTCTCGCTGGTCAACACCTACGACGCGATCACCGCGTTCCACGGCAGCAGTGGCGGTTTCGGTTTCGGCCTCGGCAACATCGTGCTGCTGGTGAACGTGATCCTGCTGTGGGCCTACACCCTGTCGTGTCATTCGTGCAGGCACATCGCGGGCGGGCGGCTCAAGAACTTCTCCGCCCACCCGGTGCGGTACTGGTACTGGACCCAGATCTCCAAGCTCAACACCCGCCACATGGCGCTGGCCTGGACCACCCTCGGCACCCTCGTGCTCACCGACTTCTACGTGATGTTGGTTGCGAGCCACACCATTTCGGACCTGCGGTTCGTCAACTGAGCTGCGACAACGCGAGGAGCTTGTATTTCAATGCCAGACGTGGAACGGCACGACTACGACGTCGTGGTGATCGGGGCGGGCGGCGCGGGTCTGCGAGCCGTGATCGAGGCACGCGAACAAGGGCTTTCGGTGGCGGTGGTGTGTAAGTCGTTGTTCGGCAAGGCACATACCGTGATGGCCGAGGGCGGCTGCGCGGCCTCGATGGGCAATGCCAACGAGAAGGACAACTGGCAGACGCACTTCAAGGACACCATGCGCGGCGGTAAGTTCCTCAACAACTGGCGCATGGCCGAACTGCATGCCCAGGAGGCCGCCGACCGGGTGTGGGAGCTGGAAACCTATGGCGCGCTGTTCGATCGGACGCCCGACGGCCGGATCAGCCAGCGCAACTTCGGCGGCCACACCTATCCGCGCCTGGCCCATGTCGGCGACCGGACCGGCCTCGAACTGATCCGCACGATGCAGCAGAAGATCGTCTCGTTGCAGCAGGAGGACTACGCGGCCACGGGCGACTACGAGGCCAGGATCAAGGTCTTCGCCGAGTGCACGATCACCGAATTGCTCACCGACGCGGGCGCTGTCGCGGGTGCGTTCGGCTACTGGCGCGAATCCGGCGGCTTCGTGCTGTTCAAGGCGCCGGCCATCGTGTTGGCCACCGGTGGAATCGGCAAGTCGTACAAGGTGACATCGAACTCCTGGGAGTACACCGGCGACGGCCACGCGCTGGCGCTGCGCTCCGGCGCGACGCTGATCAATATGGAGTTCCTGCAGTTCCACCCCACCGGCATGGTCTGGCCACCGAGCGTGAAGGGCATCCTCGTCACCGAGGGCGTGCGCGGCGACGGCGGCGTGCTGAAGAACTCCGACGGCAAGCGGTTCATGTTCGACTACATCCCGCCGGTCTTCAAGGGCCAGTATGCCGAAACCGAGGAGGAAGCCGATCAGTGGTTGCGCGACAACGATTCCGCGCGCCGCACTCCTGATCTCCTCCCCCGCGACGAGGTCGCGCGGGCGATCAACGAGGAGGTGAAGGCGGGCCGCGGCACCGAGCACGGCGGCGTCTATCTCGACATCGCCTCCCGCATGCCCGCCGACGAGATCGTGCGCAGGCTGCCGTCGATGCACCATCAGTTCAAGGAACTGGCCGATGTCGACATCACGGCCGAGCCGATGGAAGTCGGCCCCACCTGCCACTACGTGATGGGTGGGATCGAGGTGAACCCCGATTCCGGGGCGGCGGTCGTGCCCGGATTGTTCGCTGCCGGTGAGTGTTCCGGCGGCATGCACGGCTCGAACCGGCTCGGCGGCAACTCGCTGTCGGACCTGTTGGTGTTCGGCCGCCGGGCGGGGCTCGGCGCGTCGGCCTACGTGCAGCAGCTCACCGACAAGCCGACGCCCGCCGAAACCGATATCGAAGCGGCTGTGAAAACCGCGCTGGCGCCGTTCGATTCGCGTGCGGAGGGCTCCGGCGAGAACCCGTACACCCTGCACTCCGAACTCCAGCAGACGATGAACGACCTGGTCGGCATCATCCGCAAGGAACACGAGGTGCGCGCGGCGATCGACAAACTCGGCGAGCTGCGTGTCCGCTACGCCGATGTGGCGGTGGAGGGCAAGCGACCGTTCAACCCCGGTTGGCACCTGGCGCTGGACCTGGCCAACATGCTGATCGTGAGCGAATGTGTCGCGCAGGCAGCGCTGTTGCGCACCGAGAGTCGCGGTGGCCACACCCGCGACGATCATCCCGGCATGAACCCGGACTGGCGCAACACACTGCTGGTCTGCGCCGTCGATCCGGCGTCGGACGCGCAGATCCCCGACGTCACCGTCACCCCGGCCGATCAGACGCCGATGCGCGACGACCTACTCGCCCTGTTCGAACTGAGCGAGCTCGAAAAGTACTACACCGAGCAAGAATTGGCTGCGCACCCGGCAGCCGAGGGAAAGGCGTAACCATGGGATACGACGCCCGGTTCCGGGTCTGGCGCGGCGACATCGACGGCGGGAGCCTCGAGGACTACACGGTGGCGGTGAACGAGGGCGAAGTGGTGCTCGACATCATCCACCGGCTCCAGGCCACCCAGACCCCCGACCTCGCTGTGCGCTGGAATTGCAAAGCGGGCAAGTGTGGTTCGTGTTCGGCGGAGGTGAACGGGCGCCCGCGCCTGCTGTGCATGACGCGGATGTCGACGTTCACCCCGGACGAGGTCATCACTGTCACCCCGATGCGGACGTTCCCGATCATCAAGGATCTGGTCACCGACGTCTCGTTCAACTACGAGAAGGCAAGGGAGATACCGTCGTTCGCGCCACCGGCCGGTCTCGCTCCGGGCGAGTACCGAATGAAGCAGGTCGACGTCGAGCGCTCACAGGAGTTCCGCAAGTGCATCGAGTGCTTCCTGTGTCAGGACACCTGCCATGTGGTGCGTGATCACGAGGAGAACAAGACCTCCTTCGCGGGTCCGCGTTATCTGATGCGTATCACGGAGTTGGAGATGCACCCCCTCGACACCCGTGACCGACGCGAAATGGCCCAGGAGGAAGCAGGTTTGGGCTATTGCAATATCACCAAGTGCTGCACCGATGTGTGCCCCGAGCACATCAAGATCACCGACAACGCGTTGATTCCCTTGAAAGAACGGGTCGTGGACAGGCGATATGACCCGATTGTCTGGCTCGGCAATAAATTGTTCCGCCGGTAGGAAACTGTTGTCGCTGCGGGGTGCGAAACCCCGCAGCGACGGCTGCCTACAAGACAGCGACAGTCCCTACAGCGACTAATCCGACCAGTAATCCGATGAACAGCGCCGACAGCAAAGAGGCGGTGAGTACGTAGATTCCGATCGCGGATACCGCGAACAGCAGTACCACGATCAGGCGTTCCACACCGTCCTCAGGCGCTAGCCTCCGGTACCGGGGTGGCATTTTCTTCAACCCTCGGTCCATATACCTGGGTTACCCGACCCGACGCCGCACCAAACCTCGACCTATGCCGAAAATCTATCGTTCCGTGATCTACCGTGATCAAGGACGATCGAACTCGCCGTCGTGTACGCCCGCGGTGAAGGCGGTCCATTCACTCGGGGTGAAGATCAGCACGGGGCCGCCGGGATTCTTGCTGTCGCGTAGCGCGACGTACCCGTCTGCCAGCATGGCGACCTCCACGCTGCCGTCGTCGGTGCCCGCGCGCAGCCAGGTGGCACCGGAGGTGTCGATGTCGCGCTTGGTGTTCACGCGAACGCGCCGGTGTCGATACCGCGGGTGAAGGCGTCCCAGCTCGCGCCGTCGAAGACCAGGGCGGGACCGGCGGGATTCTTGCTGTCGCGCACCCCGACGTGCCCGCCGAACAGGAAGGCAACTTCGACGCAATCCTTGCCCGCACCACTGCGGGTGCTCTTGAACCAGTGTGCGTCGACGAGATCGAAACTCATGCCACATACTCCTTCGCGACCTGCCGCAGCAGGTGTCTACTCGGTTGGATATCCAGCGCATGACGCTGGAGGCATTCGTGAGCCCGGTCGTACCTTCGAACATCCGCGCGTCGTTCCAGGTAGAGGTCACCGGTAAAGCCTTCGGCGTACACCACTGGTGGTTCGACCGGTTGCCCTTTGCTGTCGGTACCGAACTCGAGAACCGTGAAAGGTCCGGTAGAGACTCCGAGTGGAACACCGGCGGCAAACGGCAGGATGCGCAATGCCACATTACTTCGGGTACTCGCGTCGGCGAGGTGTCGCAACTGCGCAGCCATCACCTTTGCATCACCGACGATGCTACGCAATACCGATTCGTGCAGAACCACGTCGATCTCGGCGGGCGAATGCTTGCGAGTGATCAACACCTGCCGTTGCAGCCGCAGTGCGACCCGCCGATCGAGCTCGTCGACCGAATCCTGGGGGAAGCCCAGATGATTCAGCGCGCGAGCGTATTCCGCGGTCTGCAGCAGACCGGGAACCAGCTCGGACTGGTAGGCGCGTAACCGTTGCGCCGATGCCTCCAAACCCACATAGATATCGAAGTTTTCGGGAATCAAGTCGCCGTAGGCGTGCCACCAGCTCTTGACGGCGGCCTGCTGCGCCAGACCGGCGAAGCCTTCGGCGAGATCGTCGGGAATGCCGTAGATCCGGCACAGCTCGTGGATGTCGATGGTGCGAATGCGATCGGCCTGACCCTTTTCCAGTCGCTGGAGGGTGCTGGCTCCCCACTCCATCAGCCGTGCCGCCTCGGCGATGGTGAGCCCGGCCTGGGTGCGCCAATCACGCAGGTAGCGACCGAGTTGGCGGCGCGGCAGAGTCGAGGAGACGCCCGCCTGCCCTGCTGTTCCGTTCGATGCGTTCGCTGCCACAGCCCCACTCCTTCTGTGTCGCATACCCGTCATCCCCGCCATGCCCCGCTGCGGCGGTGGATTCGTCCAGTCTGGGGAATCCTGCACTCCCCGTTGGATGTCGTGCTGGGAATTCGCGGTAAATCCCATCTTTCGCGCGTGTACTCACCGTTAGCCGGGCGTTTGCGTGCTGTGCTGTTTTCATGCAATTGAGCGAAGTGAACATGCGCGTCGCCACAGCACTGCTGAGTTGCTCCATCGATCCGGGCCCGATGGAGCCCGAACAAGCCCACGCCGCAATGCAACTACACCTCGACTGCACAGTCGAAGAGTGCCGGGTGCGCCGACGGGCGCGCAACACCCTCGTCGAAGCGGGCCGCTGCGTGCTGGACGCGCGCGCGACACGCTAGTGATGGCGATGGTCGGTGATCGGGTCGCGCGGGCCGAACTTCGGTTTGCGCGCCTGCCCGCTGAGCCCCAGCAGTCGCACCGCGCGGTAGCGGTGGGGTTGTAGCGGTCGCAGGTATTCGATCATCGCGTCGTCGTCGATCGGGTGGCCGAGCAGACTCCAGCCGACGACGGCGGCGAGGTGGTAGTCGCCGACCGAGAGGGCATCAGCGTCGCCGAACGCGCGTTGTGCGGTCTCGGCCACCGTCCACACCCCGATACCGGGCAGGCTGCGCAGACGTCGCGCGGCCTCGGCCGGGTCGAGCGTGGCGGTGCGTTCGATCGAGTCGGCGACTCTGGCCGCGCGCACGATGGTCTGTGCGCGCTGCGGCCCGACATTGGCCCGGTGGTACTTCCACGACGGGATCAATCGCCAGGTCTCGGCGTCCGGCGCCACCATCAAGCCGGTCGGCGCCGGGCCTGGGGCTTTGGTCCCGAACTCGCGGACCAGGGTGCGCCAGGCGGCGAACGACGACTTCGTGTGCACCTTCTGTTCGAGGATGGCCGGGATGAGCGACTCCATCACCAGGCCGGTCTTCAGCATGCGCAGACCGGGCACCGTGCGGTGGGCTTCGACCAGCTTGGGGTGTGCGGGGGCGAAGTCGTCGAGGTCTTCCTCGAGACAGAGCATGCGGTCGAGACCGGCCAGGAATTCCTCGGCTCCCGGCCCCCAGGCGCGGGCGGCGGCGCCGTCACGGCCGTCCTGGGTCAGCCGGTAGGTGACCACGCCGGTCGGCATTCGCGAAGCGTGCCAGTGGCTGCCGTCCGGGCCGATGTGGTGGCAGGGATCGCCGCCGCCGCGGCGCAGGGGCGAGACGGTGATGCCGACGTCGAAGGGCCTGCTCGACCGGACGGTCCTGGACAGGCAGGCCGAGGCCAGGTCCGGGTCCAGGGTCTGGTCACGCATTCGACCATTGTGCGCCTGTGATCGGCGTCAACCGGCAGCCGGTGCGCTCGAGCAATCGAGCAGGTACCTGGCCAGATGCACGCCGGGGGTATGGGCGAGTTGGTCGGCCTGGGTGCGGCAGGAGAAGCCGTCGGCCAGGAAGACGGCGTGCGGCGGGGCGTTCCTCAGCGCCGGGAGCAGGGCGTTCTCGGCGACCGCGACCGAGATGTCGTAGTGGCCGCGTTGCATGCCGAAGTTGCCGGCCAGACCGCAGCAGCCCGCCAGTTCCCCGACGGTGACGCCCATCGCGGCGAGGATTCGGCGTTCGGCGTCGAAGCCGCCTACCGCGTGCTGGTGGCAGTGCGGCTGGACGATCACGGTGTCGTGCGGTCGACGGGGTGGTTGCCAGCCGGGGTGCTCCAGCAGGAACTCGGCGAGGGTGCGGACCGCGGCGGCGACCTGTTTCGCTCGTGGATCGCCGGGGAGCAGTTCGGGGAGGTCGGCACGCAGGGTGGCGGTGCAGGACGGTTCGAGACCGACGATCAGGCCACCGGCGGCTACGTGGGTGGCCAGTGCGTCCACGGTGGCGCGCAGCCGGGCGCGGGCGCCGTCCAGTTGGCCGGTGCTGATCCAGGTCAGGCCACAGCACACCCGGTCACTGGGGATGCGCACGCGATAGCCGAGTTGTTCGATCAGTTGGGTCGCGGCTGCCGCGTTCTCCGGGTCGAAGGTGTCGGTGAAGGTGTCGATCCACAGCATGACCTCGGTGGCCGAGGTCTCGCTGTGGCCTGTGCGGTCGTCGCTGCCCAGCGATCGGCGAAACGACTTCGAGGCGAGTCGCGGCGCTGCTCGCCTCGGGTCGATTCCGGCCAGGCGCATGCCGGCCCGGCGCAGGCGCGGACGGGCCGCGACGGCATTGGCCAGGCGTGGGAAGTGCTGGGCGATGGCGAGCCAGCGCGGGAGCCGGCCGAGCACGTAGTGATCCACCGGCCGTAAGCGTCCGCGGTAGCGCCGGTACAGCGCCTCGGATTTGTAAGTGGCCATGTCGACGCCCGCGGGGCAGTCGGCGGCGCAGGCCTTACACGAGAGGCAGAGATCGAGGGATTGCTCGACTGCCGGTGCACGCCAGTCGAGTTCGCCTCGAACGACTTCCTGGAGAACTCTGGCTCTGGCCCGGGTGGTGTCCTTCTCGTCGGCGGTGGCCAGGTACGAGGGACACATGAAGCCGCCGGAACCGCCGGTGTCCGCGCGGCACTTGCCGATTCCTACACATCTGTGCACAGCTGTGGACAAATCGCCGGAGTCCGCGGACAGGGCGAACCCCCGCGAGGGGACCGGCGCGAGCCCGGCTACCCGCAGGTCGGCGTCGACGGGGCTCGGGGCGACGAGGACGCCGGGGTTGAGCAGGTCGCCGGGATCGAACAGGGACTTGAAGCCCGCGAAGGCCGCGCGAGCGGCCGGTGAGTACATCACTTCGAGCAGTTCGGATCTGGCGCGGCCGTCACCGTGTTCGCCCGAGAGCGATCCACCGTGGCGCACAACGAGTTCGGCGGCGTCGAAGAGGAAGGTGCGAAAACGCCGGGGCGCGTCGGTGATCGGGAAGTCGAGGCGCACGTGGATGCAACCGTCGCCGATGTGTCCGTACAGCAGACCACCCACATCGTATTCGGCGGTGAGCGTGGCGAATTCGCGCAGGTACGCCCCCAGATTCTCCGGCGGGACAGCGGCGTCCTCCCACCCGGGCCAGGCGGGCTTCCCGTCGGGGGTTCGTCCCGCCAGACCGGCACCATCGGCCCGAATACGCCAGAGTGCCGCTGTGGCCACCGGATCGGTGACGATCCGGTGATCATCGGCGTGGCTCGCCGCGCACAGGCGCCGGGCGGCGGCCAGTGCCTCGGCCGGGCTCGCCCCCGCGGTTTCGACGAACAGCCAGCCGCGACCTCGCGGCAACTCCGGCACGGTCCCCCGATGCGCGCGGACCACATCGACCAGTCCGGCATCGATGCCTTCGACCGCGATCGGCGCGCAGCTGGTCACCGCGGCGATATCGTCCGCGGCCGAGGCGATGTCGGGGTACCCGAGCACCGTGAGCACCGTCGCGGCGGGCACCGGCGTGAGCGCGACCTCCGCTTCCAGGAGTAGTCCACAGGTGCCTTCGGAACCGGCGAATGCCTTCGCCACCGACGAACCGCGTTCCGGCAGCAGGTGTTCCAGCCCGTAGCCGGATGCCTGCCGATCGAACCGTCCCAGCTCGGTGCGCAGTATTGCCAGATTCGTGGTCGTGAACTTCGCCAGGCCGGGCACCGCCGCCAGGTCGGTACCGAGTGTCCGCCGTTCCCCCGTGCCGTCGAGAACGCGCAGCTCACGCACCATATCGGAGGTACGACCCCAGGCCAGCGCATGCGGTCCGCACGCGTTGTTGCCGATCATCCCGCCCAGGGTGCACCGGTCCTGCGTCGACGGGTCGGGCCCGAACCGCAACCCGTGCGGCCGCAGCCGCCGTTGCAGATCCGACAGCACCAGCCCCGGCTGCACGATCGCTGTTCGCGCCTCGAGGTCGACCGCGCGCACGGCGTTCATCTGTCTGCTGAAATCCAGCACGATGCCGGGTCCGATGGCGTTGCCCGCGACCGAGGTGCCCGCGCCGCGAGCGGTGATCGACAGCCCGTTCTCGCGGGCGAAGTTCACGGTGGCGGCGACGTCGTCCTCGCCATGGGGAAACACGACCACGGCGGGCCGGACACGGTAGTTGGAGGCGTCGGCGGAGTACTCGACGCGTCTGCGCACCGACGCGTCGACCGGGCAGCCGGTCCGCGTGCGCAGTGCGTCGGCCAGCTTTTCCGAGCTCCGGTCGTCGTCCACCCGACCAGCCTATTCCGGTCACCTGGTGGTGATCGGCGGCTGGTTTTCGCTGTGCGCTGAACCCGGTGCGCCCGGAAAGTATTTGCAGTCAACCTTTGTTGAGGTTTTAGTGTCGGTGGGCAGGAGTTCAATGGGCGGGGAGCCTCGAGGAGAGTGGCAGTGAGTATCGAATCAGTGGCCTACAGCCAGATGTACCGGCGCGTGAACGCACCGGAGGAACAGCGCCCGTTCAGCATGGTGACAGCACGGCGGATCCTGCGCTTCGCCGAGCATCACCGGCGCCGGATCGGCGGGTTCCTGCTGCTCAGCGTGGTGGCGGCGGTGCTCGGTGTGGCCACCCCGGTGCTGGCGGGGCGGGTTGTCAACGGGATCGTCGACGGTGCGGCGCCGCGCACCGTGGTGCTGCTCGCACTCGCCATCGCGGCCCTGGCCGTCCTCGACGCGGCCCTCGGCATCGCCATCCGCTGGCTGTCGGCAAGGATCGGCGAGGGCCTGATCCTCGATCTGCGCACCGCCGTGTTCGATCACGTGCAGAAGATGCCCGTCGCGTTCTTCACCCGGACCCGCACCGGCGCGCTGGTGAGCCGGCTGAACAGCGATGTGATCGGCGCGCAGCGCGCGTTCAGCGACACTCTGTCCGGCGTGATCACCAACCTCGTCACCCTGGTGCTCACGCTCGCCGTGATGCTCAGCATCTCCTGGCAGATCACCCTGCTCGCCCTTGTCCTTCTCCCCGTCTTCGTGATCCCCGCCCGGCGCGCCGGCAACAAACTCGCCGCCATGCAGCGTGAGTCGGCCCAGCTCAATGCCGCCATGAGCACCCAGATGACCGAGCGTTTCTCCGCACCGGGCGCCACGTTGGTGAAGCTGTTCGGCAGGCCGAAGCAGGAATCGTCGGAGTTCGCGGAGCGCGCCACCCGCGTGCGCGACATCGGCGTACGCACCGCGATGCTGCAGACCACCTTCGTCACCTCGCTCACCCTGGTCTCCGCGCTCGCGCTCGCCCTGGTCTACGGCCTCGGCGGCTGGTACGCGCTGACGGGCAGCCTCGACGCGGGCTCGGTCGTCGCGCTTTCGCTGCTGCTCACCCGCCTCTACACCCCGCTCACCGCGCTGGCCAGCGCCCGCCTGGAGATCATGTCCGCGCTGGTGAGTTTCGAGCGTGTCTTCGAGGTGCTCGACCTGAAGCCGCTGATCGAGGACGCCCCGCACGCCACCTCGGTGCCCGACGGCCCGGTCGCGGTGGAACTGGACGCGGTGAACTTCGGTTACCCGTCGGCCGACAAGGTCTCGCTCGCTTCGCTGGAAGATGTCGCGACACTGGACCGCCGTGGCGGCGTCGAGGTGCTGCACGAGGTGTCGCTGCGCGCCGAACCCGGACAGCTCATCGCGCTGGTCGGCTCCTCCGGCGCGGGCAAATCCACTATCGCCCAGCTGGTTTCGCGCCTCTACGACGTCGACTCCGGCGCGGTCCGCCTCAACGGGTCCGACGTGCGCGACCTGACCACCGAATCCATCCAGCGCACTGTCGGCCTGGTCACCCAGGACGGGCACCTCTTCCACGACACCATCCGCGCGAATCTCCTGCTGGCCCGGCCGGAAGCCACCGAAAACGAACTGTGGGACGCCCTCGGTCGCGCCCGGCTCGGCGACCTGGTCGATTCGCTGTCCGACGGTCTGGACACGGTGGTCGGCGAACGCGGTTACCGCCTCTCCGGCGGTGAACGCCAACGCCTCACCATCGCCCGCCTGCTTCTCAAGCAGCCGAGAGTCGTCATCCTCGACGAGGCGACCGCGTCCCTCGACTCCACCTCGGAGGCCGCGGTTCAGGAAGCCCTCACCGAAGCGCTGACCGGCCGCACCGCACTGGTCATCGCCCACCGCCTGTCCACCATCCGCGCCGCCGACCAGATCCTGGTCCTCGAGGACGGCCGCGTCGTCGAGCGTGGCACCCACGCCACCCTCCTCAACGCCGACGGCCGGTACGCCGAGCTCTACCGAACCCAGTTCGCCGACGACCCGGTGGCCCCTGCCACCGTCTGAGCGAACGGTCTGTTCAGCCCAGCTCCC
The DNA here is from genome assembly GCF_042794235.1 of Nocardia sp. NPDC056541. Classification (NCBI taxonomy): domain Bacteria; kingdom Bacillati; phylum Actinomycetota; class Actinomycetes; order Mycobacteriales; family Nocardiaceae; genus Nocardia; species Nocardia sp. NPDC056541. Next base: position 216,502 of record NZ_JBHTUD010000003.1, read on the forward strand.
CGATCGTGGGGGCTGGACTAGCGGTCGTCGCCAGGAGCATGGTCATGGTCGGCATGCCGTAGCGCGGTGACGATCGTGAGGGTGGGGGTGCGACCTGCTTCGGTGTGGCTGAGCATGGCGTATTCGGCCAGGCGTTCGTCGCCCGAGGAGATCGCGTCGATGAGGTGCTGGTGTTCGTCGCGCTGTTCCTCGGTGTTGCGTTCGGTGGTGAGGAAGAACAGCCAGGCCATCCGGGCGAGGATGGTGCGCATCAGCTGGGTGAGCAGCGAGTTGCCGGACAGTTCCACGATGGCGCCGTGCAGCTTCGCGTTCGTCTCGGCGATCCGGAGCGGATCACCAGAATCGGTGGCCTCCTGCGCTTCTCGCAACGCGGCCCGCAGGGGCGAGCTGTCGTGCCCCTGCCTGATCCGGGCAGCGGCGAGTCGGGCCGCCAGCGGTTCCAGGCCGATGCGGACATCGAAGAGTTCTTCCACCGCGGTGGTATCCCAGGACCGCACGACCGCGCTGCGACGCGGCAGCGCGCTGACGATGCCGTCGAATTCGAGTAATGCCAGGGCTTCTCGCACCGGCAGGCGCGAGGTGCCGAGCATGGCGGCCAGGCGCGCCTCCGGCAGTTTCTCGCCTTCGCGGTACTCCCCCGTGATGATCGCGCGGCGCAGATCGTCGTATATCCGTCGGGTCTGCGAAGTGTCGTCGACGACTTCTACCGGCGGACGTAAGTTTCGGGCCACCCGAACAGTCTACGAAGCCGCGCCGATGGTGACGGCCGGCGATCGCGCAGTCTAGCGGCGGACCTACCGAATTCAATCCGGTAGACCAAATATATCTTTTTCCACCTCAGACCACCTGCAAACCAGCCTGCCCCGCGGGTCGAGTATGGCCCTTGACGAAGGCATTTCTGCCGGTTGGCAGCATCGAAATCATTCACGGACCCGAAACTTTCGGAACACAATGGGGATACACGGGAATCCAATTCTGTATACCGAATGACATTCTCGGCACACAGAGAGGATCAGTGTTGGCCGTCTATCTGATCCGCCGCCTCATCCAGGCGGTGATCACCGTGTTCGCCGTCATCTCGCTGGCGTTCCTGCTCGGCAGATCGACCGGAAGTCCCGTGGCCTCTCTCCTGCCGGAAACGGCGAGCGAGGCCGACATCGCGGCGCTGGAAGCCGAACTCGGCTTCGACAAACCGCCACTGACCCAGTACTTCGACTACGTGACCGGCGTACTGTCCGGCGATTTCGGTGACTCGTACCAGCAGACCGGCACCTCGTCGATGACACTGGTCCTGCAACGCCTGCCCGCTTCGCTCCAACTCGGTGTCGCGGGCTTCGCGATCGGTCTCGCACTCGCCTTCGCCGTGGTGCTCGCCATCCACCTGAGCGGCCGCTGGTCGCTACGCGGGGTAGCGCTCGGTGTCGGCGCGGCGCGACTGGCGGTGCCGGACTTCCTGTTCGGGCTGCTGCTGGTGCTGGTGTTCTCGGTGACGCTCGGCTGGTTGCCCTCGCTCGCCGGTGCCGACCCGCTCGCGATCATCATGCCCGCCCTCACCATCGCCACCGCGCAGTTCGTCGTCTACTCACGGCTGCTGGACAATTCGCTGGTCGCCGAGAGCTCCCAGGACTATGTGCGCACCGCGTACGCGCGCGGCGAGCGCAGATCCTCGGTGCTCCTGCGCGATGTGCTGCCGAACGCGCTGCTTCCGGTGCTCACCATCTCCGGAATCACACTCGGCACGCTGCTCGGTGGGCTGGTGATCGTCGAAAACGTCTTCGCCTGGCCCGGTTTGGGCACGTTGATGCTCGACGCGGTGTTCAACCGGGACTTTCCGGTGGTCCAGTCCGGGCTGGTGGTGATCGCGACCATCTTCGTGATCGTCAACTTCGGGATCGACGTCCTCTACGGCGTCATCGATCCGAGAGCGAGAGTCCGATGATCCGTCCCCGCGACTACGCCACGATCGCGGGCGTCGCCATGATCCTCGCAGTCGTGCTGTTCTCCCTGCTGTATCCCCTCTTCCCCGGTTACGACCCCTACGGGCAGGACCTCGCGGCCGCGTTCTCCGCGCCGTTCACCACCGGGAACTACCCGCTCGGAACCGATTCGCTCGGTCGCGATCTGGCGAGCAGGCTGGCGCTGGCCGGACGGATCACACTCGGGTTGGTCCTGGTGATCGTGCTGGTCAACGCGGTGATCGGCATGACGGTCGGCACCGTGTCGGGCTATTTCCGCGGTGTCACCGACAGCGTGCTGATGGGTGTCGCCGATGTGCAGCTCGCGGTCCCGATGACGCTGGTGATCATGGCGGTGTCGGCGATACGCGGGCCGAGTACCGCGCTGATGGCGACGATCCTCGGCGTCACCTTCTGGGTCGGCTATGCCAGGGTGGCGCGCTCGGTCGCGCTCGGGCTGTCCGGTCGCGATTTCGTGATCGCGCCGAAACTGCTCGGCGCGCGCTCTGGCTGGGTGATGCGCAAGCACGTCGTCGGGCACGTCACGGTCCCTGTGCTGATTCTGGCGACCGCCGATCTCGGCAATGTGCTGATCATGATCTCGTCGTTCGACTATCTCGGCCTCGGCGTGCAACCACCCACTCCCAGTTGGGGATTGATGATCACCGACGGACAGAAGTACCTGCGCCAGGCGCCCTATCTGACGATCGTTCCGGCGGTGGCACTGCTGCTGGTGATCGGCGGAACCCTGTTGGCCAGCCGGCGATTCACCGATGAAGGCCAGGGGTTGCGCCGAGTTCGGCGGGCACCACGCGCTCGCCGCAGCGCTCTCGCGAAAGAGGTTGTGGCATGAGCCCATTGCTGGAGATCACCGATCTCACCGTCGGCTACGAGACAGCCACGGGCGACCGTGTGGTGCTCGTCGACGGGGTGAGCCTGCGCCTGGAGGAGGGCGAGGTGCTCTGTCTCGTCGGCGAATCCGGATCGGGCAAGTCGGTGACGATGCTCGCCGCCCTCGGCCTGCTCCCCCCGGCATTGACGATCTTCTCGGGCAGCGTGCGTTTCCGCGGCGACGAACTCGTCGGCGCCGACGACGAAACCCTGCGCCGCCTGCGGGGCGCCGAACTCGGCATGGTCTTCCAGGACCCGATGACCACCCTCAATCCGGTGCGCCGGGTCGGCACGCAGATCGGTCGCGCGCTGGCGGTGCATCAGCGGCTCGACGCAAGGAAACGCAAGCAGCGCGTAGTCGAACTCCTTGCCTCCGTGGGTATCCCACAACCTGCCGAGCGGGCGCGCGCCTATCCCCACCAGTGGTCCGGCGGTATGCGCCAGCGCGCGGTGATCGCCATGGCGATGGCCAACGATCCGGCGGTGCTCATCGCCGACGAGCCGACCACCGCGCTCGACGTGACCATCCAGGCCCAGCTCATGGAGGTGCTGGCACAGGCCCGCGCCCGCAGCGGCGCGGCGATGGTGTTGATCACCCATGATCTCGGGTTGGTCGCCCAGTACGCCGATCGGGTGGCGATCATGTACGCGGGCCGGGTGGTCGAGACCGGCACGGTGTGGCAGATCTTCGACGACGCCGCCCACCCGTACACCCGTGGCCTGCAAGGCAGTCTGCTCGGGCAGGCGGGCGCGGGCCGCGCCTACGCCATCCCCGGCTCGCCACCGTCACCGACGAAACGTCCGGCCGGGTGCGGGTTCGCCCCGCGTTGCGAGTTCGCGGGCAAGAGCCGCGAATGCGACACAGCCCCACCACCTCTCGTCGCCACCGGCGACGGTCGCGCGCTCGCCTGCCCGCCCGCGCTCGCCGCCCCTCTCCGAGAGGACATTTCGGCATGACCGTGATCGATACCGCAGAGGAAGTGATCCGGGTCGACGGCCTCGAGGTGAGCTTCACCAGCAGGCGCGGCCTCACCGGCAAGCGCAGACTGCGAGCCCTCGACGGCGTGAGCTTCGGGGTCGTACGCGGTGAAACCTTCGGCCTGGTCGGCGAATCCGGTGGCGGGAAGTCCACGCTGGTCCGCACGATCTTCGGCATCAACACCCCGACCGCGGGTTCGGTGCGCATCCTCGGCCACGACCTGGCCGCCCTGCGACCGGCCGCGCGCAGGGCGCTGCGCAACCGGGTGCAGCTGGTGTTCCAGGACCCGTACTCCTCCCTCGACCCGCGAATGAGCGCGCACGACATCATCGCCGAACCGCTCCGGATCGCGGGCGGTTACTCCCGCGCCCGCGTGCTCGGACTGCTCGACCAGGTCGGGCTCGGACCGGACGCGCTCGACCGGCGCCCGGCCGAGTTCTCCGGCGGACAGCGGCAACGGCTCGGGATCGCCAGGGCGCTCGCGCCGAGGCCGGAGGTGCTGGTGCTCGACGAACCGGTGTCCGCGCTCGACGCCTCGGTACAGGCCCAGGTGATCAACCTGCTCCAAGACCTGCAAGAACAGCTCGGCCTGTCGTATCTGTTCATCGCCCACGATCTCTCGGTCGTGCGGCACCTGTCGGACCGGGTCGCGGTGATGCATCTGGGCAAGCTCGTCGAGATCGGCGCCACCGAGGACGTGTTCACCAGTCCCCGGCATCCGTACACGCGCGCGCTGATCGCCTCGGCTCCCGTTCCCGACCCCCATCAACACCGCCGCGACACCTCGACGCTGATCCGCGGCGAACTCCCCGATGCCGCGAATCCACCGAGCGGCTGCACCTTCCGCACCCGCTGCCCATCGGCGACCGGCGAATGCGCTACGCGCATACCGGAACTCGAGCCGCTCGGGCCCGCCGGGCATGTCGCGGCGTGCCTGCATCCACTTCCCCGCTCCACGAAAGATTAGGAAACCCATGAGACCGATCACCCGCAGTGTGGCTACCGGACTCGCGATCCTCGCGTTCTCCACCGTCACCCTGAGTGCCTGCGCACCCGCGGGCACCGACACCGCGTCCACGAAGACCCTCGTGGTCGGCACGGTCACCGAACCGACGGACGTGCCGGACCCGATCAGCGACGGTTCGCTGGCAGGCTACAACTACTACTTCGCGACCTTCGACCAGCTCGCCCGATTCGACGCGGAAGGCGTGATCGGCCCGAAGCTCGCGACCTCGTGGGAGCACAACACCGATTTCACCCAGTGGACGTTCACGATTCGTGAGGACGCGAAGTTCCACAACGGCGAACCGGTGAAAGCCTCCGATGTCGCGTTCACCTACAACCAGATCAAGGCGACACCCAACGGCGATCCGGCCACCTATATGGAGATGTTCACCTCCGCCGCCGCCGGTCCCGGCAATACCGTGGTGTTCAGCCTCAACGCCCCCTTCTCCGCGTGGCCGACCATCACCACCGGCGTCTCGATCGTGCCCGAAAGTGTTTACACCAAGCTCGGTTCCGCGGGATTCGCGGCCGCACCGGTCGGCTCGGGGCCGTTCGTGTTCGACCACTACACGCGCGGCGTCGAATACGTCGTCAAGCGCAATCCGAACTACTGGGGCGACAAGGCCGCACTGGAGACCGTGACCTTCAAGACGGTGGCCGACGCCGACGCCCGACTCAACGGTGTTCAGTCCGGCAGTCTCGATGTGGCCTTGATCGCACCCAATCAGGTTGCCGCCGTGGATGGTTCGAAGAGTGTGCACATCGAGTCGCGGGTCTCCAACGGCGTCACCTTCCTCGGCATGAACGCCACGGCGGGTCCGCTGGCCGACCAGCGGGTACGCGAGGCGATCGCACTGTCGATCGACCGGGACGCCATCGTCAAGAGTCTGCTCGCGGGCCGCGCGACGGTCGACAGCCAACTGGTCGCCAAGAACGTCGGCGGCTACGACCCGAAATATCCCGCGCCGGTGCGTGATACGGCCCGGGCCGAGCAGCTGCTGGCCGCGGCGGGCTACAACGGCACGCCGATCCCCTTCCAGTACGCGACGAACGGACGCATCCCGCTGAGCTCCGAGATCGCCCAGTCGATCCAGGCGAACCTTGCCGAAGTCGGCATCACCATCACCCTGCACGGCACCGATCAGAGCAGCCATTCCCAGATGATCTACACGAAGAAGGCCGCCACCGGCATCTACCTCAACACCTACGCACCGTCCACCATGGACGGCGACGCCCCGATCGCCTCGATGTTCGGCGGGCAGTGGAACGACTACGCGATGCTGCCGGAAACCCAGGCCCTGGTCGCCAAGACCCGGACCGTCGCCGGACAGGCCAGGATCGATGTCTACCGAGATCTGTTCACCCTCAACGATTCCAAGGCGCTGCTGCTCGGCCTCTACACCCCCGATGCCAGCTACGCGGTGGACCCGGCGCTGAACTGGAAGCCGCGGGCGGACGGGATGATCACCGTCGACGCCGCGACCTTCGGCAAGGACTGAGCGCGTGGGTGATTCGCTGTTGATCACCGATGTTCGCCCCTGGGGCGGCCCGCCGGTGGACCTGCTGATCGAGAACGGCACGGTGGCCGCGGTATCCGCGGCCACCGGTCCGCCGGTGCCCGCCGGCGAGCTCGTCGACGGCGCGGGCCGGTTGATCCTGCCCGCACTGTCGGATGTGCACCTGCATCTCGACTCGAGCAGGCTCGGGCTGCCGTTCCGTGCCCAGACCGGGATGCCGGGACGGTGGGGCCGGATCATGAACGATCGCGAGCACTGGCGGTCGGCGGAACGTTCCGTGGCCGAACGTGCCTCGTTCACCCTCGCGGTGGCAGTGGCCAACGGGGCCACCAGGATTCGCAGTCACGCCCAGGTGGACGCCGATTCCGGGCTCACCAAGCTCGAAGGCGAACTCGCGGCGCGGGAACGCTACGACGACGTGTGCGACGTGGAGATCGTGGCGTTCCCGCAGGTCGGAATCCTGCTCGAGCCCGGCGTCGTCGACCTCATGGACGCGGCACTGTCGGCCGGGGCCGACCTGGTCGGCGGGATGGATCCGTGCGAACTCGACCGCGATCCGGTGCGACATCTCGACGCGGTGTTCGGGCTGGCCGACAAGCATCAGGTCGGCGTCGACATCCACCTGCACGAAGCGGGTGAGCTGGGGCTGTTCACCCTGTCGCTGATCATCGAACGGGTGCGGGCGCTCGGGATGACCGGTCTGGCGACCATCTCCCATGCCCGATGCCTGGCCGGTGGGCTGCCCGCTGTGCCTGCGGCGATCGAGCAGCTGGCGGAGCTCGACATCGCCCTCACCCACGCGGCGGGCGCGCAGGGTTGGGCGTTGCCGTTGCTCGACCTGGCCGCGGCCGGTGTGCGCGTCGGGGTCGGGATGGACGGTCAGCGGGACTACTGGTCGCCCTACGGCAACGGCGACATGCTCGACCGCGCCTGGCAACTGGCGTTCGTCAACGGGTTCGGATCCGACGAGCACGTGGAACACGCTCTCGCCGTGGCCAGTTGGGGTGGTGCGAGCGTGCTCGACCGCAGTCTGCGCCCGCTCGGCCGGAGCGAGCCGCATCCAGGTTTCGAGGTCGGTGACCCGGCCGAGTTCTTCCTCGTCGACGCGGCCAGCCCGACTTCGGCTGTGATGGACCGCCCGGCCGAGCGCACTGTAATCCACCGGGGCAGTGTCGTTTCCGTCGATACGGCACTGGACGGATTCGAGATTCCCGGTCGTTGGGGCAGGGGGAGGAGCTGAGATGCGGCGCGGTATTCGAGCACGCCATGTGCTCGCGTCGGGGATCGTCGGCGGCCACGTGATGCTCACCGATGGCGAAGTGGTGGTGGAGGATTCGCGCATCGTCGCCGCCGGTCCGCGCGGTCTGGAGACCGTCGACGAGGTGATCGAGCTCGGGGACGCGATCTTGATGCCCGGGCTCATCGACCTCGACGCGCTCACCGACATCGACCACACGATCCTGGATTCGTGGCAGTCGCGCGAGCTCGGCCTCGGTTTGCAATGGTCGCGCGAGTACGCCACACAGCGGCGGCGCGCGGTGTTCGACGCCGAGGAGCGGGCGTTCATCCGTGAGTACGGGTTCGTCCAGCTGCTGCTGCACGGGGTGACGACGGCGATGCCGATCGCGTCGGAGGTACACAGCGATTGGGCGGAGACCTACTCCGACGCCGTGGCGATGGCCGAATCCGCACAACGTCTGGGCCTGCGGGTGTACCTCGGGCCCGCGTACCGATCCGGGGTCAACGTGGTCGACGACGACGGCTCGCGGTCCATCTACTGGAACGAAGAACTCGGGCTCGACGGGTTCGAGGGTGCGGCGCGGTTCCTGGAGTGGGCCTCGGCGCAGGACACCGATCTGGTCCACGGGACGCTGCTCCCGTGCCGGATCGAGACGCTGTCCGAGGATCTGCTGCACCGGACCGCCGCGCTGGCCGCGGCGACCGGCGCGCTGGTCCGCCTGCACGCGCTCCAAGGGCTGCACGAACGCGCGTTCGTGATCGAGCGGTTCGGTATGTCACCGCTGGCCGTGCTCGAGCGGACCGGTCTCCTCGGGCCGAATCTGCTCATCCCTCACGGGATCTACATCGACTCGAACCCGCACGTGGATGCCGATACCGATGACGATCTCGGCACGCTCGCGGCGTCGGGAGCATCGATCGTGCACTGCCCGCTCACCTCGGCCAGACACGGATCGGCGCTCGACAGTTTCGATCGGTACCGGGCAGCGGGCGTGCGCATCGCCCTCGGCACCGACTCTTTTCCGCCGGATCTGGTGCGCGGCATCGACATCGGCGTCACCTTGGCCAAGGTGCTGGCATCGCGGCTCGACGCGGCCACCTACGGCGACTACGTCTCGGCGGCGACGCTCGGCGGTGCCGAAGCGCTGCACCGACCGGACCTGGGCACGATCGCGGTGGGGGCGACCGCCGACCTGGTCGCCTTCCGCCTCGACGACCCGCGCGACGGCGTCCTCGACGATCCGATCCGGACCCTGTGCATGAACAGCACCGGGCGCGCGGCGGATTTCTCCATGGTCGCCGGGCGGATCACTCTGCGCGACGGGGTAATTCCCGGCATCGACCTGCCTGCGATGACCCGGCGGGCGCAGTCACTGTTCGACCGGATGCGTGCGGCCTACACCGAGCGCGACTACCTACGCCGTCCCGCCGGCGAACTGTTCCCGGCGTCCTTTCCGGCCGAGCCGTCGATACCGCGCGGCGATGGCGTTGCTCCCGAGCACGTGAGCACACCCGGAGGGGGAGTGGTCAGCCCCGCGGGCGGACCCAGCCGCCGAACGCCTTCTCGAGAGTGAGGGCCGCGGCGATCGAGAGGTGATCGCGGTTGGGTCCCGCGACCACCTGTACCCCGAGTGGCAGACCGTGGGTGCTGCGGCCGAGCGGCACCTGGGTGACGGGGAGCCCGGCGAGGCTGAACGGTGCGACCGTGTTCGTGCGCCACAGGCGGCCGGTGGTGCGGCCGTGACGGGGCGCGACCGTGCTCAGGGTCGGATGCAGGAGCAATCCGTCACCGATGATCTCGGTGATCTCGGCGGCAGTGCGGTGTGCGGCGGCGGTGATGCGCCGGGCCACCCGGGTGGGTAGCCGGGCCGCGATCAGCTCGCCGAGCGCGAGGAGGCGGGTGGCGAGGGTGTGGTCGCCGCGCAGGGCGGTGAGTTGTCGCGGCGCGAGGATGTCGGCGCCCTCGCCGCGCATGATCTCGGCGAAGCTGATCCCGGTCTCCTCGGCCAGCACGATCGTGGCGAAGAGCCCGATCGTCCGCAGCGAACGCATCGGTACCCGGGTGACCTCGGCGCCCGCCTCGGTGAGCGCGGCGGCGGCGCGGTCGCGCGCGGCCAGCACCTCGCGACCGAAGCCGGGGGCGAAGGTTCCGTCGAGCAGCACGACGGGCACACCCCGCATCGAGGTCGTCGCCGGATCGCCGAGGGTGGCCGCGCGGACCAGGGGATCGGTCCCGTCGGGGCCGGCCATGATCCGCAGCAGCGGCATGAGATCGGCCGCACGGCGGGCGATGACCCCGTTGGAGCACAGGGCGGCCACGCCGAACGGTGGTGGCCACGCACCGGTGGTCGGGAGCAGGCCGGTCGACGGGCGGTGCCCGAAGACGCCGTTGCAGAAGGCGGGAACCCGGATCGAGCCGAGGGTATCGGTGGCCAGGCCGAGCGGGGAGCCGCCGCTGCCGACGGCGGCGCCCTCACCGCCCGACGACCCGCCCGCCGTCCGTGTCCGGTCGTGCACGTTGCTGGTTCGCCCGTAGACCCGGTTCGTCGACTCGAGCCACATGCACCCCTCGGCGGTGTTGGTCAGCCCGAGCACGATCGCACCCGCGTCCAGAACTCGTTGCACCACCGTGGCATTCGCGGTGGGCCGCAGGTGCCGCCGAGCCACGACGCCCGCCGTGTTGGGCAGGCCCGCGACCGCCAAGGACTCCTTGACGGTGATCGGGACGCCGAACAGCGGCGGCAGGTGCTCCGGCCCGGTCGCGAGGTGGGCGTCGGCGGCGTCGGCCTGTGCCCGCGCGGTGTCGTAGCAGTCCACCACCACGGCGTTCGTGGCGGGCGCGAAACGTTCCAGCACGGCGATGTGGGCATCGATCACCGCGCGGACGCTGACCTCGCGGGCGCGAATGGACGCGGCCAGCGCGATCGCGGACTCGTCGGTGATCGTGGTGCCGTCTGAGCGGAGCATCATGCTCGTTACAGTATTACAATCTCCGTAACGTCGTCGTGTGGCGAATTTCTGGCGGGCTCAGAACTCGTTGGCCACGCCGATCACGGTGCGCCCGGAGTGGGTGCCGTCCTTGATCGACTGCAGGACGGTGCCGACCTCGGTGATCGGTGCGAAGGACTCGATCGTCGACAGATGCTGGGGTCGAAGCTGTTTGCCCAGTGCCGTCCACAGTGCGCGGCGCTTCTCGATCGGGAGCTGGACCGAGTCGATGCCGAGCAGGCTGACACCGCGCAGGATGAACGGGAGCACGGTGGTGGGAAGCTCGGCGCCGCCGGTGAGGCCGCTGGCCGCTACCGCCCCGCCGTAACCGATGGCGCTGAGGACGTGGGCCAGCGACGCGCCGCCGACGCTGTCCACCGCCGACGCCCAGTTGGCCTTGTTGAGCGGGCGCGGCTTGGCATCGGGGTCGAGGGGCAGCCGGCCGATGACCTCGTTGGCGCCGAGCTCGGCCAGCAGGTCGTTCGCGTCGGTCTTGCCGGTGGAAGCGATCACCTCGAAGCCGAGGCCGGAGAGGATGTCGATGGCCACGGTGCCGACGCCGCCGGTCGCGCCGGTGACCAGGACGGCGCCGTCGTCGGGGGTCAGGCCGTGGTCGAGCAGGGCCTGCACGCTCAGGGCGGCGGTGAAGCCCGCGGTGCCGATGGTGGCGGCGTCGCGGGTGTCGAGGCCGTCGAGCTTCACCACCCATTCGGCAGGCACCTTGGTGTATTCGGCAAAGCCACCGTTGCGCGAAACGCCCAGGTCGTAGCCATGGGCGATGACCTGATCGCCGGGGGAGAAGTCATCGATCTCCGAGGCGATCACCTCACCGGTGAGGTCGATGCCCGGCACGATCGGATAGTTGCGCACCACCCCACCGCGCGGCGTGATCGCCAGCAGATCTTTGTAGTTCGCGCTCGAGTAATGAACCTTGATCGTCACCTCGCCGCTACCGAGGAAGTCGTCTCCCACCGTTTCACGAGCGAGAACGATCCCACCATCGGATTCACGGGCCACCATCGCAGAAAACTCCATTGCCCGAGCATACGAGTTCGCGAGACCTCGGGGGAGGACCCACGTCAGGGCGGGAGGAGTTCCAGTCGGACGCCGAGGAGGCGGATCGGGCGGTCCAGGTCGAAGCGGTCGATGATCGCCAAGGCAGTGTCGGTGATGGTGGTGATGTCGTCGGTGGGGGTGGGGAGTTTTTGCTGTTTGCTGCGGGTATAGAAGGTTTTCGTGCGGACGGTGACCGAGACCCGGGTGCTGACGCGGTGGTGTTCGCGCATCTCCTCGGCGACCTCGGTGGCGATGCGGGCGACCTCGCGGCGGATTTCGCCGGGATCGGTGAGGTCGTGCGGGAAGGTCTCGGACTTGCTGCGGCCCACGGGGATTCGTGGGGTGGTCGAGAGTTCGGTGTCGCCTTTGCCGTGGCCGAGGACCCACAGGTAGGGGCCGGTGCTCGGGCCGAACTCGGCGGCCAGACGCGCGCGGTCGGCGGACATGAGATCGGCGACCGTGGTGATGTCGAGGTCGGCCAGGCGGTGGGCGATGCGGGCACCGACGCCCCAGAGCGCGTCGGTGGGGCGGTGGCCCATGAGTTCGGTCCAATTGGCGGCGGTGAGCTCGAAGATGCCGGTGGCGGCGCCGGGGTCGTGCTCGGGTTCGGCGGAGGTCTTGCCGGTGGACTTGGCGAAACCGGTGGCGAGCTTCGCGGTGAGCTTGTTGTCGCCGATGCCGACCGCGCACGTGAGGCCGAGTTCGATGATGGCGGTGCGGATTTCGGCGGCCAGCTGCCACGGATCGCCGTCGGTGGCGACGAACGCCTCGTCCATCCCCCACACCTCGACCGCGCCGGCCACCCGGCCCAGCGTCGCCATGATCTCTTCGGAGGCCACCTCGTAGGCGGCCATGTCGACCGGCAGGAAAACGCCCTCCGGGCACTTGCGCTGCGCCATTCTCAACGCCATCCCCGCACGCACGCCGTAGGCCCGCGCGGGATAAGACGCGCAGGTCACGACCTTGCGGGGCTGCGCGGGATCGCCCTCGCCGCCGACGATCACCGGCCGGCCGCGCAGCTCAGGGCGACGCCGGAATTCCACCGCCGCCTGGAACTGGTCGAGATCCACATGCAGGAGCCACCGGGGCACAGTTCCGTCTTACCGCATCGCACCGACAGATCGGCTCTTGCCACGTCAGCCGGACAGAACTAAATTCTGTATATGGAGATGCGAGATCGGTTGTTGCTCGCCGCGGAGCGGCAGTTCGCCGAACACGGCGTGCTCGATGCCACGCTGAGCGATATCCGCGCCGCCGCCGATGCCAGCGTCGGCGCGCTGTACCACCACTTTCCGGACAAGTCCGACCTCTATCGGCAGGTCTGGGTGGCCGCGCTCACCGACTACCAGCAACACTTCTGGAATGCCGTCGCCGACAGTCCCGACGCGCGGACCGGCGTCGAGGCCGGGGTGCGCGCGCACCTGCACTGGGTGCACGAACATCAATACCGCGCAACGGTTCTCACGGGTTCGCGGCCGCCCGGGGCCCGCGAGAGCGAGCGCAATGTGGAGTTCCTCACGGCCGTCCGGCGGTGGTGGCGCACGCACGCGGGATACGGCGCGGTGCGTGACCTGGAACTCGATCTCGTCTACGCGCTGTGGCTCGGTGCGGCACAGGAATACTCCCGCCAATGGCTTGGTGGCAATATCCGTACCGCGCCAACCGATGTCGCCCCCGAGCTCGCCGCCGCCGCGTGGGCGACACTGCGGGCCGACGGCACCGAATAGTCACCATGCAGGGCCACGCAACTCGAAGAACGGAACACCCGATGCCGACCGAAGCTTCCACCCTCGACCTCGACCTGGCGCGCCAGGTACTAGCCGCGCAGCCGTTCGCCCGTCTGGTCGGCACCGAGCTCACCGAATTCGGTGAGGGCGCAGCCACTCTCATCATCGACATCCAGCCAGAACACGGCCAGCAGTTCGGCTTCGTGCACGGCGGGGTGCTCGCCTACGCCGCCGACAACGCCCTCACCTTCGCCGCGGGTACCGTCCTGGGCCCCAACGTCCTCACCGGCGGCTTCACCATCACCTACCTGCGCCCTGCCCAGGGCGAGCGCCTGCGCGTGCACGCCACCGTCCTTGGCGCCACCCGCCGCCAGGCCGTCACCCACTGCGACGTCTACGCCGAGACCGAGGGCGAGGAACCTGTCCTCTGCGCGGTCGCCCAGGGCACCACTCGCCGCGTCGAGAAGGACCTCGCCCCCACCACCGAGGAAGACGCGGACGGTTTCGACGACGACGATCTCGACGACGACCTCGACGACCTCGACGACCTCGACGACCAGGACAACTACGACACCGACCAACTCGCCGTAGTCACCGTCGCAGGCCCGATGCTGCCGCCGACCGTCAGCCGCTAGCCGGACACGTCAACGGGCCGTACACAGCTGTGCACGGCCCGTTGACAGCGGGGATCAGGCGCTGACGGCGAAGGTCTTGCCGTCGGCGGCGGGTTCGGCGATCGGCTCGATCGCGTAGGCCAGGATGTCTGCCACGTCGGCGACGGGGCGGACGTTCAGGGCGGCCAGTACTTCCGCCGGGACTTCGTCCAGGTCCGGTTCGTTGCGGGCCGGGATGAAGACGGTCTTCAGGCCGGCTCGCTGGGCGGCGAGCAGCTTCTGCTTCACGCCGCCGATCGGCAGGACACTGCCGTTCAGGGTGACCTCGCCGGTCATCCCCACATCGCCGCGGACCGGGCGACCGAGGGCCAGCGACACCAGGGCGGTGACCATGGTGACGCCCGCCGAAGGGCCGTCCTTGGGGACCGCACCCGCGGGGAAGTGGATGTGGATGTTGCGGTCGAGGACCTTCGGCTCGATACCGATTTCCTCCAGGTGCGAGCGGACGTAGGTGAGGGCGATCTGAGCGGATTCCTTCATCACGTCACCGAGCTGGCCGGTGAGGGTGAGCGAACGCTCGCCCTCGGCGCCGTTGGCCTCGATGTAGAGGACATCGCCGCCCGCACCGGTCACCGCGAGGCCGGTCGCCACGCCCGGGACGGAGGTGCGCTCCATCGAGTCCGGGGTGAAGCGGGGACGCCCGAGGTAGTCGGTGAGGTTGTCGAGGTCGACCACCAGGCTCGTCACCTGACCGACCGGCTGCGGACCGGCCGCGATGTCGATGACGTTGTCGTAGCCGAGTTCGGGGTCGTACCCGAGCACCGCGCCCTCGCCCAGCGCGCCCTTGTCGACGAGCGGGGCGTCCACGGCAGCGTCGCCGACGCTCGCGGGGTCGCCTGTGACCAGGCGAGTTGCCGCCTTGCGCAAGGCTTTTGCCACCAGGCGCTCCATTTGACGCACACCCGCCTCCCGGGTGTAGTTCGCCGCGATCTCGCGCAGGGCCGCGTCGGTGATCGACACTTCTTCCGCGGTCAGCGCGTTGCGCTCCAGCTGGCGGGGAACCAGGAAGTCGCGCGCGATCGCCACCTTGTCGGCCTCGGTGTAACCGTCGACGGTGATGAGCTCCATACGGTCCAGCAGGGGACCGGGGATGGTGTCCATGACGTTGGCGGTCGCGATGAACAGGACATTCGACAGGTCGAGGTCCAGGTCCAGGTAGTGGTCGCGGAAGGTGTGGTTCTGCGCGGGGTCGAGGACCTCGAGCAGAGCCGCCGCCGGATCACCACGGAAGTCGGAGCCGACCTTGTCGATCTCGTCCAGCAGGACAACGGGATTCATCGAACCCGCCTCCTTCACCGCACGCACGATCCGGCCCGGCAGCGCGCCGACGTAGGTGCGGCGGTGGCCACGGATCTCGGCCTCGTCGCGCACGCCGCCGAGGGCGACGCGAACGAACTTGCGGCCCAGCGCCTTGGCGACCGATTCACCCAGCGAGGTCTTACCGACACCGGGGGGACCCACCAGCACGAGCACCGCGCCGGACCCGCGTCCGCCCACGACCTCGAGACCGCGCGCGGCCCGCCGCGAACGCACCGCCAGGTACTCGACCATCCGGTCCTTCACCTCGTCGAGGCCGTGGTGATCGGCGTCGAGCACCGCTCGCGCGGCCGAGACATCGGTGCTGTCCTCGGTTTTCACCGTCCACGGCAGATCGAGCACGGTGTCGAGCCAGGTACGGATCCAGCCGGATTCCGGGCTCTGGTCGCTGGCGCGCTCCAACCGGCCGACCTCGCGCAGCGCCTCCGCGCGCACGTTCTCGGGCAGGTCCGCGTTCTCCACGCGAGTGCGGTAATCGTCGGCGCCGTCGGGTTCGTCCTCGCCGAGTTCCTTGCGGATGGCGTTGAGCTGCTGACGCAGCAGGAACTCGCGCTGACTCTTCTCCATGCCGTCGCGGACGTCTTCGGAGATCTTGTCGGTGACCTCCACCTCGGCGATGTGGTCCTTGATCCAGTCGATCTGCTTGGTCAGCCGCACCGCTACATCGGGGGTCTCGAGCAGTTCGCGCTTCTGGTCGTCGGACAGGTACGGCGCGTAGCCCGCGGTGTCGGCGATGGCCTCTACGTCGTCGAGCTGGTTGACGATGTCGATGATCTGCCAGGCCTCACGCCGCTGCAGCACGGCGACGACCAGCTTCTTGTACTCGGCGGCGAGCTCGGTGGTCCGCTCGTCGGGCTCGACCGCCTCGACGAGTTCGGCCTCCACCCACAGCGCGGCTCCCGGCCCGGTGACACCGTGCCCGATCCGGGCGCGGCGCTCGGCCTTCAACACGGCCGCGGGCGCGCCACCGCGCATCCGGCCGACCTGTTCGATGGTGGCGACGACGCCGTAGGACGCGTAGCCCTCGTCGAGGCGCGGCGCGACCAGCACCGAACCGGTTTTGGCCGCCTGGGCGGCATCGATGGCGGCCTGCGCGGATTCGTCCAGTTCGATGGGCACGACCATGCCCGGCAGCACGATCGGATCGGTCAGGAACAGCACCGGCAGGTTCTGAGCTGAAGTCATGTCGACCCTTCCAAAGTTGAGCTTTGCTGACTCAACATGGACCCCCGGCGGTTTGTTCCTGCAGGTGGCGCCGTTCACTCACGGCGAAAATAATCGGCCGGGATTCTTGTGCCGCCGATGTCAAGAACGCGTGGGTGGCTCCGTCCCAGGGGTACAACCCACACAGAACACCAACCGAGGAGAACATCATGGCCAAGTACCTGCTGCTCAAGCACTACCGTGGCGCGCCCGCATCGGTCAACGACGCGCCGATGGATCAGTGGACGGCGGACGAGGTGTCCGCGCATGTGCAGTACATGGTGGATTTCGCCGATCGATTGCGATCGACCGGCGAGTTCGTCGACGGTCAGGCACTGTCCACCCAGGGCACGTGGGTCCGCTCGGACGGCGAGGGTCGCCCGCCGGTCACCGACGGGCCGTTCGCGGAGACCAAGGACCTGATCGCCGGGTGGATGGTCATCGATGTCGAGACCTATGACCGGGCGCTCGAACTCGCCGGGGAGCTGTCGGCGGCACCGGGCGCAGGTGGAAAGCCGGTGCAGGAATGGCTCGAACTGCGGCCGTTCTACACAGAGTTGCCCACGGTGACCGAATGAACGACGCGCTACTGCGCGAACTCGTCCCCGCGGTGATCGCAATCCTCGTCCGCCGCGGGGCCGGGTTCGCGGCGGCCGAGGACGCGGTGCAGGAGGCGCTGATCCGGGCGCTGGAAACCTGGCCCGACGATCCACCGCGCGACGCGAAGGGCTGGCTCGTCGCCGTCGCCTGGCGGAAGTTCATCGATGCGACACGGGCCGAAACATCCCGGCGTGGGCGAGAATTCGCGGTCGATGCCGAGCCCGAAGCCGGTCCGGTGCCCGCCACGGACGACACGCTGTGGCTGTATTTCCTGTGCGCGCATCCCTCGCTGTCGCCGGGCTCGGCCGTCGCGCTGACCTTGCGCGCGGTCGGCGGCCTGACGACCCGGCAGATCGCGACGGCCTACCTGGTTCCGGAATCGACTATGGCGCAACGGATCAGCCGGGCCAAGAAGCGGATCACGGGCTTACCGCTGGACCGTCCCAGCGATCCGGCAACGGTGCTGCGGGTGCTCTACCTCGTCTTCAACGAGGGCTACAGCGGCGATATCGATCTGGCCGCCGAAGCCATCCGCCTCACCCGTCAGCTCGCCGCCTCGACCGGCGAACCCGAGGTCTCGGGGCTGCTCGCGCTGATGCTGCTGCACCACGCCCGCCGTGCGTCGCGCATCGAGGGCGGGCGCTTGATCTCGCTGGCCGCACAGGACCGATCCCGGTGGGACACAAACCTTATCGCCGAGGGCGTGACGATCCTGCAAGCCGCACTGGCGCGTGACCGCCTGGGCGAATACCAGGCCCAAGCCGCGATCGCGGCCCTGCACGCGGACGCCCCGAGCACCGCCGAAACGGACTGGATACAGATCGTGGAGTGGTACGACGAACTACTGCTTCTCACCGACAGCCCGGTGGTGCGCCTGAATCGCGCGGTCGCGGTCGGTGAGGCCGACGGCCCCCGAGCAGGGCTGGCCGCCCTCGCGGATCTCGACCCGGAACTACCGCGCCACAGCGCATCCCGGGCCTACCTACTCGAACGAGCGGGCGAACTCGAAGAGGCCGCGACCCTGTACGCCGCAGCGGCCCGCGCGGCCACCACAGTTCTCGAGCGCGACCATCTCACCCGCGAGGCGGCTCGAGTTCGGCAGTTACCGCGACCCTGAATCCGATTGCCGCGCGGTCGCACTGGGCAAACCTGCCCACAAAACAGCTCGGCCTCCCCCGGGTTGAGGACCGGGGGAGGCCGAGTTGTGGACAGGTGGCTTACAGGTTCGAGGAACGAATCCGCTCGGTCGGGGGATCGAACGGACGGCCCGCGGTGGAGCCCGAGCTCAGGAATCCGAGGACCGCGCCGCCGATGAGGAAGATGGCGGCGAGGATGCCCAGGATGATCGGCAGGGTCTTGCCGTACAGGTCGAGCTTGTCGAGGCTCTCCTGGGTGACGGCCATCTGGGCTTCGATGGTCTCTTCGTCGAAGACGAGGTGCGACTTCAGGATGTTGACGTCCACCTGCCCGGCGCTACGGCCGTAGTACATGTGGAGGTTCTCGCCACCCTTGAGAACCGCGCCGGTCCTCGGCTCCACCCACACGTCGCGGGTGTTGGTGTAGAAGCGCGTCATGGTGACCGGCTCGGTGCCCTCGAGGCCCCACTTGGCGGCGGGCAGGGCGAGCTGATGGGACGGGTGCTTGACGACGTCCCACATGTTCGTCACCGGGATGGTCTGCCGGAAGTGGTAGACCGGCACGCCGTTGATCTCCGACTCGTCGATGAAATCGATGTCGTAGGTGGCGCGGGCGTTGAGGTCGAAGTACGGGTACGACTTCTTCTCGGTGCCGATCGGGAAGCGGTACTGCAGGCCGCGCCGCTGCGACTCGGTGGGGATCGCGGCGCCCGACTTGGGGTCCTGAGCCACGGCGATCGAACCGTTGGGCGAGGCGTCGATCGGCGCGCCGGTGACGCGGTCGATGGTGACGCGGTCGACCGAGGCGGTGAGCAGGCCGTCCTTGGGGTCCTGGTCGTCGCGACGCAGGGTCTGGCCGGCCTGGACGGTCATCTCGTCGGCGTCCGAGGGCTCCTCGACCGTCAGGAAGCGCTGGGAAACGAGCGGCACATTGGTGTTCACCTTGGCAGCGCCCTCGGTCGCGGTGAGCGACTTCGCGTCCAGCACGAGGCTTTCCTCGCCGGGCACGCTCTTGGCGACCGTGGTGATGCGCAGGTCGAGCGGGGTCTTGGCGACCTTGCCGACCGTGTAGGTGGGAATCATGACCGCGGCCGCGAGCAGCAGCGCGCCGAGACCGACGAGGATGCAGGCGATGAGCCTGCGTACGTTGCTCATCGCGAGCCGTACTGCACGTTGCCGAGCAGCGACGAGCCCGGGTCACCGGACTCCTCGGGCGCGGGGATCGAATTCTGTTGCGCGCCCGCGGTGATGCCGAGTACGGCAATCACCCCGATGACCGCGCCGGCCAGGCCGCTGACCAGGCCGGGGACGACAAACTTCATAGATCGAACTCCAATTGCGTGGTGCGAGACTCAGCCGACGGAGAAGAAACCGAGGGTCGGGGCGAACGAGCAGGTGCGGTCACCATCGGCGGTGGCCGTGGTGAGCGAACCGGTGATCACTGCCGCGACCCGGCCGGGACCGGTGTCGGCGATAGCGGTGAGAGTGGCCGGGCCGTCGGCGTTGATGCCCGCCTCGGTGGTGAGCGGCTGGGTACCGGTGCGACGGTTGTCGAGGTTGACCCACTGCACCGTCATCGGCGGATTCTGCACGACGGTGGCGGTCTTCGTGCCGAGCGCGGTGAAGACGAAGCCGGTCTGGCCCGCGGCCGGTCCGGGCGGCGGCAGCGTCGCCGGGCCGGGGACCGCCAGCGCGGTGCCGACGGAATCCGACGTCGGGCCGATGCAGCCCTTGCCGATGGTCGGGTAGAGGAACTGCGCGATGCGCGGACCGTCCGAAGGCGGCAATTCGGGACCGCCGCCGCCACTGCCGTCGAGGAAGGTGATGACCTTTTCGAGGGTGGCCTTGACCTGCGCCGGGATGCCGGGCGTGGCCAGCAGCACGCGAGCCTGGGCCAGGATCGCGGCCTGTCCGCCGTCGGCGATGGGGCCGGGGGCCGAAATCGCGCCTACGATCGTCGGAGCCAGCGCCGCGAGTGTCCCGGAGGGGACGTTCTCGGCGATGGCGGGGACGCTCGGCTGCGTCGCGGCGGACTGCGGGGCAGCCATCGTGGGCGTGGGTGCCACGAGTGCCGCACCCGCCGCTAGTACGAGGGCGGACAATGCGGTCCGCGATGCTCGGGTGCTCAGCACTGGTCGGCCGTCCTTTGTTCGGTGGATAGATGAAGCGACCCGGAAAGGTCAGTGTTATCCCGGGTTTCAGATACTTTGGAGAGGTGACTACAGCGGACAGGCGGTATGGGGGTCGTACGGTCGTCGCGCGAAAAGCCGAACGACGACTGCGATTCCTGGAAGCAGCGACGCAGATCTTCGCGGAACGTGGCTACGCCACGTGCTCGCTCGCCGAGGTGTGCGCGGCGGCCGGGCTGTCCAAGCGGCAGTTCTACGAGGAGTTCGAAACTCGTGAAGACGTGCTGGTGGCGGCCTACGACCGGATCCAGGACGACGCGGCGGCCGCGGTCGGCACCGCGCTGGTCGCGCTCGGCTCGACCGATCCGCAGCTCGCGTTGCGAGCCGGCTTCGGCGCGTACCTGGAGTCGCTCGGCTCCGACCCGTATCGCGCGCAGGTGGCGCTGATCGAGGTGGTCGGGGTGAGCGATCGGATGGAGACCCATCGCCGGACCCGCAGGCACGCCTGGTCGGCACTGATCGAGGGCGCGCTGGAGCGGGTGGGGGTGCGCCTGCGCGGTGATGCCGAGCTGACCACCGCGCTGATCACGGGCGCGGTCACCGGCGTGGCGCACGAATGGTTGCTGCGCAAGTCGCGTCCGCCCGTCGACGAGCTGGTCGATCTGCTCACCGGCGCCGCTCTGGCACTGGTCACGTTCGACTGACATCAAGGCAGCCTTCGGGACGGTGGCAACCTTGCTCACCTGCCGCCCGCTCAATCGACTCCCTTTCCAGACATTGTGAGACCGACTGGCTTCACAGTGTGGGCGAGAGTTTGACATATTAGTGACCCAGATCGCAACGGCAGAGTTTGCGAGACCGACGCTACCTGCGGGTATGGATTGACGGTGCTGCCCGTCAGCGGCGCGACACCGCGTTTCACGTAGAGGTTTGCTACTGGACGAACGACCGGGTGCACCTGCGCCGAGGGCATCGCGGGCTATCCGGTAGCAACCTGTTCCAGTTCGGTCGGAGCCCATTGTCAGCCCTTCCGCAGGGTGCCGGCGATGGTGCCGCCGAGGACACCAGGGGTTCGATAGGCCAGCGTCCCGTCGGGTTGCAGAGTGACCGTCGAGGTAGCGCCCTCGTCGAAGCATCCGCTACCGGCGGTGAGCCTGGCCCGGAAGGTGAGGCGCTGCGCGGTGGCCTCGGTGAGGGTTTCCGCACGGCCGCAGCGGTCGCGGGAGAGGGCGCCGGTGTTGGCCGAGGTCGCGAGTTCCTGACCGACCGCACCGGCGGCGATGGTGAGTTCGATGTCGAACTGAACCGGGCCGTCGGCGGCACGGCCCTTCCAGATGCCGACGAACTCGGCCGGGACGGAGTCCGTGCCCGATCCGGTGGCGGTCGAGCTGGGTGCGGTCTCGGTCGAGCTCGAAGCGACGGAGGTCGAGGCGACGGAGGTCGAGGCGGCGGAGGTGCTCGATCCGGTGCCGCCGGTGGACCCGGCATTCAGTTGGGTCCCGATCAGATAGGCGCCACCCGCGACCGCCACCGCCACCGTCGCGGACGCGGCGATCAACAGAGTCCGGGTTCGTCGCGACGCGGTGGCACGTGCCGGCGCGGGCGGCGGCCGACCGGTGAACGTGTCGGCGGAATTGTGCGCGACCACAAAGGGCGGCGGGGTGAATTCGCCGGGCACTCCATAGGGAGTCGGCGGCGATCCGCTGATGACGGTCGGTCCGTGCGGTCTCGAGGAGCCGGTCGGAGAGACCTGCGCGGGGTTCGCGGCCGGCAGGTTCGGTACCGAAGTGCCTGTCGACCAGCCTGGTGCGGAAATCGCGGCGGCATCGAGCGGCGATGCGCCGGATGGGTCGGCAGGATCGAAATCCAGGTCGAGTAGCCGGACGGCGCTGGTACTGATGTGCGCGACTACTTGTGGCGGCAGCCAATCGGTTCGTTCGGCAGTGCCGAGGTGGGCCAGTTCCGAAAGGACTTGTTCCGGGGTCGGTCTGGCAGCGGGGTCTTTGGCCAAACAGGACGAGACGAGCGGTCGCAGGGCGGAAGGAAGAGCCTCGAGACGGGGTTCCTCGTACACGATGCGCCAGAGCATCTGCATCACCTCGGCCGTACCGAAGGGGCCGTGACCCGCGGCGGCGAAGGTGAGGACGCCGCCGAGGGCGAAGACATCGCAGGCCGGACTGAGGGTTTCGCCGCTCACCTGCTCGGGACACATGAAACCCGGTGAGCCGAGAAACTTTCCGGTGGTGGTGAGGGCGGAATCCGCGATCACCCTGGCAATGCCGAAATCGATCACCTTGGGGCCGTCGATCGCGAGCATCACGTTCGACGGCTTCAGGTCGCGGTGCACGATGCCTGCCGCGTGCACCGCCACGAGCGCTTCGGCGAGCCCGTGTGCCAACGCCGGCAGCGCGGGCTCGGCGAACGGCCCGAACCGGTTGACCGCGTCGGTCAACGAGATCCCGGCGACATAGCCGGTGGCCAGCCACGGCGCCCGCGCATCGACATCGGCGTCGAGCACCGGCGCGGTGTAGGCCCCGCCGACGCGCTGAGCCGCCGCGACCTCACGACGGAACCTCGCACGGAACTCCGCATCGATCAGATCCGGGCGGATCACCTTCACGGCGACCGTGCGCCCGCCCGGGTTCCGGCCCAGATACACCTTGCCCATGCCCCCGGCACCCAGCACGCCCAGCAGTCGGTAGTCGCCGATCCGCCGAGGATCGTTCGGGTCGAGCGGTTGCATCGCGGGTGGTTCCTTCGGATCAGGTGCGCGTCAGGCGAGCTGGGCTCGGGTGTCGGCCAGCAGTTCCGACAGCATCGGCTTGGCCGCGTGGTCGTCGGTCAATTCCGCGACGGCCTCGGTGAGGATCTTCTCGGCTTCGGTGGGGCGGTTCAGCTCGATCAGGAGTACGGCGCGCTCGTAGTCGGAACGGGTGGCCTGGTCGCCTGCGTCGATGGCGCGGAAACCCGCGGCGGCGGCGTCTGCGCGCGGGAAGGCGTCGTCGGGGCGTTGCGCGCGACGCAGGATCCGGGCGGCGTTGTGGTTGTGCCGGGCCGTGTGCCAGGTGAGCAGTTCGGTGTCCGGGTGGGCGGCGGCGAGCTTCGCGATCGCTTCGTCGGAGGCCGCGATGGCCGTGATCGCGGCGGCGTAGTCGCCGGTCCAGTGCAGCGACAGCGCGGCGCTGTAGCGGCAGTAGGCGACGCGCACCGGATCACCGAATCTCTCGGCGACCTCGGCGGCCAGCACGTAGCGCTCGGCGGCCTCGGCATCGCGATCGAGCACGTCGAGCAGATCGGCGGTCTCGACGAGGGCATGGGATTCGCCGCCGAGATTGCCGGTGGCGCGGTCGAATTCGATGATCTCGTCGAGGACGGTGAGTGCCGGTTCGTCCTCGTCCAGCCGGCGATGCAGATCGACCAGCAGGAAGCGGCAGGTCCTGGCCTGCTCGAGGGCCCCGGCGCGCTCCAGCCCGGCGATCGCCTCTTCGGCCTGGTCGGCGGCGTCGAGCAACTGGCCGACGGCGCGGTAGGCGACAGCCAGATCCCATTGCGCGTACGGCACCTGCGGACTACCCGCCGCGATACCGATCGCGATGGCGGTCAACAGCTCGCTGACTGCCTCCTCGTGCCTGTTCAGGTGGATGAGCAGGGCACCGCGCCGGGCGTGCACGATGAGGCGCACGCTGTCGGGGAGGTCGGCGTCGACCAGCCGAACCGCCTCATCGATCATTTCCAGCGCCGCGACCGAATCGCCCGCGTCGAAGTGGATTCCGGAAAGGTACTGGGCCACATCGGCGACCCGCCACGCCTGACCGGCCCGGCGATACGCCGTGACGGCTTCCTGTCCAGCCGCGACCGCGTCGACGAGTTCAGTGTTGTTCTGATGCAGATACATTCGGTGCCGGGCGACATTACCGAGCAGGATGTCCTCGCCCGCCTCGGCGGCGTCGGCCGCGGCCCGGTCGAGCAACGCGGGTAGCTCGGCGGCGTCCTCCTCGGACAGCTCGCCGCGATCGAACAGTGCGAACATGCCGCCGGAAAGCCTCAGCGTCGCAGCCGCTCTCGTCTGCGGTTCCGGTGAATTCGCCAGGTGTGACAGGGAATCCCGCAGCAGCCCGACAGCTTCCGCCACGTCGCCGTGCCTACTGAGGAGCAGGCCGAGCCGACCCAGGTCGGTCTGACGGCGATCTTGCTCGCCGGTCGCGGCGAAATACGCTGCCGCCCGGCGTAACAGTGATTCGGCGTGATCGTGATCGGTCGTCTGCAAGGCTGCGCCGGCCAGCACGGAGGCGCGTCGCCCGGCCAGACTCGGATCGCCCGGCTCCGGCTCGGCCGCCAACCGCTGCGCCAAAGCCCGTATTTCGGCGGCGGCGTGCTGCGTGGTCGCCTGTTCCGCGCGTTCGATCAGTTCGAGGGTGGTGAGCTCGGGGATCTCGACCGCCGCAGCCGCCGGACCCCGCTCGACCGGCACCCGGTGCGCGGCGGCCGCGGACAGCGGCAGGTAGTCGACGATCGGGCGGCTCGCCAGCTTCTGGTGGACCGATGCCGTCTGGTGATCGGTCCCGTTGCGGTGGTCGAAGCGAGCGGCGATGGCCAGTGCCTCGTCGGTGAGCTCCACGTGCATTGCGCGCGCGGTGGATTCGGCGGCGGGACGATCGGCGGCGGCCGGGCGGCAGAGCAACGTATCACCGTTGCCCGCATCGACGAGGGTGCGCAGGAGCAGCGCCGCGCAGGTCAGGAAGGCCAGCGCGTCCTTCGGGCTCGGCGCGCGATCGAGCCAGGAGAAATGGCGGTCGAGCAGTTCCAAGCCGCGCACCTGATTGCCCGACAGCGCGCAGAACTCGAGGTGGTCGCCGATCGCGGCGAGGTCCTGCGGCTTGGTGCGCAGCAGGCGGTAGGAGCGGCGGTGCGCGCTGCGCGCCTCGTCGAGCTGGCCGGTGCGCAGGTAGGGCAGCAGCAGTTCGGTCAGAATGAGCTGCGGTTGCTCCGAACAGCCGAGTTCGCCGGCGAGGACCGGAGCGGCCAGCTCGACGGCTTCGATGTCGCGGCCCTGGCTCGCCAGCCAGGCGACCCGGTTGGTGGGGTCGCAGCCTTCACAATCGGAGTTCTCGTCACGCGGTGTGGTGCACCACCTTTCGTACCACTCGGCGGCCGCGTCGAGGTCGCCGATGTGGACCGCCACCCGATGCCTACGGCCGTACACCGCGTTCAGGCTCTGACCCTCGACCCGATAGCGGCGTTCCATCTGATCGAGGGCGGCCAGCGCCCGATCCATCGGTACCTCGGGGAATTTCGTCATCGCGCCCACCGCGGTCTTGAACTTCCACCGCAGCGACGGCGCCACCCACGACTCGTGGGCGCCGGGGTCGCGATCGTATTCGGCCAGGCAGCGGGCGAACGGGACGAACAATTTGGCCGGGCTCATCCCGTGTCCGTACGCGTCGACCATCGCCATGCGAACGTGGAACGCGAGCTCGGTGTGCGCGCCCGCCTCCGCGTGCCGCAGCACCTGTTCCAGCAGTGCGTCTTTGGCGTCACCGTAGGGCATGTCGTAGGCCTGGAACAGCAGCCGTTGCAGGTCGTCGGGGGTATTGGCGTCGGACATCAGAGCTCTCCCCGGGGATCGTGAACCGCCCAGTCGAGCAACCCGACGAATGATTTGTTCAGCAGCGCGGTGTCGACCGGCCGCATCGGATGCTGGCCCAGCAGCAGCGCCTGGCTGTAGAGCGCCTCGACCGCCGTGGTGACCAAACGGGCATCGGCGAGCCCGGTGATGCGGCGTACCAGCGGATTCCGGTAGTTGAGCACGAGCTGCGGACGGTCGCCCGCCTGGTCGGTATCGAAAGCACCCAGAACATCGGCCCACAGTTCGTCGGCGACCTCGCGGGTGGCGCGCAGTTCGGCGCGATGCTGGGCATCGCGGTCGAGCAGATACAGCGCCGCCAGCGACGGCGGATCGAAAGTGCGCAGTACCACTTCGCATTCGAGGCGATCGAGCACGCGCTGGGCGGTGGTCAGGAAGGGCCGAAGCGCCAGCTCCGTCGCCGGATCGACGAGATCGAAATGGGTGGCCAGTTCGGCGGGATCCAAACGGCGCACCCGGATCTCGGGATCGATCGCGGGCAAGCGCTCGAGAATGTCGGTGATATAGGAGTAACCGCCGTTCACCAAGCCGATGCCCGCGGCACTCGCCACCGCGGCCAGCTGCCGGAACTCCTCCACCGACGGGGTGTAGCGAACCTCGCCGAAGCGGCGGCGGAATTCGGCGAGCGGGATCTGGCCCGCGTTGGTCTCCACCGGCAACCAGCGGTCGACCAGGCGCAACATGTCGTCGTCGTGCAGGGCGAGGGCCTTCACGCCGAGATCGTGAATACGCAGGAAACGGTGCAGCGCGGACGGATCGGAGGTGGACAGTTCCACCAGCCAGTCCCTGATCCGGCCGCCGAGCGCTTCCCTCGTGCTCTCCAGCAGGTCGTCCTCGTAGAGGGCTTCGCGGCTCGCGGTGGGGCGCAGCTCGGTGGTGTCGACCACACAGCGGACGAAGAAGGCCCAGTCGGGCAGCAGGCCGGCGACGCTCTCCGCCAACAGCATTCGCTTCAGATACACGCGGTGTCCGGCCTTCGCCGCCGGGTTGACCGGCTGCGGGAGCACGAAAGCCACACCGCTGACACCGGATTCGGCGCACGCGAGATCGAAGGTGGCGAACGGGGTGAAGCCGAAGGTGTCCTCGGCGTACGCGGCGAGCGCGTTCGTGCGGTCCGAAGGAGTGGGGTGGGTTGCGCGCCAAGGAACTTCGGGCTCGGTGATCGGCTCACCGTCGACGGTGACCTCGAACGGCAGCAGGCTACCGAACAGCCGCGCCAGCTCGACGACGGTCGTCGGAGTGAGCCACTGCTCGGCGCCGCGGCGCGGCGCGAGGATCACGGTGGTGCCGGGTTCGTCGCGTTCCCGCGCGGCGGGCTCGACGCGGTAGCGGCCGTCGGCGAAACCGGTCCAGCGCACGGTCGGGCCGCCGCGCGCGGACCGGGTGAGAACCTCGGCCTCGTCCGCGACCAGGAAGCACGACAGCAGGCCGATACCGAACTGGCCGAGGAACTCGTGCCGGGCGAAGCCGAGGTCGTCGCGCTTGCCGCTGCGGCCGATCGTGGCGAGGAAGGTGTGCACCTCGGCCTCGGTCAGGCCGACACCGCTGTCATGGACACGGATGGTGCCGTCCCCGGTGCCGGCGGGCGTCTCGATCCTGACCTGCGCGCGAGCCTGTGGGTCGAGGGCGTGGCGGGCGGTGATGGCGTCGACCGCGTTCTGCAGCAACTCGCGGACGTAGACCCGTGGGCTGCCGTACAGGTGATGGCTGAGCAGGTCGACGATGCCCCGCAAGTCGACCTGGAATACCTGCTCCACCGGGGTTCCCTCCCAAAACGCTGACCATCCGCTGGGTCACTGTAACTGGATCTCGGTTGGCTGGCGGCGCAGTTCTTCGCGCTCGACTCCGCCGAGAACGCAGCGGCCGGGGTTCGGTCAGTGGGGACCGCGGGTGAGCTCGGTGCGGTTGGTGACGGCGAGTTTGGCGAGGATGTTGCGGACGTGGGTTTCCACCGTGCGCTCGGAAAGGACCAGGTGGGTCGCGATTTCCCGATTGGTGAGGCCGGTGGCGACGAGGCCGTGCACTTCGCGTTCGCGGCGGGTCAGTGGGTCGGCGGTGCGGGTGGCCGTGGTGATGTCGGCGAGTAGGGTGTCGGCCGCGCGCAGACGGTGTGGCATGTCGAGGCGGCGGAAGGCGGCGGCGGCCCGGTCGGCTGCTTCGCGGGCGGCGGGGAGGTCGCCGCGGGCGAAGAGGGTGCGGGCCAGGCCGAGGTGGCCGAGGGCGACGAAGGGGCGCGCCCCGATCGCGGCGTCCATCGTCAGGCCCTGCTGGTAGAGGCCGACGGCGGCGTCGAGATGGCCTGCGACGCGGGCGTTGTCGGCGCGGATACGCGCGATCGAACCCACACAGATGAGCGCGCCCGTGCCGTCGGCGGCGTAGTGGTGTTCGCGGCCCCGCAAGGCCCGGAAGACGCGATCGGCCGTCTCGGCGTCGTCGAGGAATTCGGCCACGATGCCCACCGAATACACCGTGCCGGACCAGCGCGGGCCGATCTCGAGGGTGTCGGGCAGCAGACGGAACGGCGCGAACAGGGCCTTCGCCTCCTCGAGATCGCCTGCCATCGCGTGCAGCATCGGGGCGAACAGCTGGGCGATCGTGATCTTCGGGGCGAAGGCCAGCGAAGCCAGCGCCGCGGTGAGCTCGTCGCGGTCGATGTGACCGACGATCACGGCATACATGCCACGGAAGGCATGGTGCAGGCCGGCGAGGGAGTAGTCGCCGATGCCGACCGCCAGTTCGTGGGCGGCGGTGTCGGATGCCAGGGCGGCGGGGAAGTCGCCGACCAGGGCCGCGCGGGTGGCCCGCAGGCGCAACAGGTGCCAGCGGGCGAGCGGGAGGCGGCGGCGGTCGGCGAGGAGTTCGATGTGGTCGAGGGCGTTGTCGAAGGCAGGCAGGTCGCCGCGTTGCAGGGATGCGTCAGCTGTCCACACGTATCCCCAGAGTTGTGCCAGCGGCTGCTCGGCGTCGGCCGCGATCTCGATTGCCCTCGCCGCGAGCACCGTTCGCTCCGCCAGGAAGTCCACGGCCGCAAGCGAGAGATGGCGGGCGTGGATCGCGTCGAGGACGACGTCGGGATCGGTGGACCGTTCGGCGGCGCGCATGGCCCGGTCGGAGAGTTCCCTGGCCCGCGCGCCCGCGCCGCGGTCGGCGGCCGACAGGGCACGCTGGGCGAGGATGCGGGCGACGAGGTCGGGATGCTTGTCGGTTTCGAGCAGGCGTAATGCCTTGCCGCAGAGGGCATCCAGTTGCGTCATCACGGTCGGGGTGGTGACGCCCTGCACCACCAAGCCTGCTTCCGCGAGCAGGTCGGGGCGGTCTGCTCGTTCGGCCGACGCGCCCGCCTCGACACAGTGGTCGAGGCTGGTGGCCACCCAACCGGCGGCGAACTCGTCGCGCGCCAGCTCGATCAGCAGCTCGGCGCGCTCGGCATCGGAGGCGGTGCCGCCCGCGGCATCGATGGCCCACTGCCCGAATCGGATCGCCTCGGCGTAGGCGGCACTCGCGCGGGCCGATCGCGCGGCCCGACGGGACCAATGGCGACCGGACGGGGAGTCCGCACAGCCGCTCGCCTGCCGCCAGTGGGTCGCGATCGCCCCTGCCACCGCCGAATCCGGACCACCTCGCCCACTCAGCACCTCGGCGGCCGCGCGGTGACAGGCCGCTCGCCGCGAAGGGGCGAGGTCGGCGTACACTGCATCGCGCACCACAGCGTGCGTGAAACCCGTGGTGTCGTCGGCGAAACGACGGACGATACCGGCCGCGGTTGCCGCATCGAGCGCCTTCGCCACCGGATCGGAGACCGGAACGGGCTCCGACGGCAGCACCGATCCGTAGACCTGCGCCAGCAATTCGGTATCGATGCGTTCACCGAGCACGCTCGCGGCACCGAGAACCTCGATATGGGTGGGGTCGATACGGTCGAGCTGGGCGAGGATCAGGCGGCGGATTCCGGGGACCGACAGGAGCGGGTCGTCGCCGGCGCCCATGTCGGCATCGATGACCAGGCGGACCAGCAGGGGAGTGCCGCCGGTGCGTTCGTGCACGCGGTGCGCGAGATCCGAAGTGAGGCCGCGCTGTTCGAGCCAGTAGCGGACCTCGTGTTCGGAAAGACCTGGTACGGACAGGGATTGGAAGTGGGGTAGGCGCAGCCAGGCGGGCTGGTCGGCGAGCAGGGTTTCGCCCATCGGTTCGCGAGCGGTG
Source organism: Nocardia sp. NPDC056541 (assembly GCF_042794235.1). Lineage (NCBI taxonomy): Bacteria > Bacillati > Actinomycetota > Actinomycetes > Mycobacteriales > Nocardiaceae > Nocardia > Nocardia sp. NPDC056541. The sequence goes on from NZ_JBHTUD010000003.1 coordinate 246,762, forward strand.
CCGACGATGAGCACCTTGGTGCGCGGCGTTTCGGTCGCCACGTGGGTGAGCAGCGCCAGCGACGTGGGATCGGACCAGTGCAGATCCTCGAGCACCAGCAGCAAACCCGACGGCGCGGCGGCCGCGACGAGGACATCGGCGACCTCGGTGAACATCCGGAAGCGCTGGGCGGCGGGCCCGCCACCGGGTTCGGTGACGGTGTCGAGGGCGGCGGCCAGTTCGGGGAGCTCGCGCGCGGCCCGGCGCCACGGCCACAGCGGCGGCATCCCCGCGTCGTCGAGGGCGCTGCCACGGGCAACCCGCAATCCCGCCTCGGCGGCCAGCGAGCCGACCTGCTCGGCCAACCACGATTTGCCGATCCCCGCTGTGCCGCTGACCAGCACGAATCGGCCCGCACCCGAGGCCGCGGCCACCACCGCGGCGCGCAGGCGGGCGATCTCCTCATGCCGTCCGACGGCCGGAGTCTGCACCGCCCCAGTATCTCGCGCGGGCGCGAGTTCAGTACTGCGAATACGTACCGGCACTGATCCGCGCGATGCCGTTCGGCGCGACGCTTGAGCTATCCGATTCCCCCAGTTCAGGAGATGAAATCATGTACGCACACGTCATCTGGTTCGACCAGCCACGCACGGCGACCGAACTCGCCGCCGTCGACTTCGCCAACGCCAATCGCATCGAGCCCGCCGTCGCGGGAGTGCCTGGGCTGCTCGACTTCTACGAACTGCGGCGCGCCGACGGCTCCGGCATGGTGATCGGCATCGCCGAGACCGAGGACGCCCTGCACGCGGTGCGCGAGGCGATCCTGGCCACCGAACTGCTGCCGGGGGAGGACCCCGCCCTGCTGCCCGGCCCCGACCGGGTGGAGATCTGCCCGGTGCTCACCCACCGCGACCGAGCCGCCATCTACGCCAGGGCGGACGAGTCATGAACCTGATCATGGTGGGCAGCCGGATGCCGGTCGGCCGGTGTGTCGGCCTCGCCGTGCAAGCCGTGCTGCGGTGGGGGGTTCCCGCCGGCGCGGGGTAACCGCGGCGCTACAGGTCGGCCAGGGCGATACCGGTGAGCGGGCTGCCGATGCGGACCAGGTCGGTATCGGTACCGGTGCCGATGTCGACCAGGCGGATCGTGCCGCCGAGATCGCTCACATAGAAGCGGGAATCGAAACCGGTGACGCCGATCGCCTCGCGGTAGCCGGTGGAGATGATCGCCGGGGTCCCGACCTCCGGCTGGACCTTGGCCTCGTACAGCGCGTTGCCGCGGGGGGCGGCACCGCGGTCGGTCCAGACGAGATCGCCGAGACCGTGGAGTTCGACATCGATCGGCTCGGGCAGGTTCTCCCAGAGCAGCTCGATATCGGTGCGGGCGGCAGGATCCGCGCCGGGGGGCAGATCCATCCGAGTGCGGAAGATCCGGCCCTCGCCGCCCTTGGCCGCGCCCTTCTGCGTCCAGTAGAGCAGGCGGCGGTCGAGGTCGAGGCAGATGCCGACGCACCAGTTGCGCGGGAGGGAGGCATCGGCATCGCCCTCGCCGGTCACCACGAGGGCGTGCAGGTCGTCACCGTTCAGATCACAGGTGAGAACCTGCATGCCCTCGCGATCACACCAATACAGCCTGCCCCCTTCGACATCGGCGGCGAGCTGTTTGCCGGTGGTGAAGGCGCCGATCGGGACGATCGTGGTGCGGTTGCCGCCGTCGAGGTCGACCCGTTCGATGGAACCGTTGCGGGAGAAGAACTCCGGTTCGACGCCCGGCTCCGGACGCGCGTCGGGGGTGCCCATGTTGGTCCAATAGATATGGCCACGCAATTTGTCGACGACGACACCGTCGGGAAAACGATCGAGGCCGTCGACCACGGTGCGCACGTGTTTGCCGTCGAGCGAAATAGCATGCATCGCAGCTGCTTCGAGATCTAGAGCGACTATCTCGGTCATGGGGCTCAGCCCTGCTTCGGCTTCGGGTAGTCGTCGTAGAAACCCGCACCCGTCTTCACCCCGAGTTTGCCCGCGTCGACATATTTCTTGAGCAGCTCGACCGGGCCCTTCGGCAGGTTCGGGTTCTCCTGCTCGTAGTGCTCCTCGATATCGAGCACCACATCCAGACCCACCTGGTCCATCATCCGGAACGGGCCCGCCTTGGTGCCGAAATTCCGCATGAACATCTCGTCGACATCATGGGGAATCGACACACCCTCGTGCACCACCTCGAGCGACTCGCGCTTGATGGCGGCCCAGATGCGGTTGAAGATGAAGCCGGTCGACTCCTTGCGCACCAGGTACGGGTGCAGGCCGTACTCCGGGAAGGTCTTCAGGACGAAGTCGAGGACGTCCTGCGAGGTCTGACCGTCCGACATCACATCGAGCACCGTCGACTGCGGCGGCATATAGAAGTGGGTGTTGAGCATCCGGTCGTTGGTCGTCAAACCCTCGGTGAACAACCGGCTCGCGTACGACGACGAGTTCGAGGCGACGATCGCGTCGGCATCGGCATCGGCGTCGAGCTGGGCGAAGACCTTCTTCTTCAGGTCGAGGATCTCCGGCACCGCCTCGACCACCAGCCACGCGCCCTTCACGCCGATCGCCTGATCGGGCACATACTCCGCGGTGCCCGGCTTACCGTCGGGCACCGTATCGGCCACCTCGGGCAGCTGTTTCTCCACGAAAGCCACGGCCGCGTTGCCGACCTCGCCATCGGGATCGATGATGCGGACCTCACCGCCCCTGGTGGCGAACATCAGGGCGATCCTTCTACCCAAGGTGCCACCACCGATCACCGCGACCGGACGCTCGAAATGATTCTTCGGAACATTGCTCACAGCGACTCCCTCTGCACAGGCGACGGGGGAAGAACTCAGTGACGCAGACAACAGCCATGCCAGCCTAGCTCCGACGTGCGACAGCGCGGTTGTCCCACGCACGCCTCGCGTTGACTCCCCTCGCGACCCGGGCCGCATCAGCGATGTCGGGTGGGCCGACTTCGCCCGACTTTTGATCTACAAACAGGCATGGCGTAGCGGCACGGCCACCGCGGATCGTTGGTACCCGTCGAGTAAGCGGTGCTCGGCCTGCGCGACAATCAATCCCGCCCTGAAGTTGGCCGATCGAGTGTTTATCTGCGGGTGTGGGTTTCGTGCCGACCGTGACCACAACGCGGCGATCAACCTTGCTTGCTGGCCCACGATTCACCAAGACGCTCCACGATCCCCGGACCCCCCGAGCAAGAGGCCGGGTTACCAAAAGTCCGCCGACGGGAAGGCGCTGACCGATACCCTTCGGGTGTCGGTGTAACCGACCCGGGAGAAGCGGAAACCGACGTTCACGCCGCATTCGTGGCCTGAACCGAGGACGCCCGAGAAGGGCGGTGTCTGGCCCCATCGGGTGCCCAGACATGCTGTTATCCTCACGTTCTTCACGTATTTCGCGCGTCAGCACTAGGGGGCTCCTCGATGACCACACTGGCCTCCGGACTCTTCATCGATTGGGAAGAGCTGACGGGGCAGTCGAAATTCGTCGTCGAGCTGATCAGTTTCCCGATCTTCAGCGCGCTGGCCGGTTGGCTCACCAACTGGACCGGCGTGCTGATGCTGTTCTGGCCGCTGTACTTCAAGGGCTTCCGGGTGCCGATGCTGCACGTGCTGTACCCGTACCTACCCCGGCGCGTGCAGGTGCTGCCCACGTTTTCCGGTGACGGGCGCATGCTCGGCTTCCAGGGCTTCATCCCGGCACGCGCGGAGAAGATGGCGAGCATCTGCGTCGATTCGGCGCTGTTGCGGATCGGCAGCCCACGCGACTTCATCCATGAACTCGATCTCGACGGGATCGGCGACTATCTCGCCGAACGGGCGCGCGATCAGGTGCAGCCGATCGTCGACGAGATCATGTACCGGGAGAACCCCGATCTGTGGCGCTCGCTGCCCAGACCCGTGAAACAGGCCATCTACCAGCGGGTCGACCGGCAGCTGCCCGCGCTGTGCCGGCGGGCGTTCGAGAGCCTCGGCGACAATATCGACCAGCTGCTCGACGTGAAGAACTTCGTGATCCGGTACCTGGAGAAGAACCCGGCCATCCTGAAGGACCTGACCACCACCATCGCCGCGCCCGAACTCAAGTTCATGGCGCGGATCGGTCTGCTCGGCGCGCCCTTCGGCTTGATTCTGGCGCTCTACCTGCATGTGCACTCGAAGATCCCGTACTTCGGCGCGATCCCGGCCTGGGTGATCGTGCTGTTCGCGTCGGCCATGATCGGCGTGACGGTGAACGTGATCGCGATCAAGATGGTGTTCGAACCCGGCGATCCGCAGCCGCGCTACAAGTATCTGTGGCGTCAGGCGCTGCTGGCCAAGCGTCAGCCCCAGGCCGCCACCGACCTCGCCCACATCCTGGCGTACCAGGTGCTGACCGTGGAGAACCTCTCCGTCGAGCTCTTGGAAGGGCCGAACGGGGACAAGACGCGTCAGCTCATCGAGCGGGTGGTGTCGGAGGAGATCCACAAGCAGCTCGGCGCGACCGCGTTCATGGTGCGAGCCGCACTCGGCAAGAAACAGTTCGAGAATCTGGCGGTCTCGGGCGCGGGCGCCGGGCTGGTTTCGGCGCGCACGATGATCGAGGACGAGCAGTTCGTGCTGGAACAGGCGAAGAAGATCGATGACTTCGCGGCGCGCAAGCTGCGGACATTGACGCCCGGCGAGTTCATGGAGATGTTCTACGCGTCGGTCGAACAGGACGCGTGGTTGCTGTATCTGCACGGTGGGGCGCTGGGCATCGGTGTCGGCGCGCTCCACCTGCTGACCTTCGGCTGGTAATAACAAGCACGCGTGCTTGCATTTTTTGACGGTCGCTGCGACTCTTGGTGACGACGGCGCACCGGCACCGGGTCGCGCCATGATCGGCAAGGGAACTCCATGGCTGACCTCGCAGCGCTGCTCGACGATTACGCCGCCGAATGCGCGGATCTGGAAAACCTGGTCGCACCGCTGACCCCCGAGCAGTGGCAGACGCCGACACCCGCGCCACGCTGGGACATCGCCACCCAGATCGCCCACCTGACCTGGACCGACGAGGTATCGCTGATCGCCGCCACCGACGCCGAGGGCTTCGCGGCCTTCCTCGCCGAAGCGGCCCCGCGCGGCCTGACCATCGTCGACGACGGCGCCGAGGAAATCGCCCAGACCCCACCCGCCGACCTGCTGGTTCGCTGGCGGGCCGGACGCGAGCAGTTGATCGCCGCGCTGGCCGCCGTCCCCGCGGGCACCAAGCTGCCGTGGTTCGGCCCGCCGATGAGCGCCGCGTCGATGATCTCGGCCCGCATCATGGAAACCTGGGCCCACGGGCAGGACGTCGCCGACGCGCTCGACGTCACCCGCGTCCCCACCGCCCGCCTGCGCACGGTGGCCCACATCAGCGTCCGCGCCAGGAACTACGCCTACCTGGTCAACGGCGAATCCGGCCCCACCGATGAATTCCGCGTGGAACTGACCGCCCCCGACGGCACTCTGTGGACCTGGGGCCCCGAAGACGCACCTCAGCGCGTAACCGGCCCCGCCATCGATTTCTGCCTCGTGGCGACCCAGCGCCGCCACCGCGAAGACACCGCCCTGACCACCGAGGGCCCGGACGCCGACCACTGGCTCGGCATCGCCCAGGCCTTCGCCGGCCCGCCCGGACCAGGCCGCCACGCAGGCCAGTTCGCCTGAAAGTCAGCATGAGAACAGGCGAGCGCCTTCCCAGAGCGCCATTCGTGCCGACTGCCCCGGACTTCGTTGGCCGGGGGTGACCACCGTGGCAGTCGTGAATGACGCTCGCCTGCTCCCTTCAGATACCCGATACCGGGTGTGAGAAACACTTGCCCAGCCGAAAACCCGCCCCGACTAGGACTGATACGGCGCCGTTTCGGATGTGGCTCTGATCTCAGCCGTGGGAGGCGCTCACCGCGCGCGGTACTCGGTACCGTAGGTATCAGCACGTGGCTTTCAACGATGCGGGCCCGCTCTACTCGGGTATACCCACAGCCACAGGAGGGAACCGCATCGTGACCGCACATCGGCCTGCTCAGATCGTGCGCCTGTCCGCGATCATCTTCTCCGGCGCCGCCAGCCTCTGCCTCACCGTGGCCGCGGGCGCCTACATCGTCAATCACATGCCGGAACTGGCACCGCCGCCCACCGAATTCGCGGGACCGGCCGCGACGCCGAATCCCGGCCACCACCGCCCCTTCTCGATCGAGGACTCCGCACCCCGCGTCGGCGGTGTGGAGCTGGCCATGTCCTTCGGCGCGCCGACGCTGTCCACCGAGCGCTCCGACCCCGCCGCCACGCGCACGCCGATCACCGCGCAGCAGTCCGGAGTCGGTGCGCGACCGGGTAATTCACCGCTGACCGGGCGGGTCGGGATCGGCGGCACCTATGTCGGCGCGCAGGTGACGCCGCCGCGCAGCGATACCGTGGCGTTCACCGTCGACACCAACCTCGTCACGGTGGCGGCGAAATACCTCGGCCTGGCGGTGGATCCGGCCGCGGTCACCGCGCTGCACACCGAATTCGACGCGCGCCGTGGCGAGTTGGTTTTCGTGCTGTCGGATCCCGGCCTCGGCAGCCACACGTTGCGGGTCGAGGGTGCAGGCACCGAACCGGCCGAGACCCCCGGCACCACCGCGGAATCGTCCGAAGACGAGGGCGACGCCGAGGCACCGCGATCCGCGACCGGGGAACTGCCGACTACCGTCGGCGTGTGACTCCTCGCGGCACCTCGAACGGTGCGTACGACTTCTGTGTGGTCGGCGGCGGCATCGTCGGCGTGGCCACCGCGCATCGGTTGCTGACCCAGTATCCCGAGGCGAGCCTGGTGCTCATCGAGAAGGAAGACACGCTCGGCGCGCATCAGACCGGGCACAACAGCGGCGTCATCCACTCCGGGATCTATTACCCCCCGGACAGTTTGAAGGCACGGCTGTGCCGGGCCGGTGCGCGATGGACGAAGGAATTCGCCGCGGCCCACGACATTCCGTTCCGTGAATGCGGAAAGTTGCTGGTAGCCACCGATTCCGCCGAACACGCGCGGATGCTGGCGCTGTACGAGCGTTCGATCGCCAACGGCGTGGAGGTCGAGGCGATCGACGCGGCCGAACTGCGGCGGCGCGAACCACGGATCGCCGGGGTCGGCGCGCTGTTCGTGCCCGCCACCGGCATCATCGACTACACGTTGGTCACCGCCGCGCTCGCCGCCGAGGTCGAGTCGATGGGCGGCAAGATTCTGCTCGGCACCGCAGTCGAGGCGATCACCGAGAGTGTCTCCGCCGTCACGGTTTCGGGTCCGGGTGGTTCGGTCACCGCGGGCACCCTGATCGTGTGCGCGGGCCTGCAGGCCGACCGGATGGCACGAAAGGCCGGGATAGAAACGGACTTTCGGATCGTTCCGTTCCGTGGCGAGTACTACCGGCTCCCCGCCGAGCGATCGGATCTGGTACGCACGCTGATCTATCCGGTGCCCGACCCCGCGCTGCCGTTCCTCGGCGTGCACCTGAGTCCCACCATCGACGGCGAACTCACCGTCGGCCCCAACGCGGTGCTCGGGTTGTCGCGGGAGGGGTATCGCAAGGGCAGCGTGAACCGACGTGACGCCATCGACGTGCTGGGTTTCGCCGGCGTGCGCCGGGTGGCCCGCGACCATCTCGCCACCGGGATCCGCGAGCTCCGCAATTCGGTGTTCAAGCGCGGCTACCTCGCCGAATGCCGCAAATATTGCCCCGAACTCAGCACCGACGACCTGCTCCCGCACCGTGCGGGCATCCGGGCCCAGGCGGTGCTGCGTGACGGCACGCTGGTGCACGACTTCCTCATCGAACGCACGCCGCGCTCCATCCACGTGCTCAACGCACCGTCCCCGGCCGCCACGTCGGCGATGCCGATTGCGGAATACCTGGTCGAACAACTCCATTCCGCTAAATAAAGAGGAGATTTGTAGTACTTTTGGCTCCTGTACGCGTGGGCGAGGAAACCCATCCGGAGCAGGGAGGGCCGATGGGCCACATCAGGTTTGCGAGTGACGTCGGCGCACCGGTCGATGCCGCCTTCGCCTACACCGAGGATTTCCGCCACGCGCCGCAGTGGCTGGTCGGCGTCACCGACGTCGCGCCGCTGGGCGAACCGGATCAGGGCTTGGGCGCCGCGTTCGCGGTGAAAGTCCGGTTGTTCGGAGTGATCCCGCTGCGTTCATCGGTGGAGATCACCGAATATCGGCGCAATGCCGTCATCGGGTATACCCTGCGTGGGCGGGTATACGGAACCGTTACCCTGCGATTCGATCCACTCGGCTACGAACGGTCGGTGCTGACCTCCGAAGCCGACTATCCACCACCACGCGGCATGTTCGGCCGCCTGTGCCACGGCCTCGTCGACGCGGCCGCGAAATCGGCACTGCGCCGAACGGAATCGCGGTTGCGAAGGGAGATAGAGGCATTCCACGGTACCGATCTTGTCGGCCGCATCGCCTAGGGTGGCGGTCATGATCATCGTGAGCACCGACGGGTCCTGCCTGCGCAATCCCGGTGGTGCCATCGGCTGGGCATGGGTGAATCATTCCGGGCCCGCCGACAGTGGTGGCGCGGCCAGCGGCACCAACCAGATCGCCGAACTGCGCGGGGTACTGGAAGCCATCCTCGCCCACCCCGGCGCCGAACCGATGCTCATCGAGAGCGACTCCCAGTACGCCATCAAGTGCGCCTCGGAATGGATCACCAGCTGGCGACGCAACGGCTGGCGCACCTCCACCGGCGGCGCGGTGAAGAACGTCGAGATCATCAAGCAGATCGACCGGGCCATCACCGGCCGCGAAGGACCGGTGCGGTTCCGCTGGGTGCGCGGCCACGTGGGCAACTACTTCAACGAACAAGCCGACAAACTGGCGGGCGAAGCGGCACGAGCTGTCCGCGAGAACCCGGCTCTCGGCCGCGAGTCGGCCCCGGTCGCGCCGGAACCGGCAAGGATTCGGCGCCGGGAACCCGCGGCGCCTGTCCCCACGAACTCGGTCTCCACAGGGAAGTCGGTCGCAGCTGAAGTGCCGGTAGCAGGGACTCTGACCCTGTTCTAGGTGCGGTGCGACCGGAGTGGGACCGCACAGCGAAACGCCGCGGGCGATGAATCTGCCCGCGGCGTTTCGATTGGCTCGGTTTCCTGTGCGCTCAGTTCCCGGGTGTCGGGACAGGCGCGGGAGCCGGAGACGGAACGGCCTGACCGGGCGCTGTACCACCGGCGGCCTCGCCGCCGCCGTTCTTGAGCAACGGCGAGTCCAGCTTGCTGACCAGCCACTTGTCGCCCGAGTGCTCGAGGCTCATCTCGATCGCGAACATCATCCGGTCGGGCTGGGTCTGGGTGAAGTTGGTGCGGTACTGGGTCATGGTGACCATGGCCTTGACATCGTCGGTGCTGCCCGAGATGTAGGCGCACTGCACGTCTTCACCGGTCGACTTGACCTGGGCCTGCACCATGGCGCCCTTGAGCGCATCGCTGGCGTCGCTGAACTCCTTGAGGTAGTCGCCGGTGGCGCCCGCCTTCATCGACGCGATGTAGCCGTCGAGATCCTTGGAGTAGTCGTAGTTGGCCAGGATGGCGCCGTAATCACAGGCGGCCTTGGTGGACTCGGCGATCGCGTCGAGCTTCTCGGCCTTGTTGCTGTTCTGCAGGAAGAACACCACGCCCGCGGTGATCGCGCCGACCGCGACCACACCGGCCACACCTGCGGCGATCCAGCCCTTCGAGCTCGATGCCGCGCTCGGGGCAGCGGCCGGAGCCGGCGCCTCGGTCACGGTCTGTGCCTGCACAGTCGGCTGATCGACCTCGGGAGTCGCCGCCGCACCCTTCACAGTGTCGTCGGCCTTCGCCAGATCGGGCTTGTCTGCTGCGGCAGCATCGGACTTACTCTGGGCATCGTCGCTGGTCATCGAATCAATCCTGCTCTTTCCCGGCGCACATATCGCACCGATTTCCGATCGTGGTCCGTGAGCCGGGCCACACGTTCTTCCCCGCGAGTATGCCCGGTCAAGCTGTGAACAGCCTGGCCGGGCACCATCTCACTTGGCGGGAATGGGTGTCCGCTCGTTCGGGTCGACACCGGGCGGCATCTGCGCGCCGTTGTTGGGCACGTTCGGCCGCGGGGCGTTGGCCGAACCACGGATCTGCAGGTCAGAGGTCGGGTTGGTGCAGTAGTTCCACTTCGGAATGCTGCCGTCCTGTACCTCTTCGTTGCGCCGGTACGCGGTGTCGTAGTTACACGTCGGGCGCGGCCAGATGTCGATGATGGTGTGGAATTCGCCGTCGTGCGCCGGAGCGCTGATCGACCCGAGCCCCAGTGCCAGCGACGGGAACAGCAGCCGCAGCGCGGGCGTACGCAGCTGCGCGGCCTTGGTGATCGCCACGAAGTTGGCCGCCAGCGAACTGATCGGATCGGCGGTCGCGTCGAGCACCGCGCCGAGCGTTTCGAACTGCGCAGGCGCGTTGTCGAGCACGCTCTGCAGCTCGGCGTTGGCGTTGTTGAACTGCGTGAGCAACGCACCCGAATTCTGGGTGAGCGTCTGCAGATCGGGCTGGGCGTGCGAGGTGGTCTCGGCGATCACCCGCAGGTTGGCGATGAGGTTCACCGTCTGCGGAAGCAGGTTGTCCAGACCCGCGACCACCAGGCTGACGCCGTTGATCAGGCCGCGCAGCTGATCGGGACCGGCACCGAGCGCGATGTCGAGCTCGTCGAGGATCACGTCGAACTGCTTCGGATTCACCTGAGCGATCAGCGCGCTGGTGTCGTCGAGCACAGCCCACACCGGAACCGGCGTCTGGATCTGCTCCGGGTTGTACTTGATCACCGCGCCGTCCCGGAGGAACGGACCGACATCGCTCTTCGGACGGAAGTCGATGTACTGCTCGCCCGCGGCCGAGAGCGCCGCCACCTGGATCATGGTGTCGACCGGGATCTTGAAATCCTTGTCGATCCGGGTCTTGGCGGCGATCGCCTCGCCGTCGTTGATCAGCTCGATCGAGGTGACCTTGCCGATCCGGAACCCGCGCATGGTCACGTCGTTGCCCGGCTGCAGACCGCCGGAGCGATCCAGGTTCACGGTGACGTCGTACTCGGACCGCAGCGGGTTGACCCGCATCACGTTGACCAGCAGGTACGACCCACCGAGCAACAGCACGACTACGAGCGCGCTGTTCGCCAGCAAGATCTTGCTGCTCGCGAACTTCTTCAGCCTGCTCATCGGTGGCCTCCCACTCGGCCCTGAACGATCTGCAGCACCTGGATGAAGCTGCCGACGAAATCGTTCACATCTTTCAAGTCCCAGAGCTTGCTGTTCGCCGGGTCGGTCAACAGGCCCACATCGAGGTTGGTCAGCGTCGCGTACGGCGCCAGGCTCTTGCCCTTGAACGTCTGATTGGCGCCGGGTCGGATCGCGTGCAACTGATCCATCACATACCCGAAGTCGCTGCCGGTCGCGGCCAGCGCGTTCATCAGGTTGTCGAGATTGGTGAGCAGCTCGGACAGCTGGTCACCGGTGGTGTTGGAGTAGTCGCCGATGGCGGCGGTGGCCGTGGCGAGCTTGCTGAGCAGGTCGCCGATCGCCCGGTTGTTCTCGGCGATCGCGCCGATGGCCTGGGGCAGTGTGTCGGCCACCTGGCCGAGCTGACCCTTGTTGGCCTCGATGGTGTTGGCGAGGGTGTTGAACTCCGTCAGCACCGAGTCGACCTTGGTGCTGTTGGCGTTCAGTTCGCCGATGACACCGGTCATCTCGTAGATCAGATGGCCGAGTTCGGTGCCGTGCCCGTTGAGAATCGAGCCGAGTTCGGTGCCGAGCCGGCTCAGGCTGGCGACACCGCCGCCGTTGAACAGCATCGACACCGAGACCAGCAGCTCTTCCACCGTGGCGCCGGCCGAGGTGGCTTCCAGGGTGAACGTGTCGCCCGCGGCCATATCGGGCGCGCCCGCCGCGTTCTTCGGGCTGCTCAGCGCGATGAAGACGTCACCGAGGGGAGTGGCCTGGCGCAACTCCGCCGTACTGCCCTTCGGCAGCTTGAAATCGGTGTTGATCTCCATGTCGATCAGAGCTTCGAAGTTCTTGGTCGTGATCGCCGACACGACGCCGACATCGGAACCACCGACCTTCACCTTGGCCTGATCGGGCAGGTTCAGCGCGTTCTCGAACTTCGCGTGCAGGGTGTAGGTGTCGCCGCCGGTGCCCGGTTTGGGCAGCGGCAGGTCCTCTACAGTGAAGCCACAGCCGGTCGTGATCGTGACCGTGGCCAGTGCGGCCGCGGAGAGCAGCGCGCGGCGGGCCTTCATCGTCATTCGTCGGTTCATTTCGTCAGTCCGAGCAGTGCGGCGGTGAGCCCGTAGTCGGGGCCGAAGTCCTGGACGTTCCCGGTGGTGCGGCAACCATCGGGCCGCATCTGGATCCGCTCACAGAACGCGCTGACGATCTCGCCCGAGAGGGCGGTGCCGATCAGCGCCTGCAGGCGGACGAAGCCCTTTTCCTTGTTGATCGCGCCGTCGATGTTCTGCATGAGCAGCGGCACCACGTCGACGATCTCGACCATCGCACCGGAGTTGGCGCGCAATTGGTTGGTGACGGTGGTCAGGCCGGTCAGCGAGGCGGCCAGTTCTTCCTGATGCCCGGCGAAGGTCGTCGAGGTGTTGTTCAGGAACTGGTTGAGCTGGTCGAGGGTGGCCTGCAGACCGGGCGCCTGGTCGGCGAGCAGCCCCGACATGGCGGTCACCCGGTCGCTGAAGTCGCGCACGGACTGATCGTTGTCGGCCAGCATCGTCGTGAGCTCGTTGAGCTTGATGATGATGTTGGCGATGGCGTCCTTGTTGTCGACACCGACCTTCAGCGCACCCGAGAGCGCGTCGAGGGTTTCGCGGATCTTCTGACCGTTGCCGTTGAGCACCGGGTACAGCACCCGGCCCGACAGCGGGCCCAGACCCTCCTGGCCGGGTTCGGGCTTGAGCGAGGCGGCGAACTGGTCGATGGTCTTGATCATCGTGTCCAGCTCGACCGGGGTCCTGGTGCGCGCCTTGGGCAGGTGATCGCCGGACTTCATTGTCTCACCGCCGGTGAACGGCGGGCTCACCTCGATGTGGCGATCGGTGACGATCGAGGGCGAAATGATCGCCGCGATCGCGTCTTTCGGGACCTTGACGCCGGCGTCGATGGTCATGTGGACCTCGACGTAGGTGCCCTTGGGCACGATCTTGTCGACCTTGCCGACCGCGAGACCGAGGACCATGATCTCGTTGCCCTCGTACATGCCGGCGATGTTCTCGAAGTCGGCGGTGATCTTGGTCGAGCGGCCGAGCGCGTCGTCGAACTGGCTCGGCATCAGCGAGCAGCTGCCGAGGGCCAGCGCGGTGGTGGCGATCATCATGGTCCGCGCGATGCGGAGCCTGTTGGTCAGTTTCATCCTTGGCACCCCTGGATCACCTGAACGAAGCACAGCCAGTTGTCCGGGAACAACCACGGCAGTGCGACCGAGCCGTAGTTACCGTTGCCGAGCGCGTTGTTGAAGTAGCGCGCCGTGGGCTGACCGATCTGCAGCAGCTTGTCGAGATTGTCCTTGTTCTTCTGCAGACCCTCGGCCATGGTGTTGAGCTGGCTGATGGTGCCACCGAACTGGTCGCCGTTCTGAGCGCCGATCTCCTCCAGCTGACGGGTCAGCGTGGCGACGTTGTCCAGCAGCTGGCGCAGCAGGCTCTGCCGTTCCATCACCCGGTTGGCGATGGCCTCGCCCTGGGTGATCACGAGCAGGATCGAGTTGCGGTTGTCGGCGAGCAGCTGGGTGACCCGGTTGAGGTCCTTGATCAGACTGTCGACCTCACCCTTGCGCTGGTCGACGACCTTCGCGACCGCACCGACACTGTCGAGCGCCTGGGCGACCAGCTCCGGCGAATCGCCGAGCTGGGAGTTGATGGTGTTGAGCGAGGCGGCGAGCTTCTTGGTGTCGAGCGCCTCGAACTTCGGCGTACCGACCTGCACCACATCGGCGATGTTGTACGGCACGTCGGTGTTGCTGCGCGGGATCGTCTTGTTCTTCAGACCCGATCCGTCGCCGGGCTGCAGGTCGACGTAGCGCGCGCCGAGCAGGGTCGCCATCTTGATCGCGGCGTGCGCGTCGGGACCGAGCTTCAGCGAGCTGTCCACGTCGAGGGTGATCACCACGTGATCGCCCTCGATCTTGGCGCCGGAGACCGTGCCGACCTGCACACCCGAGACAGCGACCTTGTCGCCGGTCTTGATGCCCGCGGCCTGCACGAATTCGGCGTCGATGGACTGTTTTCCGAGCCCGATGAACTGGAAGATGCTCGAACCGACCAGCAGCAGCACGATGCACAGCGCACCGACCACCCCCAGCCAGAAGTTGCGGTTGCCGACGAAGGCTGACTTGATCTTGCTCATCTGCACACCTCGGAATGGCCGGTGCCACCGATCTGGCTGACCAGGCCGCGCGGGAACAGAACCCCGTACAGCGAGATGTCCAGACCACACAGGTAGGCGTTGGCGTGGGTGCCTTCCGATGTCATCCGGCCGAGGTCGGCGAGCATCGAAGGCATGTCGATCGCGACCTGGTCGAGCTTGGCACCGTTGGCCAGCAGCAGATTCAGTGCCGCGGTGGTCGAGTTCTGGGTCGCAGCCAGCTTCGGCTGGATCTTGGTCATCATCCCGACCAGCGCGGTCGTGGAATCGGCGAGGGTGACCGTGGACGCCTGCAGCGACTGACCCTGGTCGTAGAGTCCGCCGATCAATGCCCTGGTCTGGGTAATCAGGGTCTCCAATTCATCCCCTCGCTTCGCCAACCCGGCCATCACACCGGACAGGTTGGTGATCACGTCGGACAGGATCGCGTCGCGACGCTGGAAATCGGTGGCCAGCTGGGCCGCCTGAACGATGAACGCCGACAGCGAGACCCCATCGCCCTGCAGCGCCTGGATCAGGGTCTCCGACATCGCGTTGACCTCGGCGGGCTCGAGCGCCTGGAACAGCGGCTGGAAACCGTTGAGCAGGGCCGAGATGTCGAACGAGGGCTCGGTGCGGTCGAGCGGAATGGTGGAGCCGCTCTTGAGCGGCTCCGGGCTCGGCGTCGCGCCCGGGGTCAGCGCCACGTAGCGCTGACCGATCAGGTTCTGGTACCTGACCAGCGCCTTGGTGTCGTTGAACAGGGTCTGGTCGCTCTGCACGATGAACGACACCTTGGCGTCGTTCTTGCCGTCGAGCTCGATGGCCTCGACCTTGCCGACGCGCACGCCGGCCATCCGGACATCGTCGCCGGGCCGCAGCCCGAGGACGTCGGTGAAGATCGCGGTGTACTTGCGGGTGTCACCGTCGACCGTGCGGGCCAGTGTGTTCCACACGACCACGGTGACGAGCAGTGAGACGAGCGCGAAGATACTGAACCCGATCAGTGGCTTACGGATACTCATGCGCCACCCCCGTTTTCGGACACTTGCAGGGTTCCGCCCTTCAAAATCGGACCGAGCAGCAGATATTCGGACGCGTTCGGCTTGCGACCGAGCAGCTGAGTCATCGCCGCGTCACCGGAGTAGGAGATCGGTGTCGCGGTGGGCACGCTCGCCGGAGCGGGCGCCGCGGCCGGAGCGGCCGCGGGAGCGGGCGCACCGCCCAGCACACCGGGCAGGCCCGGAATCTGGATCGACGGGACGAGACCCTCGAGCGGGGTGCCCTGGAACGGCTTGATCTCGGTGCCGTTGGCTGTGTGCATCGGCGCCACACCGGGACTGGTGAGACCCGGGATGTCGGGCATGCCCGGGATCGACACCAGCGGCGGGAGGCCCGCGGCCGTGTCGAGCCTGCGCGGACGCAGGTTGTCCGGGATCGCCGGCAGCGAGGCTTCGGCCGGTGCGGTGAAGCAGCTCGGTCCGAGCAGGTCGCCGTAGCGCGGGCAGTCGGCGACGGTGTTGGGCTGGTACGGCGTGAAGGTCAGGCCGGCGTTCCACACCATCTGCTTGCCGCTCGGGCCACCGTGGAAGGTGGTGTTGAGCTGGGCCAGCGAGGGACCGAAGACCTGGAAGGTCCTGGTGATCGACGCGGGGTCGGCGGCCAGCGCACCCAGGGTGGCGTTCATGCCGACCGTGACTTCCTTGCCCACATCGGGATTCGACGCGAACAGGTCGTTCACCCGGTCGGTGGTGGCGCTCGCACCGGCCAGCAGCGCGATCAGCTGTTCGCGCTTGGTGGCGATGGTGTTCGCGGTCTGTACCGAGGAGCCGAGCACGTCGAGCAGTTCCGGCGCCGACTGGTTCAGCGCGTGCGCGGAGTCGGAGAAGTTGTCCAGCATGCCGCCCAGGTTCGGGCCCGCGTCGGCGACCGTGGTCAGCCAGTGGTCGAGGCGCTGAATGGTCGAGCCGGGGACCCGGCCGCTGCCGTCGAGTGCCTGGGTGAGCGTGCCGAGCACGCGACCGAACTGCACCGGATCGACCTCGTCGAGGATGTCGCGCACCGTGGTGAGCGTGTCCTGCAGCGCGATGGTGCCCTGGCTGCGGTCCTCGGGGATCTGCGAGCCCTCCTTCAGGTGCTGGCTGTTCGCACCGTTGTAGACCAGCTCCACGGAGGTGACCGCGAACAGGTTGGAGGGCACCACGCGGGCGGTGACGGTGTTGGGGATGCCGTCGGCGAACTCGGGCTTGAGCTCGATGTTCACCTTCTGCTCGGCGTCCTTGCCGATCTCGACGTTCTTCACCACGCCCACGAGCACGCCGCGGAACTTCACGTCGGCGTCCGACGGCAGGCCGTCACCGGTGGTCGACAGGTTCGCGACCACGTTGACCTTGGGAACGAAGTAGCCCTGGTAGCGGGCCGTGAGGAAAGCCAGGATGACGCCGAAGACAATCAGACCGGCCGCGCCGGCCACATACAGCTGCTTCATGGTGGGACCGCGCCCACTCGGATCGATGATCATCGCGCCCTTACCCCGAGATCCTGATGCCGGGGTTGATGCCCCAGATCGCCAACGTCATGACGAGGTCGGCGAACACGACCAGGATGATGCACATCTTGATCGCGCGGCCTGCCGCCACACCGACGCCTTCGGGACCGCCCGAGGCGAAGAAGCCGTAGTAGCACTGGATGAACGTCGTGATCATGACGAAGATGATCGCCTTGAGCAGGGAGTAGAGCACGTCCGTCGGCACCAGGAATTGGAAGAAGTAGTGCGAGTAGGTACCCGACGCCGTACCGCCGATCAATTGCACGGTGACCGAGCAGGCCAGGTAGGCCATGGTCAAACCGAGGGCGTACAGCGGCACGATCGCCATCACCGCGGCCATCATCCGGGTGCTCACCAGGTAGGGCAGCGGGCGAATCGCCACCGACTCGAGCGCGTCGATCTCCTCGGAGATGCGCATGGCGCCCAGCTGTGCGGTGAATCGACAGCCCGCCTGGGCCGCGAAGGCCAGGGCCGCCAGCAGCGGGCCGAGCTCGCGGGTGGTGGCGAAGGCGGAGATCGCGCCCGTGATGGGGCTCAATCCGAGCAGGTTCAGCGAGGTGTGGCCCTGAATGGCCACCGTCATGCCGCCGAAGGCACTGATGATCAAGATGACGCCGATGGTGCCGCCACCGACGACGATGTTGCCGTTACCCCAGGTGACGTCGGAGAGCAGACGCCAGACCTCCTTCGGGTACTGCTTGAAGGCCAGCGGGATGGACCCGACCGAACGCAGGAAGAAGAAGACCTGGTGGCCGAGGCGGGCGAGCAGGTCGCCGGGCGCCTTGCTGGCCTTCTGCAGCGACCGGATCGGTCGCAGTAGCGGAGGTACGTATGTGGATGACATGGCTCAGACCACCTGTGGGGGGAAGACGGCGGCGTAGATCTGGGTGATCGCCACGTTGACACCGAGCAGCATGACGGTGGAGCTGACCACCGCGGAGTTCACCGCGTTGGCGACACCACCGGGACCACCGCGAGCGTTCAGGCCGCAGTCGCAGGCGATGATCGAGGCGATCAGACCGAACAGGACCGACTTCAACAGCGCCACCGCGAGGTCGCGGGTGACCGCGAACGAGGCGAAGGTGCTCATGTAGGAGCCGGGCGTACCGCCCTGGGCGAAGATGTTGAACATGTAGCCGGTGAGGAAGCCGACGAAGACGACGAAGCCGCAGAGCAGGAAGCTGACCAGCATCGCGGCGCCCAGGCGGGGAGCCACCAGGCGGCGCAGCGGGTCGACACCCATGACCTTCATCGCGTCGATCTCTTCACGGATGGTGCGGGAACCGAGGTCGGCGCAGATGGCCGAACCGACGGCACCGGCGATCATCAGCGCGGTGACCAGCGGGGCGCCCTGCTGGATGATGCCGAGCCCGTTGGCCGCACCGATGAACGAGGTGGCACCGACCTGGCCCGCGACCGCGCCGACCTGGATCGAGACGATCACCGCGATCGGGATGGCGACCAGCAGCGTCGGCGCCGCGGCGACACTGGCCATGAACGCGGACTGCCGGACGAACTCGTCGAAAGGAAAACGCCGACGGAAGATCGCGACGATCAACTCCGTGATCGCTTCGATACCCATCGTGATCTGTCGACCGAAGGTTTCCAGCGACTTCTTCGGATGGTCGTCCCAAAGGCCCTTCGTCCAGTCGACAGCCTCGCTGACTCGTGAACGTGTGGGCGGACTCTCGGTCGACTGCACTGCATAACCCCTCTCGACGCCGGGCCCTCAACGCCCCGGCGACTTGTTTGCTTGACGCACCTTACTACGGAGTAGCGCAGAACACATCACCGACATGTGAGCGCTGTCATAGATAGAGGTCACTGTCCGAAACGGCTATGAGACCGGCCATGCCGGACCCTACCGCCCGTAATTCTGGGATTCCAGGGATTACCCGCGAAGTCCTTTTCCAGCATGGTTTCCCAGTACCAGCGGTCGCGGTAAAGGAATATTGCGGAATTTTGTCATTCATAACGAAGTCCTCGTCGAATTATCCGAACACATCACGCGAGAAACACGAACGACGCGCCGCGCCGCGATTGCAATAGGGAATCGCTATGACAACCACTCGGGAAGGCCCGCACGACACGGCGGCAAACGCACCGGTCCGGAGGCGCGCCCGGGACCGAATACAGGCACGATAGACAGACCGTATTGATACTGTGCGAACTTCCGACATCTGGAGGGACATGTTCAGCAAACTCGCCAAGGTGGCCAACACCGCCTTCGCCCTCGCCCTCGGTGCAGCTCTGCTGAGCACCGGTGCGGCCAACGCGCAAGCAGGCCCCCCGGTGATCGGCGGCGGCTCCGGCATCGTGATCGACAACGCGTTCGAGTGCACCGTCACCACGGTGGGACACGACGGCGCGGGCAGGCTGGTCGGACTGACCGCGGGCCACTGCGGCGACGCGGGCGCTCCGGTCAGCGCCGAGGTGGATCGAGGCTACGGCGAGATCGGCCGTTTCGTGTACAGCAACTCCGAACTCGACTACGCGGTCATCGAGTTCACGCCGGGCCGGATCATCCCGGTCAACCGGATCGGCAACGTCACCATCACCGGCGTCGGCGGACCGGCGCAGTTCCCGACGATCGTCTGTAAGGAAGGCCGGACCACCGGCAATACCTGCGGCATCACCTGGGGCGACGTGTTCGCGACCAATACCGAGACCTGGTCGCAGATGTGCGTGGTCGAGGGCGATTCCGGCGCGCCGGTCGTCGTCGGCTCGACACTGGTGGGCATGGTCAACGCCTATCTGGCGCTGGCCTGCTTCGGGCCGGAGGTCGGGACGAACATGAACTCGATCATGGCCGACATCAACGCCCGCGGCGGCGTGGGTTCGGGGTATCACCCGATCTAGTCCCTCGCCCGTACTCCCCGGATGTCGAGCGGGTCGCGTGGTTGTCCACGCGGCCCGCTCTTGCTATGTGGCAAGCGATTTCGGTGCGAGCGCGGGTCCGTCGGCGCCGGCGCAGTGCGGCAGGCAGTCGACGCGTTCGGGCTGCGGAGGCTGACGCGGCACGCGGAGCAGGACCGCCGCGACACCCCCGCCGAGCAGCAGCAGCACCGCGCACCAGCGCATCGCGGTGTCGAAGCCGGCGGCGAAGGCGACCGGGTCGCCGAACGCGCCGGACAACCCGGCCAGCCCTGGCAACGCCGCCACGGCGAGTAGCTGTGCCGTTCGCGCCACGGCGTTGTTCACCCCGGAGGCGATGCCGGCCTCGCCCTCGCGCACCTCGGCGAGCACCGCGCCGGTCAATGGCGCTACCAGCACCGACAGTCCGAGCCCGAAGACGAATACGCCGGGCAGCACATCGGTGAGATAGTCCGCGCCCGGTCCGATCCGCTGCAACGCGAACACCCCGCCCGCGGCCAGCAGCGGACCGAATGTCATCGGAATCCGCGGCCCGTGCTGTTGCGCCCATCGGCCCGCGGGCGCCGAGAGCACCAGCATCAGCAGGGTGACGGGCAGTCCGGCGGCGCCCGACGCCATCGGCGAGTACCCGGCCACCAGCTGCAATTGCAGCACCAGCAGGAAGAAGACGCCGCCGAGCGCGGCGTACACGAGCAACGTCACCAGGTTCGCCACCGTGAACACCCGCGACCGGAACAGCGACGGCGGTACCAGCGGATTCGGGCTGCGCAGTTCCACCAGTACGAAACACGCCAGCGCGGCCAGCCCGACCGCCACCAGCACCACCCGGGAATCGATGAGTCCCAGTGTGAGCGCACCGAGCGCGAGCGCGACGATCACCGCGCCCGGTATGTCGATCCGCGCGGGCGCCTCCGGATCACGGCTCTCCGGGACATATTTGAGCGTGACGACGGCGACCACCAGCGCGAGCGGCACATTGAGCAGGAAGATCGCCCGCCAGCCGACCAGATCGATCAAGCCGCCACCGAGCAGTGGCCCGAACGCACCGGCCACCCCGCCGAGACCGGACCACAGTCCGATCGCACTGCCCTGATCGCCTTTGTCGATCGACGCCGAGATCAGCGCCAGGCTCCCCGGCGTGAGCAACGCGCCCGCCACGCCCTGGAGCAAGCGCGCGGCCACGAGCATCTCGATGTTCACCGCGGCCGCGCACAGCAGCGAGGTGATCGCGAATCCGACGATGCCCCAGACGAAGACGCGCCGACGGCCGAGCCGGTCGCCGAGCGAACCGCCGAGCAGGATGAAGGAGGCCAGAGTGAGCGTGTAACCGTTCACGGTCCACTGCAACCCGGCGACATCGGTGTGCAGCGATTCGCCGATCCGCGGCAGCGCGACGGAGACGACGGTGGCGTCCAGCGACGCCATCGACGAGCCGAGGATGGTGGCGAGCAGAATCCACCGGCCCGTGGCCGAGTTCAGCCGAACCGTCTGTGGCACTACTCCAAACTAGCCGCCACCCACGTCTTTCGTCGGGACTACAGGCTCTCCACGCAGACGACGACGTGGCGCTCGGCGTACTTGAAGCCGGAATCGGCGGCATCGGGGCAGTCGTCGACGCTGTCGGAGTTCTTGTTGATCGTGATGACCTTGACCGGTTCGGTCCCGCCCTCGCCGCACTCGATGCGCTTGGGTTCGTCGCCGCCCACGTCGATGCAGCCGCCGACGACCCAGTCGATGTCGAGGCACAGCGCGCCGGTCTCGATACCGTTGAGCGTCTCGGCGTAGAAGTTGTCGCGGTCGCCGACACAGCCGTTGCTGGTCTTGGCCTTGCCGATGACCTTGTAGTTCGACGAACGGCTACCGCACGCGGCCTTCTCGATGGTCGCGTCGTTGACCGTGCCGCCGAGCGCGACGCAGTCGCCGACGTTGGCCTGGAAGTCGGTCTTGCCGCCCTTGCTCGATGTCGGCGCGGGCTTGCTGGCGGTGGGTTTGCCGGTGGTCGACTTGCCCGGCTTGGTGGTCGGCGTCGCGGTGCTGGTCGCGGGGACGACATCGATCGCCGGCTGAGCGTGGCCGTCGATGGTGCCTCCGCAACCGGTCGAGACGAACGCGGTCACGGTGATGGCGATCGCGCCGACGAGCCGGCCGATTGGCAAATCTGCAAACACCCATTGTGAATACACCACCGGTGCCACCCCCGTCGACTCCAACCGGCGGGTCTGTCCCTGCGATACCCTTGGGATTCCGGTCGCCGTGTGCGGCGCGGGGCCCCCGATCGCGTGTATCAGGAGGTATCCATCGTGTCAGCACCGGTCGACGACTTCGCGGCGCCACGGCAAATGGTGGTCGATCCGCGCTTCATCCGGCTCGCGGATCATTTCTTCGGGATGTTCACCCAGCCCAGTCGTGGCGGCGGGGCGCTGGCCATCTACCTGGACGGACGCCCGGTCGTCGATATCTGGGCGGGCTGGGCGGCCAAGGATCAGCGCTGGACCGGCGAGAACATCGCGCTCACCTTTTCCACCGGCAAGGGTGTCGCCGCCACCGTGCTGCATCGGCTGGCCGAGCGCGGGCTCATCGATTACGAGGAGCCGGTGGCCACCTACTGGCCGGAGTTCGGGTCGCACGGCAAGGACGACATCACCGTGCGCGATGTGCTGTCCCATCGCGCGGGCCTGCATCGCGTACGCGGGCTGGTGCCGGGTCGCGAGGGCATTCTCGACTACGACGCGGTGGTGGCCGCCCTCGCCGAGAGCCCCGCCGACCCGCGCCGCATCCGCACCTCGGGCTATCACGCGATCACTTTCGGCTGGTTGGTCGCCGAGATCGTGCAGCGGGTCACCGGCGATCCGTTCACGGCGGTATTGCGCCGAGAAGTGGCCCAGCCCTTGGGAATCGACGAGTTCTGGTTTCAGGTGCCGCCGGGCGAACGGCATCGGATCGCGAAGATCTTTCCGCATCTGGCGCCACCGGGGATCCGCTGGAACACCGCGTCGTCGGTGCTGTCGTGGGTGCGACCCGCGCGTGGTCTGGCCGAGGCGGGTATGCCGGAGAGCTTCGACGAACTGGTCCGCGATCCACGGGTGCACGACGCGGTGATGCCCGGCTGGAACGGGGTGTTCTCGGCGCGGGCGCTGGCCAGGATGTACGGGGCCCTCGCCAACGGTGGGCAGGTGGGCGACGTGCGGTTCCTGCGCCCGGAGACGATCGAGACGATCAACCGCACCCAGCAGACCAGCAGCCGCGACTATGTCCTCGGACTGCCACTGCGGTTCACCCTCGGCTACCACCGGCCGGTACTGATGACCAAGCAGCAACCACGACATGCCTTCGGCCACTACGGTGTCGGCGGTTCCGGTGCCTATGCCGATCCCGATCTGGGGATGTCGATCGCGTTCGTCACCAATCGGCTGGGCGGGGCCGTGACGGCGCTCGGTGACGCGCGGTTGGCCAAGCTGGCGGCGATGGCGCAGGGGACGGTGCGGGGCGATCGAACCTCTCGAAGAGATGCCACGTAGTACCAGGTATGAGTTCGCCGAGCCCCGCGCCCACCGCGCCGCGGTTGTCCCTGCTGCACGGCGTGGCCGCGGGGCGGGATTTCGAGGGCTACCTGCGACGACGCGCCGCGCGCAGTGATCCGTTCGCAGTCGGGTTCCCCGGGTTTCCGCCGGTGCTGTTCACCGGAACGGCCGAGGGCGCACGCGCGTTGTTCCGGGCGCCGGTGGCGTTGCTGGAGCCGCCGCGGCCCAATCCGATCGAGCCGATGGTCGGGGCCGCGTCGCTGATTCTGAGTTCGGGGACGCGCCATCGCACCGATCGCGCGCTGCTGGCGCCCGCACTGCACGGCGCGCGGGTGCGACTGCTGGGCAAGGTGATTCGCGATGCGACACTGAACGAGATCCATCGTGGTCCACGAGGACCCTGGCAACTCGGCACGCGAATCGATGCGCTCGCGGCCGCGCGCGCCATCACCTTGCGTGTCATCCTCGCCGCGGTGTTCGGCGCCGATTCCGATCGCGCGGCCGAATACGGCGGCGTGGTCACCGATTTCCTCACCGCCTTCACCACCCCGCTCCTGGTGGCACCCGTATTGCGCCGTGACATCGGCGGTTTCGGTCCGTGGGAGCGGTTCACCGCGGCTCGGGAGCGGCTCGACGAGCTGATCCTGGCCGACATCACCCGCCGGCGCCGCACCGGCCCCGCCGACGGTGACCTGCTCGATCTTCTCCTCGCCACCCGCTACGACGACGGCACCACCCTCACCGACGCCGAACTGTGCGAGCAGCTACGCACCCTGCTCGTCGCGGGCCACGAAACCACCGCGACCACTCTCACCTGGGTGCTCTACCACCTGCACCGCGAACCCGGCCTGCTCGCCCGACTGCTCACCGAGCTACCCACCGCGGGCGGCGACCCGGCCGAGCAGGCCCGGCTACCGCTGCTCGACGCCGTCTGCCAGGAAACCCTGCGCCTGCATCCACCGGTGCCGATCGTGCTGCGCACGGTGAAGGAGCCGCTGCGCTGGCTCGGAGTCGACGTGGCGGCGGGCGCCACCATCGGCCTCGCCGTCGGCGTCCTGCACAGCCAACCGTCCACCTGGCCCGCACCGCACCTGTTCCACCCCGACCGGTTCCTCGACCGCACCGTCACGCCGTTCGAGTTCGCGCCGTTCGGCGGTGGTCACCGGCGCTGTATCGGCGCGACACTGGCCGACTACGAGCTGCGGATCGTGCTGGCAACGCTGCTGACCGAGGTCCGGTTGACCCTGGATCCCGCGCTGGCGCTCGGTGGACGACCGCGCACCGTGCCCCGCAATCTCGCGACCGCACCGGATCGGGCGATCCACTTCACACGCACCGGGTGATCTGCCTCACGTGACGTTTGAGAGTCACACCGGTGTGTTTCCCCGCTGTTCGCACGCACCGCCGCCGACTCGCCGCTGTGAGCGCGGCGTTTGACGGAAGCCGATGAATAACAGCATGTTATGTGACCCACGGCACATAGTTGCGCGCCTGTTATCACCGCTCGGCGCGGCTGGCACCGTGTCACCTGGTGCGGGTAGTAATGGAGGGTCAGGGTCGGGGAAGTCGTTACCCCGTAGAGACCCGTTGCGGCCTCTACGGCACATGAGAACGAGCGTCACTGAGTAGATCTCGCGCCGCCGCATGCGGAACGAGAGATGGAATGGACGAGAAACCTATGCACTACGAGGCAAATATGCGGCAATCGCACTGGCTCCGCCGGGGTCTGCTGCTGTCGGCGGCGATCGCAGCGACCGGCGCGTTGATCGCCGTGCCCGCGCAGGCTCAGCCGACTCTGCCGGGCTTCGGCGCCGGTTCGAGCCAGCCCGCGGTGAACGAGCCCGCGCAGCAGGCGCCCTTCGCGCCGCCGAACATCAACATCGCCGACGGCGAGACCGTCGGCGTCGCGCAGCCGATCATCATCACCTTCCAGGAGCCGGTCGAGGACCGCGCGGCCGCCGAGCGGGCCATCAAGGTCACCTCGAGCACCAACGCGCCCGGCTACTTCTACTGGACCTCGAGCAAGCAGGTCCGCTGGAAGCCCACCGAGTTCTGGCCGGCCAACACCAACGTGACCGTGGTCGCGGGTGGCACCTCCAGCGCGTTCCACATCGGTGACGCGTTCGTCGCCACCGTCGACGACGCCACCAAGATGATCGTCGTGACGATCAACGGTGAAGTCGTGCGCGAGATGCCGACCTCGCTCGGCAAGACCGGCCACGAGACCCCCAACGGCACCTACATCGTGGGTGAGCGGCTCGAGAAGATGACCATGGACTCGTCCACCTACGGCGTGCCGGTCACCGATCCCGAGGGCTACAAGCTCGAGGTCGAATACGCGACCCGCATCTCCAACAGCGGCATCTTCGTGCACGCCGCACCGTGGTCGGTTGCGCAGCAGGGCTATTCCAACGCCAGCCACGGCTGCCTCAACGTGAGCACCGAGGACGCGAAGTGGTTCCTGGAGAACTCGCACCGCGGTGACGCCGTGGTCATCACCGGCACCCAGGGCGGAACCCTCAGTGCGGGCGACGGTCTCGGCGACTGGAACTGATGTACTGAGCGCACTGCGCTGAACAAAACCCGAACAATACGATCAATCGAGGTCGTGTTGTTCGGGTTTTTGCTGTAATCGGCACTGTGTGCCCGATGTTCAGGAAATCGGCGGGCAGGGTTAACCAATGGTTCGCCATGCACCGTAAAGCTGCCGCGGTGCGAAAGAGTCCAGAGCGAGTACTCCCCGGGAGAAGCCGTCCGTGGCAGGACTACGCGCTGTTCGCGGTACTCGTGGTGCCGAACCTGGCGCTGCTCACCCTGTTCGTTTACCGACCGCTTGCCGATAACATCCGGCTATCGTTCACCGACTGGAATATCGCTGACCCGGTGGCGAATTCGGTCGGGTTCGACAACTACATCGAGTGGTGGCAGCGCGACGACTCATGGAAGGTCGTCAGCAATACGCTGATCTTCACCGTGGCGGCGGTTGTGGTGAGTATGGCGCTCGGTCTCGCGCTCGCCATGCTGCTCGATCGAAAACTGTTCGGGCGCAATGTAGTCCGCTCGGCGATTTTCGCCCCGTTCGTGATTTCGGGCGCGGCGATCGGCGTAGCTTTTCAATTCATCTTCGATCCGAGTTTCGGTCTGGTACAAGACGTCCTGCACCGGCTCGGCGTCGACAATGTGCCGGATTTCTATCAGGACCCGAATTGGGCCCTGTTCATGGTGACGCTCACCTACATCTGGAAGAACCTCGGCTATGCCTTCGTGATCTATCTGGCCGCGCTGCAAGGCGTGCGCGCCGAATTGCTCGAAGCAGCCGAAATGGATGGCGCGAGCAGCTGGACCCGATTCACGAAAGTTCTTCTGCCACAACTGCGTCCGACAACCTTCTTTCTGTCGATCACCGTGTTGCTGAACTCGCTGCAAGTCTTCGACATCATCAATGTGATGACGCGCGGCGGACCGCTCGGCAACGGCACGACGACGATGGTGTTCCAGGTGTACGAGGAGTCGTTCCGCAATTTCCGGGCCGGCTACGGCGCCACCGTGGCCACGATCATGTTCGTGGTGCTGCTGGTGGTCACGTTGATCCAGGTGCGCGTGATGGACCGAGGCGAACGATGAAACATGTAGGCCCGCAGACACTCTCGTACAAGCGGCGCGAACGTGCCGTCACCGGACTCGGCTACGCGGCGATGGTGTGCGTGCTGATCATCGTCGGAGTCCCGCTGTTCTGGATCCTGATCACCTCGCTCAAGGACCGCTCCGAGATCTACACCCAGCCCGCGGTCTACTGGCCGCACAGCTGGCACCCGGAGAACTACAGCCACGCCACCACCACGGTGCCGTTCTGGACGTTCCTGCGCAACTCGCTGATCGTCACCGGCGTGGTGTCGGTGGTGAAGTTCGCGCTCGGGGTGTTCAGCGCCTACGGCCTGGTGTTCCTGCGCTTCCCCGGCAAGAACATCGTGTTCCTGGTGATCATCGCGGCGCTGATGGTGCCCAACCAGATCACCGTCATCTCCAACTACGCGTTCATCGCGCAGCTCGGCTGGCGAAACACCTTCCAGGGCATCATCATTCCGCTCTGCGGGGTCGCCTTCGGCACCTTCCTGATGCGCAACCACTTCCTGTCGCTGCCCGCCGAGGTGATCGAGGCGGCGCGGATGGACGGGGCGAACTGGTGGCGGCTGCTCACTCGCGTGGTGCTGCCCATGTCGGGACCGACGATGGTGGCGTTCGCGGTGGTGACGCTGGTCAACGAGTGGAACGAGTACCTCTGGCCGTTCCTGATGGCCGATTCCGCCGATGTCGCGACGCTGCCGGTGGGGCTGACCCTGCTGCAGAACACCGAGAACCCCAGCGTCACCAACTGGGGGCCGGTGATGGCGGGCACCGTGCTCACCATGTTGCCGATCCTCATCGTCTTCCTTGCCCTGCAACGTCACATGATCAAGGGCCTCACCTCCGGTGCGGTCAAGGGATAGATCTCGAACAGGAGTTCGCCAGTGTCCAACTCACGATTCCCGGCGTTGAGCCGCCGTGGCTTCCTCGGCCTGACCGGCGGCGTCGCCGCTGCCGCGGCGCTGTCCGCGTGCGCGGGCACCGGCGGCGGATCCGGTGATTCCGGTGACGCCAACACCATCACCTTCTGGTCCAACCACCCCGGCACCTCCAAGGAGCTGGAGCTGGAGCTGATCAACCGGTTCCAGGCGAAGAACCCCGACCTGAAGGTGAACCTGGTCGACGCGGGCAAGAACTACGAGGAGGTGGCGCAGAAGTTCAACGCCGCGCTCACCGGTGGTGACCTGCCCGATGTTGTGGTGCTGTCGGATGTCTGGTGGTTCAACTACGCGCTGAGCAAGGCCATCGAACCGCTCGACGGACACTTCGGCGCCGCGGGTGTGCAGCTGAGCGACTACGTCGACTCCCTCGCCGCCGACTACCTGTTCGACGGCAAGCACTACGCGCTGCCCTACGCCCGCTCGACGCCGCTGTTCTACTACAACAAGGACGTCTGGGCGAAGGCCGGACTGCCCGACCGCGGCCCGAACTCCTGGCAGGAATTCGACGAGTGGGGCCCGAAGCTGCAGTCGCTCGTCGGCGCCGACAAGTTCGCGCACGCCTGGGGTGACGCGAAGAACTACCTGGGCTGGACCTTCCAGGGCCCGAACTGGACCTTCGGCGGCGCCTACTCCGATCAGTGGAAGCTGAAGTTCACCGATCCGGGTTCGATCGCCGCGGCCACGTACCTGCGCGACTCGATCAACGTCAAGAAGTACGCCGCGATCCGCCCGCAGATCGCGGTCGACTTCGGCACCGGCGTCGCGGCCTCGACCATCGCCTCCACCGGCGACCTCAAGGGCATCAAGAAGAACGCCGACGGCAAGTTCGAGGTCGGCACCGCGTTCCTGCCGCACCCGAACGGTCCCGGCGTCACCACCGGCGGCGCCGGTCTGGCGATTCCGTCGCGGATCTCGGATACGCGAAAGGTCAACGCGCTCAGGTTCATCGAGTTCATCACCAATGCGGCCAACACGGCGTACTTCACGCAGAACACGGGCTATATGCCGGTGCGCAAGTCGGCCGTGACCGACCCCAGCGAGATCGACTTCCTGGCGAAGAACCCCAACTCCAAGGTCGCCATCGACCAGCTCTCGGTAGCGAAGTCGCAGGACTACGCGCGCGTGTTCGTGCCCGGCGCCGATCAGATCATCGGTACCGGCTACGAGCAGATCGGTCTCCAGAACGCCGATCCGGCCACGGTTCTCGCGAAGGTGGCCGCCGACGTGCAGGCGATCATCGACCGGCAGATCACGCCCAAGCTGCCCAAGTAGTTCCCCCACGGGCCGGTGGTTCGTTGTGACCACCGGCCCGTTTCGCTTTCCCCGCTAGGAGAATTCGCCATGGCGACAGTGCAGTTCGACGGTGTGACCCATCGCTATCCCGGCGCCGACGCCCCCGCCGTCGACGCACTCGACATCGACATCGCCGATGGTGAATTCCTGGTGCTGGTCGGCCCATCCGGCTGCGGCAAGTCGACCAGTCTGCGGATGCTGGCCGGACTCGAATCCGTCGAGGCGGGCACGATTCGGATCGGTGAGCGCGATGTCACCGACCTGCCGCCGCGCGCCCGCGACGTGGCGATGGTGTTCCAGAGCTACGCGCTCTACCCGAACATGACCGTCGCCGAGAACATGGGCTTCGCGCTGCGCAACGCGGGAATGTCGAAGTCCGACACCTTGGTTCGGGTGAAGGAAGCCGCGGCGATGCTCGAACTCGAGCCGCTGCTCGACCGCAAACCGGCCAAGCTCTCCGGCGGCCAGCGTCAGCGCGTTGCCATGGGCCGGGCCATCGTGCGCCGCCCCCAGGTGTTCTGCATGGACGAGCCGCTGTCCAACCTGGACGCGAAGTTGCGGGTGAGCACCCGATCCCAGATCGCCGCGTTGCAGCAGCGACTCGGCACGACCACCGTCTACGTCACCCACGACCAGGTGGAGGCGATGACGATGGGGCACCGTGTCGCGGTGCTGCGCGACGGAAGGTTGCAGCAGATCGCTTCTCCGCGTGAGCTGTACGACAATCCGCTGAACACCTTCGTCGCCGGGTTCATCGGCTCGCCCGGCATGAACCTGCTCGAAGCGCCCGTCGTCGACGGCGAGGCGGTGCTCGACGGACTGCGAATCCCGGTGCCCCGCACTGTTTCCGGTACGCGCGTCGTTCTGGGCATCCGCCCCGAATCCTGGGAAGTCACCACCGATCCCGCCGGGATCACCGTCGTCGCCGAACTACTCGAGGAACTCGGCGCCGAATCCTTCGTCTACACCCACGGCGCGGGCACCGACTGGTCCACCCGCTCGGGCAAGATCGTGGTCCGAGTCGATCGCCGGTTCCAGACCACGCTCGGCGAGACCTTGCACCTGCGGCCGAAGCCGGAGGAAGTCTTCTTCTTCGACGCCGGCACCGAACTGCGTTTGCGCTGATCAGGCATTCGGTCAGGCGGTACCGCGACGCGGCCGAGCGGCCTGCGCTAGGACAGGCCCGCCGCTGTGCGTCGGCCGATCGCGGCGTTGAGGGCGTCGAGTTCGGCGAGGATGTCGGTGGCGGCCCAGATTCGATTTCGTTTGGAGTCGGAGACGACGTCGAGGATCCCCACGTCGACGAGTCGTTCGAGGGCACGGTAGGTAGCCGAATCGGTGGTCGCCGTGATGGCGTTCGCGCCGGCGACAGTGAGAATCGGGTGCTCGACCAGGTTCGCCAAGAGCGCTTCGTCCGCGGAACCGCCGCGAGGACGGGCGCGGTCTCGCCATCGCTGGGGGAGCGCGGCGAGCGTGCGGGCCGAATCGATCGCCGCCTCGCTGGCGTACACCGCGGCGAGCGCCAGATAGATGACGAATTCGTCGGCGGCGCCGGCGCGGTAGGCGGCCAGTTGGGCGAAATAGCGCGAGGTGTCGGCGAGCATGACCGACGCCAGGGGAACGGTGACCCTGTCGGTCAGCCCGCGTCTGCGCAGAATGGCGCTCACCAGGGCGCGTCCGATCCGGCCGTTGCCGCTGACGAACGGGTGGATCGACACGAACTGCGCGTGCGCGATCGCGGCTTGGACCAGGATCGGCAGATCACCACGCGCGACGAAGGCCAGCAGGTCGGCGACCAATTCGGGCACGAGTTCCGGTGGCGGCGGTACGTACAGGGCGTGCAGCGGCGTGTAATCGCTTCCGCCGATCCAGGTTTGGACGGTCCGGAAGCGTCCCGCCTTCTCCCATTCCGGAGCGATCAGCACGCGATGGGCGCTGAGCAGATTCGCCTCCGTGATCCGGCCGGTCGCCGCACTGTCGACCAGTCCGGTGAGGGCCCGGACCGCGCTGACCTGTGACGCCGCCTCAGGTCCGGTCGTCGCGCCGCCGAAGGATTTGCTGAATGCTCGCCACCCCGCATCGATGTGCTCGATCCGCGACGACGCGACAGCCTCGCTGCGCAGCAGGAATTCGCGCAGCGGTGCCGAATACTGGCCCTGGCCGGCTTCGAGATGTGTCACCGCGATCACCGCGGCCTCGCTCGCCGATGTTGTTCGCCTGGTGGCGAAGTCGAGTTCGGCGATACGCGGTGGGATCGACACCGCTGCCTGCTCGGGGACGGGGCCGACTCGCGGACTTCGTCCGTCACGCGCCTGCCAGGAATGCTGCTCCGTGCGGTGGGCCGGCCAATCCATCTGCTCTTACTGTACTTTCGCTATCACAAACTCTACTTACATGGTCACTACTCGCGTTTGCCCAGAGTGACGACAGCAATCAGCTGACTACTCGTTATTCGCGCCGTTCGGTTCTCGCGTGGGCCCGCGCCCGGTCGACAGCTTGCCGGATGCCCTCGGTGAAGGGGACACCGTGGCCGGGGAGAACCAGATCGGCGGCGAGCGGCTCGAGGGCCTCGAGTGCGGTGAGGGTTTCCGGGGTCGAGTGGTTGAAGAAGTCGGGAAGTAATTGGGGGCCTGTAAATTTCGAGGTGGGATGCGCGGTAACCAGGGTGTCGCCGGTGACTACCGCACCGGCCGCTGCGAGATGGAAGGCCGAATGGCCCGAGGTGTGTCCCGGGGTGGCGATCGGCGTGGGGCGGCCGGGAAGATCCAGCTCGCCCGCGGTGCGGAAGGGCTGGATATGGGGGACCGGGTTCTTGCGGAGGCCACCCGCGCGAGTGATCCGCAGCGCCCAGCCGCAGGTGGAGACATCGGTGAGCCGTTTGATGACGTCGAGCGGAGTGGCGGACTCATGGACCTCACCTTTGGCATGGGCCACCTCGAGCCGGCTGGTGTAGGCGGGGATGCCGTACTTCGCATGGAGGTGGTTGAGGGCGCCGACGTGATCCAGGTGCGCATGGGTCAGCAGAACCGCGGCGATGTCTTCGACGCGATGACCGAGGGCCTCGACACTGGCTTCGATCAGGTCGGCGTCGCCGTACCACCCCGCGTCGATCAGCGTGAGGTCACGGCCCTCGCGGAGTAGGACCATGTTCACGTCCGTACCCGCGATGGTGAAGACGTTGTCGGCTACCTGCTGGTGACGCATGAGATTGCCCCTCTGCGATGGAGTGGTGTCGACCCTACCGGCGACCGGCAGGGTCGAGACCTCGTCACCAGATGGTCACACGTTCCTCCGGCTTCAAGTAGAGCTTGTCGTCCGGAGTCACACCGAAAGCGTCATAGAAGGTGTCGATATTGCGGATCACCGCGTTGCAGCGGAACTCCGGCGGGGAGTGCGGGTCGACGGCGAGGCGGCGGATGGCCTCCTCGGTGCGGGCCTTGGTGCGCCAGACCTGCGCCCAGCCGTAGAAGACGCGCTGCAGACCGGTGAGACCGTCGATCACCGGAGGCTGCTTGCCTTCGAGCGAAATCTTGTAGGCGGCAAGAGCGATGGACAGTCCGCCGAGGTCGCCGATGTTCTCACCGATGGTGAATTCGCCGTTCACGGTGTGCTCGTCGTCCAGGTCGGCGGGGGAGAGCACGTTGTACTGGTCGATCAGGGCCTTGGTGCGCTTGCCGAACTCGGCGCGATCCTCGTCGGTCCACCAGTCCTGCATGTTGCCGTCGCCGTCGTATTTCGCGCCCTGGTCGTCGAAGCCGTGCCCGATCTCGTGGCCGATCACCGCGCCGATCCCGCCGTAGTTGGCGGCGTCGTCGGCGTTCATGTCGAAGAACGGCGGCTGCAGGATCGCCGCGGGGAACACGATCTCGTTCATGCCGGGGTTGTAGTAGGCGTTCACGGTCTGCGGGGTCATGAACCATTCGCCGCGATCGACTTCGCCACCCAGTTTGCCCAGGTCGCGGTCGTGCTCGGCGGCATGGCCACGGCGGTAGTTGCCGACGAGGTCGCTCGCGTCGATCTCGACCGCGGAGTAGTCGCGCCAGGTGTCGGGGTAGCCGATCTTGGGGGTGAACTTCTCCAGCTTGGTCAGTGCGGCCGCGCGGGTGTCGGGGCCCATCCACTCGAGGTCGGCGATATTGCGGCGGTAGGCCTCCTGGAGATTGGCCACCAGCTCCACCATGCGGGCCTTGGCCTGCGGCGGGAAGTGCCGGGCCACATACAATTTGCCGACCGCTTCGCCGAGCAGTTCCTGCACCAGCGACACTCCGCGCTTCCAGCGTTCGCGGTTCTCCTCGGCACCGGTGAGGGTGCGTCCGTAGAAGTCGAAGTACTCCTCGACGATCTCGTCGGTGAGGAACCCCGAGCGCGCGTGCAGCACCTGCCACGCCGCCCACGCTTGCCAATCCGCCTGCGGCACCTCGGCCCAGGCAGCGGCGAAGGCGCGCAGGTAGCCGGGCTGGCGCACGACGAGCTCGGCGAACAGGTCCTTGCCGTCACGGTCGAGTCCGGTGGCGACACCGTCTACCCAAGCGGCCCAGTCGAATTCCGGGTTCTCTGCGACCAGGTCGGCGAAAGTGGTGAGGTTGTAGCTCTTCTCGGCGTCGCGGCGCCGCACGACATCCCAATGACCCGCGGCGAGTGTGCGTTCCAGCTCGAACACGCGACGGGCGGCGTCGGCCGGGTCGGCGGGGAGCAGGCCCGCCAGCGACGCGTCCGCGGCGGCGATGGTGAACGTCTTGGTGATGTGCGCGAGGTACGCGTCGCGGATGTCCGCGAACTCGTCGGCGCGGTAGTAGGACTCGTCGGGCAGCCCGATGCCCGACTGGGTCGCGTGCACCAGATAGCGGGTGGAGTTCTTGTCGTCGGTGTCCACGTAGTAGGCGAGCGCGCCACGGACCCCCGTGCGCTGCAAGCGCCCGAGCAGCGCGGCGAACGCGCTCGGATCGCCGACCTCGGCGATCGCGCGCAGCTCCTCGGCGACAGGCGTGAACCCGGCCGCCGCGACCACATCGGTGGCCATGAAGCTCGAGAACAGATCCCCGATCTTGCGGGCATCGGCATCGTCGGCGGCACCGGCCGCGCTATCGGTGATGATCGCCTGCACATCTAGCTCGGCCTGGTCGTAGAGCGTGCGAAACGCACCGTCGACAGCCCGGTCGGCCGGGATCTCGTACCCGGCCAACCACTGCCCGTTGACATGCGCGAACAGATCGTCCTGCACCCGCACATCCTGATCGCGGAAGGACAGATCAATACCGGAGGGAGCGCTCAGATCAGAAGTCACGCCCCCCAGTATGCCGAAATACCGATGGCCGGCGATGTGGTCTTACGCGCAGGCGAACTCGTCGTCTCGGACGCCGGCGGTGAAGGCATTCCACTCTTCGGGGGTGAAGTGCAGCAGGACGGCTTCGTGGCGGAGCGTGGTCGAGCCGTCGGAGGAGGTGTGGGCTACCAGGTCCGGGTGGGGGCGGGCGGTGAGCAGGCAGTGGAGGAAGGCTGTCCACAGGGGGGCGTCGACGGTGATGACGGGCTCGACCAAGCCGGCGTTCATCGGGTTGCGGCGAAATTTGCTGTCTCGTATCTGGACAGCGTCTCCGTCGAAACGAACCTCGACACACTGGTTGCCGTTATTCGAGCGTGACGAGGTGAACCAGCCGTGTTCGGCCGGGCGGCGGCGAGCGGTGGTGGACATAACCAGAATCTTACACGCTTGCATACTCCCTGATCAGGGCGAGAGATTCGGTGCGGGAAAGGGATTGCTCGCGGGCGCGCACGTAGGCGAAGCCGAGATCGCGGACCTGTTCGGCATCGTCGACATGGCCGCCGAACACCGCGCTCTCAGCCCAGGCGAAGGTAGGTAGCTGATCGCTTGCGAAGTCGAGCAGATGGAAGCTGGAACCGCCGAGCACGGCCCCCTCGGGCGCGCTGAACGGGATGACGCGCACGTCGACGGTGTCGAGTTCGCGCACCAGCGCGACCAGGTGCCGCAACTGCCCGCGCAGCACCTCGCCACCGCCGGTCTGCTGACGCAAGGTCGCCTCGCCGAGCACCGCGGTGAGTTCCAGCGGATCGGGCCCGCGCAGCCGCTGCTGGCGGCGTAGTCGTATCGAGACTAATTGGTCAACCTGAACCGGGCGGATCATCACATCGGCACTGATCAGCGCCCGCGCGTACGCCTCGGTCTGCAGCAGACCGGGCACGATCATGCTGTCGTAGCTGCGGATACTCTGCGCGCCGGCCTCCATCCCGTACAGCCGCTGCAACTCGGGACCGATCAGCGCCGAGGAGGCCGTCGTCCACCAGCCACGCTGTTTACTCGCCTCGAGCAGGGCGAGCAGTTCGCGGCGTTCGTCGGGTGTCACATCGAGAACATCGAGGACCGGCTCGATGGTGGTGCGGGTGAGCACCCGCCTGCCCTTCTCGACATGCGACCAGTTCGCGGGCGTGAACCCGACGCGACGGGCGAACCCGGCCGAATCGAATCCGCGCTGCTCACGGAGTTCGCGCAGACGCAGGACGAGTTCCCAGCGCGCGACGGTCGGCGAAACGGGAGCCATGGGCGAATATCGTACGCCGATCGACACGCCAGCTACTGACTATTGTCAGCATGGTTGTGCGGCTATAGGCTGTCCGGAACGGTCTTTTTCTCTCACGTCCTGCCGTTATGAAAAAGTTTCCTGCGCACCCGGTCGTGATGCTCCACCACCCACCGAGTTTCGCCCCGATCGAGCGAACTCACAGCTACATCGAACCACCGTCGACAGAGACGAGGTCGTGATGAGCACGTTGCACACCGATGAGGACAAGGGCGGGTATACGGCGGCCGAGGAATACTCGGCCACCCAGGACGCTTTGGCGCGCTGTCGCCAATACCGCAAGCACCATGGCCTCTACGGCGTCGTCGACGCGGCGCTGGGGCGGATCGTGCTCGAGATCGGCTCGGTCGGCGCGGTGGTGATGCCGTCGACGCTGGGCGAACGGGTCCGCGGGCTGCTCGTCACGCGGGGCCTGCGCTGCGGGCCGATCATCGCCCACCCGCGCTCCGGTCGCTGGACCTTCCTCACCGGCCCGGTAGACAACTCCTACCTCGACACCGTGCTGTTCGCCGAGCTGTTCCGGGTCTGCGCCTCGGTCGCCCTGCCCGGTAGCGAGGTGGTGCTGCCCTCACCGGCCGACGAGCGCAGCGGATATCGCACCTGGATGCAGGCGCCAGACGGCGACTTCCGACCCGAATTCGCGCAGATCGTCGCCGCTACCAGGACAAATGCCAAGTCGGCGACCTTGACCCGGCAGCCGGGTTCAGCCTGAGCTACCCGCCGCCGAGGCGCGCGTGCATCTCCCAGACGAGCACCTCGGCGTCGCCGTGCGGACGGATCAACTGACCACCGGAGCGGGTCAGCCGAATCGCGTCGCCCTGGGACAGGGTGCCGAGGCCCTCGACGTCGACCTCACCGCGTGCGACGAAAACATGCAGGTAGGGAGCATCGGGGAGGGTGACGCCGGGACTGTCGGCCGTCATCCTGGCGACGTGCATGGCGGCATGTGAGGAATTGATCGCGATGGCCGTGCGGTCGCGATAGCGGGGCAGGCCCGACGCGACCGTCACCAGATCGCCGCGCGCGAGTTCGTCGTCGATCTCGAGCTGCTGGTAGCCGGGGTCGACGCCCGGCTCATCCGGAACCACCCACATCTGCACGAAGTGCACCGGCTCGTCGTGGGTCTTGCCGTCGAGGCGCCACGAATCATTCTTCTCCGAGTGCTGGATGCCGGTGCCCGCGCTCATCCGCTGGGCCAGACCCGGATAGATGACGCCGTTGTGGCCGAGCGAATCCTGATGCACGAGGCTGCCGCCGAGCACCCAGGTGACGATTTCCATGTCCCGATGCGGATGGGTGTCGAAGCCCTCGCCGGGCAGCACCACGTCCTCGTTGTTCACCAGCAGCAGCCCGTGATGGGTGTTGTCGGGGTCGTAGTGCTCGCCGAAGGAGAACGAATGCTTGGAGTCGAGCCACGGGATCCGCGTCTTCATCCGGTCGCCACCGCGGTGTAGTTCGATCCGCGGCGGTGTCGTCGATGTGGGCGTCACCCTTCAATTCTGGCACCACTATGGTCATGACGTGTCGACTCATCCCCCTGACGGCTCGAATACGGCGGATGAGCAGCCGATCTCGATGAGACATCTGCTTCGCGACACCCGCGAGGTGGTCCGCCGGAACCCGCGGGTGCCACGTCTGGCCCTGTTGCGGCTGGCCGCGCAGTTCGGTGACGGGATGTTCCAGGCGGCCCTGTCGGGCGCGATCCTGTTCAACCCGGAACGCGAGACCGATCCGCTGGCCATCGCCGCCGGTTTCGCGGTGCTGCTGCTGCCGTATTCGGTGCTCGGGCCGTACGCGGGCGCGCTGCTGGATCGATGGGATCGGCGCAATGTGCTGCTGGTGGCGAGTGTGGCGCGGGCGGTGCTGATCGGCGTGGCCGCGATCGGGCTGTTCGTGGGCGTGGGGGAGACGCCACTGCTGGTGCTGGCGCTGGCGACGGTAGGGATCAGCAGATTCGTGCTGGCCGGTGTGTCGGCGGCGCTGCCGCGCGTGCTCGAACAGCGCTGGCTGGTGCCGATGAATTCGGTACTGGCGACGGTGGCCTCGGTATGTGCCGGGATCGGCGCCGCGGCGTCGGTGGCGGTGATCGCGCTGATCGGCGCGGGTGACGCGGCCTCGGCGGTCGCGGTCGCGTTGAGCGGGATCGGCTCGATGGTCGGCGCGGTGCTGGCCTTGGGGTTCCGCCCGCATGTGCTCGGTCCCGACCGCGGCTCGGCGGGGACCGAGAGCACCGTGCACGCCATCGCGACCGGTCTGCGCACCGGCGCACGAGCCGTGTGGCATTCGGCCCAGGTGACCACGGCGATGATCGGAATCGGCGCGCATCGCGTCGTCTTCGGGATGAACACGCTGATCATGGTGCTGGTGCTGCGTCAGCCCACCGACGGCACCGAGATGAGCGGCGGGCTGGTCGGCTTCGGGGTCGCGATCGGCTTCGCGGCGGCGGGCATGTTGCTGGCCGCGATCGGCGCGCCGATCCTGATTCCGCGCCTCGGCAGGCCGCGCACGGTACTGGTGGGGCTCTCGACGGCGGTGATCGTGCAACTCACGCTCGTGACGCCCATCGCGCTGGCCACCGGGCCCGCGGTCGACAACGCGCACCGGCTGCTGCTGGCAGGCGCGTTCGGGCTCGGCCTCGCCGGGCAGACGATCAAGCTCACCGGCGACGCGAGCATGCAGATCGACATCGACGACGACCAGCGCGGGCAGGTATTCGCCCTGCAGGACACGGTTTTCAACGTCTGTTTTGTCTTGGCGATCGCGGTGACCGCGCTGGTGATCCCGGCCGACGGACGTTCGATCGGGGTGGTGCTGGCCGGCGCCGGGGTGTACGCCCTCGGCATCGCGGCCATCGCGCTCAATTCCCGTCGAGCCAGGGTGGCCTGCTGAGGGTGCCCGCGGTTTCCTGGGCCAGCACCGTGCGGTGATCGGCGGTGGCCAGCGGGATATCGGGGAGGAGCGTGTCGTGGTCGATGCCGGTGTCGTAATCGATCCAGAGGGCATCGACGACGCTCGTGTCGGCCAGTCCGTCGTGGCTCGACCAGTGGTGCACGACCGCGTCGCCGGTTCCGAAGACGTACTCGATTTCGTTCACATGTGTTTGGACGCACGGCAACAGCGATCGGTTCCGGTAAGTTCTCACAAGATCACAGGTGTTCCTCGCCGACACCGATTCGAGGGAGCCAGATGCGCGCAAGACCGGTATCGCACGGAACTGCCGCCGTGGGTGTGGTGCTGTCCGCCATCCTCGCCGTCCCCGCGCAGGCGGGCCCACTGCCGTGGGTGCCTCCGCCGGTGAATCTCTGCGGAGAAACAGGATTCGACCCGGTCAACCGGCTGCCGGACCCGGCCGCACCGCCGGCGCCGGTCCTGCCGCCGAGCATCGACATCCCCGTCTGGGTGCCGCAGCTGACGCCGGTACCGATTCCCGACCCGCCGCACGACAACACGCGCGTTGCACAGGTTCCGCTGCCCACCGATCCGTGCCGCAATCCGTGCCCGGAGGTCCGTGACACGCCGGAACCCGAACCCGAAAGTTCGGACGAGTCCACCTCGACCGGATCGGCGATCGCGTTGCCGCGGATCAGGATCAACCCGGAGATCGAGCCGATTCCGATCCCGGTGCCCGGCGGCGAGAGCGAACCGGCCCAGGAAGCGCCGGAACCGGTGATCCGGCCGATCGAACGTGGCCCGCTCGCGGCGCCGGTCGCGCCTGCGAAGGTGGAGTCCGTCCGCCTCGTGGACCAGGTCACCGGACACGGCTCGACCAACCGGACCGATATGCGCTGGCAGGTCGACGGCACCGACCTCGGGCTGTTCTGGGAAACCGAACCGGGCAAGGTGGCCATGGTGTTCGGCGACACCTTCGGCGAGGGCTGGGCCTACGGCGGCGCGGGCTCCGACGGCGCCGACTGGCGATCGAATGTGCTGGCCTACAGCACCGACAAGGATCTGAACGACGGCATCACCATCGACTCGATGGTGCAGGACAGCCCCTGTCACGCCGCCGAACTCCTCGGCAGCCGCAAGATCAAGAACTGGGAGACCACCACGATCCCGACCTCGGGGTTCGCGCTCGGCAAACGGCAGTTCATGAGCTACATGTCGGTGAACCACTGGTCGAAGATCCCCGGCATGTGGATGACGAACTACGGCGGACTCGCCTACTCCGACGACGGCGGCTCGACCTGGACCAAAGATCAGCATGCCCGCTGGGAGAACATGTTCGGTCTCGGGCAGTTCCAGGTGGCGGCGATGGTGCCGCACGGGGATTACGTCTACATGTTCGGCACGCCCAACGGCCGGATCGGGATGATCGGCCTGGCCAGGGTGCGCAAGGCCGACGTGCTCAACAAGACCGCCTATCAGTACTGGGTGGACGGCAATTGGGCGCCCGCGGCGCAGAACTCGGCGACACCGCTCGTGAACGGGATGGCCAGCGAGCTGTCGGTGCGGTTCGACGAGGAAAGCCGGCAGTGGCAGATGGTCTATCTCGATTCGGCCGCGAGCCAGATCGTGTTGCGGACCGCGGGTCAGCCGCAGGGCGCCTGGACCTCGACCGTGCCGCTGGTGTCCACCGAGATGTATCCGAAGGCGTACGGCGGGTTCATCCATCCCTGGTCGACCGCGCAGGACCTCTACTTCACGATGTCGGCGTGGGACAGCTACAACGTGTACCTCATGCACGCGCGATTGAATCCGCCGCGCTGAGTCAGGACGCCGCCACGAACAGCAGCCGGTCGCCGGGGCGAGCCTGCGCGACACGGTCGACATCGGCATCGAGGACGACGGCGATCACCGGATAACCGCCGGTGATCGGGTGATCGGCCAGGAAGACGACGGGCTGACCGCTCGGTGGCACCTGCACCGAGCCCAGCGCCACACCCTCGGAGGGCAATTCGCGGCCGATCGACCGCACCAGCGGGGGTCCGTCGGCGCGATCCAGCCGGGCGCCGACCCGGTCGGTGTCGGTGGAAACGATCCAGGAACCGCGGAACAGCTGGTCGGGATCGGTGAACCAGTCCGCGCGCGGGCCCGGACACGCTCGGACCGTGAGCACTTTCGGCGGTAGCGGAACCGGCGCGAATTCCACGGTCGGCAGGGTGCGCGGCGGGGGACCGACCGGCAACTGCGTGCCGACCACCAGCGGGTCGGGACCGATGCCGGACAAGGTGTCGCGGCTACGCGAACCCAGCACCTTGGCCACATCGATTCCGCCACGCACCGCCACGTAGCTGCGCAGACCAGTGTTCGCGAGGCCGAGTCGCAGCACCTGGCCCTCGTCGAGTTCGAGCACACTCGCATGCCCGACCGGGGTGCCGTCGACGGTGGCGGGGGCGGGCGCGCCGGTGACCGCGACGGTGAGGTGACCGTCGGCGCGCAGGGCGAGGCCGCCGAGCAGTGCTTCGATGGCGGCGAAGTTCTCCGGATTGCCGACCAGCCGGTTCGCCAGCCGCAGCGACCCGCGGTCGGCCGCACCTGCCTGGCCGACGCCGGAATCGAACCAGCCCTGTCTGCCCAGGTCCTGCACTGTCGCGAGCGGCCCCACCCGTTCGATGAAGATCAGCATTCGATCTCTCCCCGATTCGCTGTCGAGGCGGCGCACCGTTGAGCAGCCCTTGATTTTCCGCCGAAGCAGCTATTCCTCGGAAGCGACGAACCTGATCGCCGAACCCGCCCGCACCAGCGCGGGTGGATCGCGGTCCACCGCCCACATTCGCAGATCGGTGGTGCCGATCAACTGCCAACCGCCCGGCGTGCCGCGCGGGTAGACCGCCGAATATCCGCCGGCCAGCGCCACCGCGCCCGCCGGGATGGCCGTGCGGGCATGGGTGCGGCGTGGCACCGTGAGCCTGCCGTCGGGCGAGGTGAGGTAGCCGAAACCGGGCGCGAAACCGACGAACGCGCACCGCCAGACAGTGCCGGTATGCGCCGCGATCACCTCCGGGATCGACAGGTCGAGCAGCCGGGCCACCTCGGGCAGGTCCGCGCCGTCGTAGTGCACCGGGATCTCCACGACCGCCTCGGTATCCGGCACTGTTCCACGGGAAACATCTGGCGAATCCGCTTGCGGTGGCTCGTGATCCAGCCGGTCGAGCAGCGCGACGAGTTCACGGCGGACCTGCACGCCATAACTCACCGAATGCATGGTGACCAGCACGGTTTCCGCCGCGGGCAGCACATCCTCGACACCGGCTATCGCGTGCACGCGCAGCGCGGAGGCCAACCGCTGTACCGGGCGCGGGTCGTCGAGGGTGATGAGCACGGCGCGGTCACCCGCGGGCCGGATCCGCGCGTTCCAATCGATGTCCATCGTGCCTCCCACCCCTCAGCTGAACGGCTCCACCGGTATCCCGGCTTCGTCGAGCGCCCCCCGGATCCGGCGGGCCATCTCGACGGCCGCCGGAGAGTCGCCGTGGACGCACACGCTGGCCACGGACACGGCGACCGTACCGGGACCGTCTACGGTACGCGCGGTCCCCGACAGCGCAAGAGTTGTCGCCTGGGCCACGGCGTCGTCGGCCGACAGCACCGCCCCGGCAACTCCGCGCGGGGCCAGCGAACCTGTTGCAGTGTAAGCCCGGTCGGCGAATCCCTCACCGACGAAACGCACCCGCTGAGCGGCCCGTTCCAGTTCGGTACCCGCCGGTCCGAGCAGCGCGAGACCGGGTTCGGCTTCGGCCACCGCGGCGACAAGGGCTTCGGCGAGCAGGCGATCGCGGGCGGCCGCGTGGTAGAGCGCGCCGTGCGGTTTCACATAGCGGACCCGGTCGCCCGCCGCCCGCGCGAAGGCCGCGAGCGCGCCGATCTGATAGAGCACCTCGTCGCGCAGATCGGCCGGGGCGATGGCGATATCGCGGCGGCCGAAACCGACCAGATCGCGATAGCCGACGTGCGCGCCGATCCGCACACCCTTGGCCACGGCGAGTTCGCAGGTGCGGCGCATGGTGGCCGGATCGCCTGCATGGAAACCACACGCGATGTTCGCGCTGGTCACGATGTCGAGCATGGCGGCGTCGTCGCCCATCCGCCACGGGCCGAAGCCCTCGCCCAGATCACTGTTCAGGTCCAGCGGCATGTGATGCCCTCCGGTCTTCGCGGGTCACTCGCCGGGAATGTACCCCGGTATTTCGAGCATGAACGCACAGATTCATACCGTTATCACCCGGGGCGTGGTTCAGCAGGCGTACACGCGGACCTCGGTGGCCTTCACCGCGAAGTACACCCGCGCACCGATGGTGAGCTGGAGTTGGGCGACGGCCGCCGGGGTCAGATCGGCGCACAGGCCGGGAGCCCGCGGTGCGTCACCGCGGACTCGGACGATGCCGCCCCGGTCGGTGATCTCCGCGATGTCGACGGTGAAGACGTTGCGTGGACTGCCGCCGGGCCGGGTGCGAAAGACCGACACCGCGGCCGGGGAGAACACCGCGGCCGCGCGGGCACCGGGTACGAAATCCCCGACAACGCGGCCGTCGACGCCGAGGTCTTCGACCAGCACAGTCCCGAAGGCCGGGGCCTGCTCGTCGAGGGGCGTACGCGGCATCGCCGGTTCGTCGGTACCTGGCTGGTCCGCTGAACTCGGCTGATCCCAGGATGGAGCCGACGCAGGCAGCAGCACCGACTCGACCCCGGTGCCGCGCAGGAGGTTGAGGCCGGCGACGCGGGCGGCGAAGGGGTTGCGCGGGTGCGACATCACCTCCGCGACCGGGCCGGACTCGACGATGCGGCCCGCCTCCAGAACGACGAGGCGGTCAGCGAGGGTGATGGCATCGATGATGTCGTGGGTGACCAGGACGGCGCATCGGGGGTGGGCGCGGCCGGGTTCGTCGCGCAGGACACGACGCAGCAGGGTGCGCATGGCCGGGGCCACGTCGACGTCGAGCGCCGACATGGGTTCGTCGAGGAGCAGCAGGTCGGGGTCGACAGCGAGGGCGCGGGCCAGGGCAACGCGCTGAGCCTGGCCGCCGGAGAGGGCACCGGGGTGGCGGTCGGCGAAAGCGGTCGCGTCGACCGCGGTCAGCCAGTCTTCCGCGATTTTCCGGGCGGTGCGGGTGCTCGCGCCGCGGCTGCGCGGGCCGAACGCGACGTTGTCGCGCACGCTGAGGTGGGGGAACAGCAGCGGATCCTGGGCGAGGAGGGAGACGGCGCGTCGATGTGGCGGTAGCGCGATGCCTTCGGCGGTGTCGGTGAGGCTGCGATCGCCGAGTCGTACGTGGCCTTCGTCTGGGACGACCAGCCCGGCGATCACCTGGAGCAGACTGGATTTGCCCGCACCGTTGGGGCCGAGCACGGCAAGCACCTCGCCCGGGGCGACGTCGATCCGCACGTCGAGATCGCGGGCGGCGATCCGCGCCGATACCGACAGACCGGTCGGACAGTTCAATGCCGCAGCGGGCGAGGGCACGGATTCCTCGGTCACTTCACGCCGCCGATCGCTCTCGCGGAGCACCGGCGCCGCTGCGCAGCTGGGTGCCGGGGATCGGGCTGGT
This sequence comes from Nocardia sp. NPDC056541, assembly GCF_042794235.1. Classification (NCBI taxonomy): domain Bacteria; kingdom Bacillati; phylum Actinomycetota; class Actinomycetes; order Mycobacteriales; family Nocardiaceae; genus Nocardia; species Nocardia sp. NPDC056541. Next base: position 291,072 of record NZ_JBHTUD010000003.1, read on the forward strand.
GCGGCGGTAGGCGAGCAGGACGATCAGGACGGCGACGACGATCAGCACCACCGACAGGGCGACGGCAGCGTCGGGATCGGCTTCCCGCTGGAGGTAGATCTCCAGCGGGAGGGTGCGGGTGCGGCCTTGGAGACTGCCCGCGAAGGTGAGGGTGGCGCCGAATTCGCCGAGGGCGCGGGCGAAGGCGAGGACCGCGCCGGAGATCAGCGCGGGTCGAAGCAGGGGCAGGGTGATCCGCCACCAGACCGTATTCGGGCCCGCACCCAGCGTCGCGGCGATCTGCTCGTAGCGGCTACCCGCCGTCCGCAACGCCCCTTCGAGGGTGAGCACCAGAAAGGGCAGTGCCACAAAGGTTTGCGCCAGCACGACCGCGGTCGTGCTGAACGCGATCTGAATCCCCGCGGCTTCCAGGTGTTCGCCGAGCAGCCCCCGTCGGCCGAAGGTGTAGAGCAGCGCGATACCGCCGACTACCGGCGGTAATACCAAGGGCAACAACACCAGAGCGCGCAACACCGGCATCCCCGGCCACCGGGCCCGGGCCAGCACCGCCGCCATCGGCACCCCGAACACCAGGCACAGCACGGTGCTCGCGGTCGCGGTGCGCAGGCTCAACCACAGTGCGTCCCTTGATGCTTCGGTACTCACGAGCTCGACGAACCGACCCCACTCCACTCCCCAGGCCAACGCGGCCAGCGGAAGCACCACCAGCGCGAACCCGATGACGGCGGGCACCGGCAACCACCGAGGCAACCCGGTGCTCACGCGACACCGACCCCCGGCCGATCCGGAATCTTCACGACACCAGCCAACCAGCAGGACCGGGCACGGCCCGCGCAACACGCGGCGATGCCGGGTCCGCCTGCGCCGCCGATGCCGACACCGATCACGGCGCGCCGAACCCCGCCGCGGCCAGGGCTGCCCGACCGGTGGGGCCGGTGACCAGTTCGGAGAATTTCTGCGCGTTCGCGGCTTGCTTCGAATCCGCCACCACGGCAATCGGATACGTGTTCACGGCCGCCGACGCCTCGGGCACCGCCACGACGCCCACCTTCGCGCCCGCGGCGGACGCATCGGTGACGTAGACGAAGCCGGCGTCGGCCTGGCCGGAGGTCACCTTGGTGAGAACATCGGCCACGGAGGACTCCTCACTCACCGGACGCAGCGTGGCGCCCGCGGCGTCGGCGACCTTCTTCGTCGCCCGGCCGCACGGAACCTGGGGAGCACAGACCACCAGGGTGGCGTCGGCGAGGTCGTTGATTCCGGTGATGCCCTTGGGATTTCCCGGTGCCGTGACCAAGGTGAGGACGTTGGTGGCGAAAGTGGCCGGGGCCGCGGTGATTCGGCCGCTCTGGACCGCCTTGTCCATGGTCGGCTGGTCGGCCGAGGCGAAAACATCAGCGGGAGCTCCCGCTTGGAGTTGGGCGGCCAGATCCGACGAACCGGCGAACGAGAACTGCACATCCACACCGGGATTGGCGGTCTCGAAGTCTTTCTCCAAACCGGTGAACACGCTCTTCAGTGACGCCGCGGCGAACACGGTGAGCGTGGATTGCTCGGTACCGCCACTCCCGCAACCACTCACGGTGACCAGCACCAGCGCGGCACCGAGCGCGACCCGGCCGATCATTCGGCGGCCTTCTCGACCACCACTGTCGTGGCCTTGACGCTCGCCAGCGCGACGCTGCCCGGCTCGAGCCCCAGCTCGCGCACCGATTCGCTGCTCATCAGCGAAACCACCGTGAAAGGACCGCATTGCATCTCCACCTGTGCCATCACCGTGTCGGTCACCACGCGAGTGACCAGACCCGGAAACCGATTGCGTGCCGAGCTGGCACTACCCACCTGGGTGTGTGGCGTGCGTGCCTGGTCGACGGCGTGTTCGGCCAGCTCCCGGCCGTCCAGCACCAGGCGGCCCGCGGCGTCCTTGGTCGCCGTGAGGGCGCCCGTGTCGATCCAGCGACGCACCGTGTCGTCGCTGACACCGAGCAGATCGGCCGCTTCCTTGATTCGCAGTTTCGCCACCCGATCAGGATATGTCCGCATATTCGGATGTAACAAGAAAACAACTCCGCACCTTCGGAAGCAACCGGTGGTGATATCCCATAATCGGGTCACACTTCATGGCCACCGGCGACGCGGCCAAGTACGCTCGGAGCCATCATGGCCACGTATTTCGATCCGAAGTCCTGGTCACTGGCAGGCGCTGTCGATATGGGCAAACGTCTGCTCGACCCGTCATGGATCGACCAGTGGCTCGGCTTCACCACGTCCTGGGCCGACCCCGTCGCCGACCTCGGTTCCGGCACCGTCACCGCGCTCATGCCCGATGTGCTGATGACCGTGCTCAGCGAGGGCATCCTCAGCCGTTTCGGCGGCCAGGAGATCAGTGCCACGCTGCTCGGGCACGACCTCACCGCCACCCTCGACACGTTCAAGCTGCGCAGACGCGGCGCTCACTTCCAGAGCAAGACCGTGCTGTCGAACCTGGTCTGGGACTCACATCCGTTCGACACGGTCACCGTGGTCGCGCACGGTGTGCGGCTGATTCCCGGTGTGCCGACCAAGGTCCGGGTCCAGCAGCTCGACATCGAGGGCGCCATCGGCATCGGCGCGCTGGCGGACTGGGTGGACGCCCAGAACCTGGATTGGCGGGTGCGCCTCGACCAGCGCGGACAGATCGTCGCGACGCATCGCACGCGCAAGATGCGGGCGGTCGTCGACGGGCAGGTCTACGACAACCTGCTCACCCTCGACATCCGCAAGGCCAGTTGGTACGGCATCCGGCTCCCCAAGCGCGTGGTGCCCGCGCCCGCGCTACTGCTCGACGACCTGCCCAACCGGGCCAGCATCTCCTACGCGCACCGGCGCGGTGACGTGGTGAAATTCCGGCTCGAACTGCCCGAGACCACCGGCTCGTTCGACCTGACCCAGATCCGCGACGCCATCATCGCGGGAACAACGCTGATCGTCTTCTGATCAGTTCTGCGTGGCCCACCATTCCCGCAGGGCGGCTTCGGCCTCGTCGTGGGTCATCGGGCCGCGGTCGAGTCGCAGATCCTTCAGGTACTTCCATGCCTTACCGACCTGCGGCCCCGGCGGCAGCCCGAGCAGTTCCATGATCGCGTTGCCGTCCAGATCCGGGCGCACCCGGGCCAGGTCCTCCTGCTCGCGCAGCGCCGCGATCCGCTCCTCCAGCTCGTCGTAGGTCGAGCGCAGGGCCGCGGCGCGGCGCTTGTTGCGGGTGGTGCAGTCGGCGCGCACGAGCTTGTGCAGGCGTTCGAGCAGGTCGTCGGCGTCGGTGACGTATCGGCGCACCGCCGAATCCGTCCACTGTCCCTTGCCGTAACCGTGGAAACGCAGGTGCAGGAACACCAGGCGCGCAACCTCTTCGGTGAACGCCTTCGGGTACTTCAGCGCTCGCATCCGCTTGCGCACCATCTTCGCGCCGACCACCTCGTGGTGGTGGAAGCTCACGCCGCCCGCGGGCTCGTTGCGTTTGGTGTCGGGCTTGCCGATGTCGTGCAGCAGTGCCGCCCAGCGCAATACCAGGTCGGCGTCGCCTTCCTCCTGGTCGATCGCCTGCTGCAGCACGGTCAGCGAATGCTGGTACACGTCCTTGTGCTGGTGGTGCTCGTCGATCTCGAGCTTCATCGCGGGCACCTCGGGCAGCACGCGCTGCGCCAGACCGGTGTCGCACATGAGGTTGATGCCGTCGATCGGGTGGTCGGCGCCGATCAGTTTGTCGAGTTCGGCGCGCACCCGCTCGGCGGTGATCCGGTCGATCTGATCGGCCATCTCGATGATCGCCGCACGCACCCGCGGCGCGACCTCGAAACCTAGCTGGGCGACGAAGCGCGCGGCCCGCAGCATCCGCAGCGGATCGTCGTCGAACGAATCCTGTGGCGCCGCAGGAGTATCCAGCACGCCTTCGAGCAGCGCTTCGATCCCGTTGAGCGGGTCGACGAATTCCAGCGACCCGTCGGCGGCGATCTTGACCGCCATCGCGTTCACCGTGAAATCGCGGCGCACCAGGTCGCCCTCGAGTGAGTCGCCGAAGGTGACCTCGGGATTACGCGAGACCCGGTCGTAGGTATCGGCGCGGAAGGTGGTGATCTCGAGCTGCTGATCTTTCTTGGCCGCGCTGACCGTACCGAAGGCCAAGCCGCCGGTATCCCACAGGTGGTCGGCCCACCCACGCATCAGCTCCTGCACGACCTCCGGCCGCGCGTCGGTGGTGAAATCCAGGTCGTTGCCGAGCCGGCCGAGCACCGCGTCACGCACGCTGCCACCGACCAGATAAAGACTGTGCCCCTTCTCGGCGAACATCGCCCCCAACGGCGCCAAAACATCATTGAGCTGCCCCAAAGTCACCGCCGCCCCCGCCAGCAGGCGAGCACGACGATCCGCCACAGCATCAGGGACAACATCGGGGGAAACCACGAACGTCGACTTTACCGACCCGGTCCAATCGATTGCGCCCCTGCCGCCTCTGAGCACCCACACATCGAAGGGTTTGCGCCCCCAACTGCGGGACACCAGGGGGCGCAAACCCCGCGGCACCGCAGGTGCCGCAAAAACAAACCCAGCTAAGCTGGCGAGGTGTCTCCTCCGGCCGATCGCGCGAACAGTCGACGCCGCCAGCCGCGGCGGCGCGGTTCGGCGAACAACGCCGGCAAACCCCGCATGCGCACCGTCCGGGAAACCTCGGCGGGCGGCCTGGTCGTCGAAGGGCTCGACGGCCCCAAGGAGCAGCGCACCGCCGCGCTGATCGGGCGCACCGACCGTCGCGGACGACTGTTGTGGTCGCTGCCCAAAGGGCATATCGAAGAGGGCGAGACCTCCGAGCAGACCGCGATCCGCGAAGTCGCCGAGGAAACCGGAATCGACGGGGAAGTGGTAGCCGAGCTCGGCAGCATCGATTACTGGTTCGTCACCGAGGGCAGACGGGTACACAAGACCGTGCACCATTTTCTGCTGCGGTGTCTGGGCGGTGAGCTGTCCGACGCCGACGTCGAAGTGACCCAGGTTGCGTGGGTTCCGTTGAGCGAGTTGGATTCCCGACTGGCCTACGCCGACGAACGGCGGTTGGCCGAAGTGGCGAACCGATTGATCGACCGGATGGAGACCGGCAAGCGATGACGGGTGGACTGATCCGGCTGATCACGGCGGTCCTGACCATCTTGGGTTCGATGACGCTGCTGCCCGCGGTCGCGCACGCTCAAACGGACGGGTCGGGAACGCCGAAGTTTCTCAAGCTGACCCTGGACGCGGTGGCGCCGGGCACGGTCACCACCGGCAGCGACCCGAAGCTGACCATCTCCGGCACAGTCACCAATATCGGCGACCGGGTCGTCGACGATGTGAGCGTGCGGATCCAACGGGCCGCCGCGGTGGCTTCGCCGAGTGGGTTGCGCAGTTCGCTACGGCTGGACCAGGTGAACTACGAGGTGACCGGTCCGTTCCAGGATGTGGCGCCGCAGTTGAGTCCCGGTCAGCGCAAACAGTTCTCGGTGAGCATCGCGTTGCGCGCGGGCTCGGAGGCATCGCTCGGGCTCACCGATCCCGGGGTGTATCCGCTGCTGCTCAACGTCAACGGTGAACCCGCCTACGGCACCCAGGCCAGGCTCGACGACGCGCGCTTCCTGCTCCCCGTCCTCGGACTACCGCCCACCGGTGTGGACGGCAGCGCGGAACCGGCGGTGACACCGCCGCCGGAAGCGTCACCGATCGCGACCACGATGATCTGGCCGCTGGCCGACCGGCCGCGCATGGTCGCGGGCAAGCCCGGCTCGGTGAACGGCCAGGCCGAACTGCTCGATGACGAACTGGCGGCCTCGGTCGGCAAGGGCGGGCGGCTGGAACAGCTCGTCGCCGCGCTGGAATCGGTGGTGCCCGCGCCGGGCAAAGACAGAAGTGTGGCCGGATCGGTGTGTATCGCCATCGATCCGGACCTGGTCTCGACCGTGCAGACGATGACGCGCGGCTATCGGGTGCTGGCCAGTCCGTCGGATCCGAGCGGGGCGACCAGGGAGGGGACCGGGGCGGCCAACGCGCAAGCCTGGCTCGACCGGTTGCGCGCGCTGGCCGGGTCGATGTGCACGGTGGCCCTGCCGTTCGCGCAGGTCGACGTGTCGGCACTGGCCGCGGTGAACGATCCGGGTCTGTCGGCGCGGGCCCTGCTCGCGCCCGCCGACGTCGTGGACTCGATCCTCGGCACGCAGTCGCTGCGCGGGGTGAGCCTGCCCGATTCGGGCAGCATCGACGATCCGGCCGGGCTGTTGTTGCGCGAGCACGGATACGGCACGGCGGTGCTGGCCGGTTCCGCGGTGTCGGGTGACGGGTCGCCCGCCGATACCGACAACGCGCTCACCTCCGCTCCGACCACGCTCACGCCCGATGTGGTCGTCGGTGGGGAACAGTCCGCGCCCGATGTCGTGCGGGTGCCGGGCGTGAGCGTGGAACCGCCCGCCGGCGCCGCCGCCGGGACCGATCCCGCGCTGCGGGTGACCACCTTCGACATCTGGTCGGCGACCGCGCTGGCCGCGGTCGGCTCGAACCCCCCGACGCCGTCGTTCACACCGTCGAAGGTGCGTTTCGACGTCACCAACGACTCACGCGCGGCCCGGTTGCAGGACGCGCTCGGCGCGATGGCCTGGAGTGCGCTCAATCCGTCGCCGGACCGGCCTCGCTCGCAGCTGCTGATGCCACCGCAGCAGTGGGGTGCCAGCCGGGAGGAGGGCGTCGCGCTGCTCAAGCAGGTCGAACTGCTCACCCGCAACAACCTCGCCGGCCCGCGCAGCTTCACCGACCTCGTCACACAGGCACCCGACCCGCGGCCGTTCGCGCTGGAGTATCTGCCGCGCGCCGCCCAGGACGCCGCGCCGGAACAGTTCATCGGACCGGTGCACGACCAGGGTGCCCGGGTGACCGAGCTGATGCGCGCGCTGGTCGAACTGCCCGAATCCGAGCTCACCCCGCACGCGTTCCTCACCCCGGCACGCGAGGATCTGCTGCGCGCGCTGAGCCTGTCCGACCGCAGGGCCGACAACGACACGCTCGCCGACCTGCACGCCCAGCGGCGCATCGACCAGGCGACCCGCGAACTGGACACGATGTTCTCCTCGGTCTCGGTGCTGCCACCGGGCGGGGTGTACACGCTGGCCTCCGAGCAGAGCCCGTTGTTGCTGGTGGCGCGCAATGAACTGCCCGTCGCCATCCGGGTGATGTTCCGGATCGAAGCGCCCGCCGAGACGAACATCACCGATATCGGCGAACAGCTGCTTCCGCCGTCCGGGACCCGGTCGTTCCAGATCCCGACCGAGGTGAGCGACAGCCGTAAGCTGGTCATTCCGATCGCCCTTACCACCCCGGACGGGATAGCGCTAGGAGAGGCGACCTCGGTCTCGGTGCGCTCGAACGCCTACGGTCAGGCCCTGGCCATAATTACCGCATGTGCCGCGATACTGCTGTTGCTGCTGGCCGGGCGCCGACTGCTGCGACGGTTCCGCGGACAGCCCGACCCCGCCGACGAAGGGTTCACCCCGGAGACGGTCGAACGGGCGGGTCGACTGCGGCGGGCACGTCAGCGGCTGCAACGGCAGTGAACACCCGCGCCTGACGCGCGGTCAGGGCACCATGACAGACAAGGACGAGAGTGGCACTGGTGAGCGAAACGCTCATCGGACCGGCGGGATTCGCGGGTTACGCCGGGTACAGGAGGCATGATGGGCGACGATGATTCCGCTCATCGGCGTGACCACGACGACGACCCGACCCTGCGCCGGGCGCCCAGTGCTCCGTGGGAACGCGGGATGACGGCCGGACAGGACGCCGACCGCGACGAGGCCGCACAGCACGTGGATCGGCGGCCCGGCGCGCCTGGTCATCGACCGGACGCCGCGCCTCGCGATGGCCGACCGCCGGTACGCCCCGGTGATCCGACGTTCGAACAGCCCGGTGGATTTCGTCAGCCGGGGAATCGGCCCGCGGTGGATCTGCCCGGCGCGCCACGTCATCCCGGTGCGCCAGGTGCTCGGCCCGGGGTGCGTCCCGAACAGGCCGGATACCGTCCCGGGCCGGATCACGGCGCCGCGCCGGCTCCCGGTCGCCCCACTGAACAGCCACCGGCCGGGTTCCGCCCGGCACAGGGTCAGCCACGCCCGGCCGACTACCGCCCGGATCAGCAGCGCCCGCCCCAGGGCGACCGCCAAGGGCGCGGGCCCGCTCCACGTCAACGACCGCCCGGCCAGGCGAATCGTTCGGGTGAATTCCCGCAGCAGCAACGTCCCGGACCGCCGCCGCGCCCCGGTGTAGGCGGCCCTCCCGGCGCACCGCAGCCCCCTGCCGGTCCGCCCGGCCTGCCCCCGCGCCCCCCTGCTTACGGGCCAGACGGTCGCCCTGTACCTCCCCAGCAACGCCACGCACCTGGTTCCGGCGCGCGCTCGGGCGAATTCCCGCAACAGCAACGGCCCGGACCTGGTTCCGCCGGCCGCTCGGGCGAATTCCCGCAACAGCAGCGCCCCGGACCTGGTTCCGCCGGGCGCTCGGGTGAGTTTCCGCAGCAGCAACGTCCCGGACCGGACGGGTTCGCCCCGCGGCGATCCGGGCCGAACCCGTCGGGCGAGTTCCCCCAGCAACGACCGGTCCCGCCGCGCGGTGGGCAGTCCGGCGCCATTCCGAGACAGGATCGGCCCGATCAGGCCGGTGCCCGCAGGCAAGCTCCGCCGGAGCAGGGACGTCCAATGCCGTCGCGGGGGAGTTTCCCCGGGATGCCCGCCGCGGACCCCGCCCGGGATGGCCGCCAGGCAGGCGCCGGATTCGGCGATCGTGGACGGAACGCGAGCGGTGTGCCCGCCGGCGATCGGTCAGCGGAGCGGACTCAAGTCATCGCCCGGCCGAAGAAGGTAGCGGCCGAACCTGCCGGCAAGGCGGGCGGCGCCCCGATGAGTGCCAACGCGAAGCTGCTCAAGGACTCGGGTTCGATCGCCGTCGCGACGCTGATCAGCCGGATCACCGGATTCGCCAAGCAGCTGCTGTTGCTGACCGTGCTCGGTCCGGCCATCGCGAGTGCGTTCATCTCGGCGAACCTGATCCCGAACATGGTCGCCGAGCTCGTCCTCGGCGCCGTGCTCACCGCCATCGTCGTGCCGACCCTGATCCGCGCCGAGCAGGAGGACGCCGACAACGGCGCCGCGTTCGTGCGCAGATTGGTGACAGCGGCCTTCACCGTGCTGTTCGTCGCCACGGTGCTCACCTTGGCGGCCACGCCGATCCTGGCCGGTCACGTGCTCGTCTCCTCCGACGGCAAGGTGAATACGAACCTGACCGTCGCGCTGACCTACCTACTGGCACCCGCGCTGCTCTTCTATGGCATGTCCGCGCTGTTCACCGCGATCCTCAACACCAGACAGGCGTTCAAACCGGGTGCGTGGGCACCCGTGATGAACAATGTGGTCGCGTTGACGGTGCTGGCGGTCTACGCGCTGACACCCGGCGAGATCACGCTCGACCCGGTGCGCATGAGCGACCCGAAACTGCTGGTCCTCGGCCTCGGCATCACCGCGGGCGTGGCGACACAGGCACTCTGTCTGCTGCCCGCGATCCGCAGGCACGGGATCAACCTGCGTCCGCTGTGGGGAGTCGACGCGCGGCTCAAGCAGTTCGGCAAGATGGGCATCGCGATCATCTTGTACGTGCTGATCAGCCAGGTCGGCTTGGTGGTCGCGAACAACATCGCCTCCTCGGCCGACGAAGCGGGTCCCGCGATCTTCGCGAACGCGTGGGCGCTGTTGCAGCTGCCCTACGGCGTGATCGGGGTAACCCTGCTCACCGCGATCATGCCGAGGCTGAGCCGCAGCGCCGCCGACGACGACACCCCCGCCGTGGTCGACGACCTGTCCGTAGCCACGCGACTCACGATGATCGCGATGCTGCCGATCGTCACCTTCATGACGCTCGCGGGCCCGGAGATCGGCCAGGCGCTCTACGGCTACGCGCGATTCTCCGGTGACGCCGAACGGCTCGGCAGCGCGGTGAGCTGGTCGGCGTTCTCGCTCATCCCGTATTCGCTCGTACTCATCCATCTGCGGGTGTTCTACGCGCGCGAGCAGGCATGGACACCGACCTGGATCATCCTCGGCATCACGACGATCAAGATCCTGATCTCGGCACTGGCACCGGTCATCGCCCGCGACAGCGACGACGTGGTGATCGTTCTCGGTGTCGCCACCGGCCTCGGATTCACCGCGGGCGCGGTGATCGGCGGCGTGCTGCTGCACCGCAGCCTCGGCGACCTGCGAATGGTCAATGTCGGCCGAACTGTGACCAGAGTGTTGCTCGCCTCGATCGCGGGCGGCGCGGTGATGCTGATCGTCGACTCGGTGACCGGACTCGACCGTGTCTCCGGCGGCGCGGGCTCGCTGCTGCGCGTCGTCGTCGATTCGCTGGTCATGTTCTCGGTGGCCTTCGGCCTGATGCGTCTGGCCGGTATCCCCGAGGTCGTCGCCATCACCGTGGCGATCTCGCGCAAGCTCGGCATCACCCCGCCAGCGCCGGATCGCGGACTCGACGACACCCCGGCAGACGACATCTACGCGACCACCGTCCTGCGCCGTCCCGATACCTACGGATTCCCCGCATATGGGCAGTCTTTGGACACCCAGACCATGGTGCTTCCCGTCATTCGACCGGGCGCTGTTGACAGCACCGGTAAAGCACAGTTCCCGTACGCTGTTCCGCAGACCGACACGGGTTTTCAGGCCGAAGGAGGACCGAGGGTGAGCGATGACGCGGTGGGCGGCGTCCCGGCCGCTGATTCTGCGGCGCGCGCGGCAGCAGGAATGTCCACCGAGGTCGGGCCCGATGCGCCGAACTCGACGGATTCCGAACATACCGACGCGCCAGACGAAGGCGATACGCACGAAGACGACGCACGTTCGGCCATGCCGCCGCACGATCCGACATACGACACCGGCATGCTGCCGATTCCCCCGCAGGTGCCCCCGAGCGCCGCGGCCAACCGTGGGCAGCGTGGCCCCAAGCTCATCCCCGGCGCGTCCGTCGCCGGTGGCCGGTACCGATTGCTGGCCGGTCACGGGGGTGCGCGCGGGCTGAAGTTCTGGCAGGCACTCGATATCAAGCTCGATCGCGAGGTCGCGCTGACCTTCGTGGACGCGGATCAGACCTCGGGCGAGAACTCCGGTCACGACGGCCCGCAGGCGGTGCTGTCGCGCACGCTGCGATTGGGCAGGATCAATTCGCCCGGCCTGGCCAGGGTGCTCGACGTGGTCCGTGGCAGCTCCGGCGGCATCGTCGTGGCCGAGTGGACCCCCGGTCGTTCGCTGCGTGAGATGGCCGAGACCGTGCCGTCGCCGGTCGGCGCGGCCAGGGCCATCAGGGCGCTCGCTTCGGCGGCCGAACTCGCGCACCGTGGCGGCGGCTCGCTGTCGATCGATCACCCCGATCGGATCCGGATCAGTGCCTCCGGTGACGCCGTCCTCGCGTTCCCCGGCACCCTCGGCGATTCCGACGCGCAAGGCGACGTCCGCGGCCTCGGCGCGATGCTCTACGCCCTGATCACCGCACGCTGGCCGATTCGCGTCGGTGGTGTCACCGGGTCGGCGGCCACCATCGGCGGCCTGCGACTGGCCGATTTCGGGCCGGACGGCACGCCGGTGGAACCGCGCCAGATCCGGCCGGAGGTGCCGTTCGAGATCTCGGCCGTCGCGGTTCGCTCGCTGGAATCCAACAAGGGCGTGCGCACCGCTGCCACCGTGCAGCACGTGCTCGAGCAGGCCTCGGTCGTCGATCAGAAGACCGACTTCATTCCGGTCTTACGTCTGGGTCAGCGGGCTGTGGCCCCCGGTGCCGATTCACTCGCCGACCCGGAACTGCTCGCGGCCGAGCGGGAACGCTCCAAGCGGATGATGTGGATCATGGTCGGCCTCGGCGTGCTCGCCGCGCTGGTGGTCGGCGTGCTGATCTGGTGGATGGTCAGCATCTTCGCGCCCGGCGCGTCGGACAAGCCGCTGGACCAGCAGATCAATATCGGCCTCACCTCGAGTGTGGCTCCGCCCGCGGCGTCCGCACCGCCCGCCGACGACCCCGCGGCACCGCCGACGAGTGTGCCGGTGCCGGTCACCGGTGCCGCGGTGTTCTCCCCGGAGGGCACCCCCGACGGCGCCGCGGCGGCGGGCGCGGTGCTCGACCACAACGCGGCGACGGTGTGGCGCACCGATCAGTACTTCCAGCAGTTCCCCGCCCTCAAGAAGGGCGTGGGGCTGCTGGCCACGCTGCCGACGCCGGCCAAGCTCACCAATGTGTCGATCACCTCACCCAGTGCGGGCAGCACGGTCGAGATCCGTACCTCGCCCACCGAGGCGCCCACGCTCGACCAGACCCAGCTGATCGGTTCGGCCAAGCTCGGTGACGGCGTCACCGATATCGCCGTGCAGACCGATCAGGCCGCTCGTTTCGTGCTCGTCTGGATCACCGGACTGGCGAATTCCGGCGGTCAGTTCCAGACCGCGATCGCCGACGTCCGCTTCGACGCGGCCCCTTAGTCTCATCGCGCCGTAAAACCCTCCCACCTCTGCTATCTGCGCAGGTGGTCGATCATTTCCGGGCCCATTGCCGATCTTCATCGAACCGCGGTCCGGTTGGTGCGTAATTGTTATCAACGATATGATCCCCCCGCGCTCTCGGTTGAGAGTTACCCAGGATTTGTTGACGTCGATCCTGGACGTCGCGTTGTAGTCAGGTGATGGATCGGCCTTGTTCGTCGGCTCGAAGTCGCCGTAATGAGCGCTGTCCAAGGGGTCAGTTTTGTCGCCGGATGTCAACGAGCAAGTCCGCGGTGTGCCACCGCGGCAGGTCGCGCCCAGCGTCCGCTCGTTCCTGGAGAACGGCAGCGACAAGCAACTGCTTGCCGCCCACGTTCGCGGGGAACCGTATGTCTTCGCCGAACTGCTGCGCAGGCATTCCGACCATCTCTGGCAGACCGCGCTGCGCACGTCCTACAACCGCGAGGACGCCGCCGACTGTCTGCAGGACGCCTTGTTCTCGGCCCATCGCACCGCCGACTCGTTCCGCGCCGAATCCGAGGTGCGTAGCTGGCTGCACGCGATCGTGGTGAATGCCTGCCTCGACCGGATCCGGCGCAACAAGACCCGTCGCGCCGTGTCGATCCTGCCCGACACCATGCCCGAGGCGGTCGACCCGCACGACGCCTTCGCGCATTACGAACTGTCCACCGTCGTGAGCGAGGCGCTGTTCACCCTCCCTGACGAACAACGATTGGCCCTGGTCATGACCGAGATGGAGGGCCGCAGCGTCGCCGAAACCGCCGCTGCGCTCGGCGTGGCGCCGGGCACGATCAAGAGCCGATGCGCCCGAGCGCGCGTACGTTTGCAAGAACGTTTGGAATTTTTCCGGGATCCAGGGAACCGGATGTAGTCGGGATGCGTCATTAACAGTGACGAACAAGTCAGCGATGTAAATCCTGCGATCCGATATCGACAGAACAGGGGAGGTGCGAGGGTGTCTCGATCCGTGCCGCAGCCTCCGTTCCCGTCGGAACTGCTGGCCGATCTGCATGCCGACAACCTCGCGCCCGAATTGTGCGAGCAGCTGTGGCCCGTGGTCCGCACCGACGAAGACGCGCTGCACTACCTGAACAAGCTCGACGAGGTGAACACCCACCTCCGCACGCTCGCCACCGACGAGCGGGTCATGCACCGCATGCCCGACGACGTGGCCGACCGCATGTTCCGATTCGTCGCCGAACTCGACGCGGGGGAGGGCCCGACCGAGCGCATCACCCCGCTCGCTGCTGTTCCCCCCGCACCGGCCGGCGAGGCCCCGATCTCGCTGGATCGCTACCGCTCCCGGCGCCGACTGGGGCTACTCGCCGCGGCCGCCGCCACCGTGGCGGTCCTGGCGGGCGCCGGCGCCGTGTTCAGCACGTTCGACACCACCGAGGGCACCCCCACCGCCGCGCCGTTCACCGAACCGGCGGCCGCCGACGAACTCACCACCGCCGCCGCACTCCGCGCACTGGGCAAACGCGACGTGATCGGCCCGCTGGCCGACGAAGCGGCCCTCACCCGCTGCGTGCAAGCCAACGGCATCGACCGCGCGGTGCTGGGAGCGTCGAATATCACTTTCCGTGGCTCCGACGCCGTCCTGGTCCTCGTCCAGGGCGAGCAGGCCCCCACCATCACCGCCCTGGTGGTCGGTACCGGCTGCACCACCGGCACCCCGGAACGGCTCACCCTGCGCGACATCGGTTGAGGGACCAGCCGCAAAGAAATACCGGGAACAACACCGTTTAGGCTGTTGTTGACCGACACGTCCCAGCTTTACTTCTCGGAAGGTCCCCATGAGCACGCCAGTTCGCGACCTGATCATCGTCGGCTCAGGACCCGCCGGCTACACGGCGGCCGTCTACGCCGCCCGCGCGGAGCTTTCGCCGCTGGTCTTCGAGGGCACCCAGTTCGGTGGCGCCCTGATGACCACCACCGAGGTGGAGAACTTCCCCGGCTTCCGCGACGGCATCATGGGCCCCGACCTCATGGAGCAGATGCGCGACCAGGCCAAGCGTTTCGGCGCCGAGCTGCGCACCGAGGACGTCGACGCGATCGACCTGTCCGGCCCCGTGAAGAAGGTCACCGTCGGTGACGAGACCTTCGAGGCCTACGCCGTGATCCTCGCGATGGGTTCGGCCGCGCGCTACCTGAACGTGCCGGGGGAGCAGGACCTGCTCGGCCGCGGTGTGAGCGCCTGCGCCACCTGCGACGGCTTCTTCTTCAAGGGCCAGGACATCGTCGTGGTCGGCGGCGGCGACTCCGCCATGGAGGAAGCGACCTTCCTCACCAAGTTCGCCGCGAGCGTCACCATCGTGCACCGCCGTGAGGAGTTCCGTGCGTCACGGATCATGCTCGAGCGCGCCAAGGCCAACGAGAAGATCAAGTTCCAGCTCAACTCCGAGGTCGTGAAGGTCAACGGTGAGAAGAGCGTCACCAGCCTCACCCTGCGCGACACCCGCACCGGCGCGGAGTCCGAGCTCGACGCGACCGGCCTGTTCGTCGCCATCGGGCACGATCCGCGCAGCGAACTCGTCAAGGGCCAGGTCGCACTCGACGGCGAAGGCTATGTGCAGGTGACCGATCCGGGCACCGCCACCGATGTCGCGGGCGTTTTCGCCGTGGGCGACCTCGTCGACCACACCTACCGGCAGGCGATCACCGCCGCGGGCACCGGCTGCCGTGCCGCGATCGACGCCGAACGCTGGCTCGCCGAGCAGGGCGACATCACCGCCAACACGCTCGACCACGCCGACGGCCCGGCCGCCGTGCGCGCCAACTGATTTCGAGTTCCACCCCTGTCGAGGAGACACCCATGGCCGAGAGTGCCAACACCATCACCGTCACCGACCAGTCCTTCGCCGACGACGTCCTGCTCAGCGAAAAGCCGGTGCTCGTCGACTTCTGGGCCGACTGGTGCGGCCCGTGCAAGATGGTCGCCCCCGTGCTGGAGGAGATCGCAGGCACCCACGCCGACAAGCTGACCATCGCCAAGCTCGACACCGAGGCCAATCCCGGCACCGCCCGCGACTACCAGATCCTGTCGCTGCCCACGATGATCTTGTTCCAGGGTGGCAAGCCGGTGAAGCAGATCGTCGGCGCGAAAGGTAAGGCCGCGCTGCTGCGCGAGCTCGACGGTCTCATCTAACACAGAGCATCCGATAAAAGCGTCTCCTACCGGCCGACGCGCCGTAGGATGCCTGGACCCGGGATTCCCGCAAAGCGGCCCGGGTCTGAGACAATCGACGGACGCTCCGGCCGAAGGAAAGGGCTCTTACGCATGCACCGACTTCGTCACGGCGATTCAGGACCAGCCGTCGCAGAGGTTCGGAGCACCCTCGCAAGCCTCGGTTTCCTGCATCTCCCACACGTCGAATCCACTGACGGACCGGAGTATTGGAAGGACACCGAGGCGGTGTTCGATCGGCCCCTCGATTCGGCGATCCGCGCGTTCCAGCAGCAGCGCGGTCTGCTCGTCGACGGCGTGGTCGGTCCGGCCACCTATCGCGCGCTGAAGGAAGCCTCCTACCGGCTGGGTGCTCGCACGTTGATCTACCAATTGTCGGCGCCGCTCTACGGTGACGACGTGGCCACCCTGCAGCGCAAGCTGCAGGATCTCGGCTTCTACGTGTACCGGGTGGACGGGCACTTCGGCCCGCACACCCACGACGGGCTCAGCGCGTTCCAGCGCGAGATCGGCCTGTCCGCCGACGGTATCTGCGGACCCGACACCTTGCGCTCGCTGGATCTGCTCGGCGCGCGCGTCACCGGCGGCAACCCGCATCGCATCGCCGAGGAAGAAGTGGTGCACCGGGCGGGCCCGCAGCTCACCGGCAAGCGGATCGTCATCGACCCCGGATTCGGCGGCGCCGACAAGGGTTTCGCGGTACCCACCGAATACGGTGACGTCTACGAGTCGGAGATCCTGTGGGATCTCGCTTCCAGGCTCGAAGGCCGGATGGCCGCGACCGGTATGGAAACCTTCCTGTCCCGGCCGTGGGGCGCCAACCCCACCGATGTCGAACGCGCCGACACCTCCAACGCCTTCGATGCCGACCTGATGATCTCGCTGCGCTGCGCGACCAGTGACAACCCGTCCGCGAAGGGAGTGGCCGGTTTCTACTGGGGCAACTCGCACGGTTCGGTGTCGATGATCGGTCAGGTACTGGCCGGTTTCATTCAGCGCGAAGTGGTGGCCCGAACCTCGGTGCAGGACTGCCGGACTCATCAGCGCACCTGGGACCTGTTGCGCCTGACCAAGATGCCGACCGTGCAGGTCGACCTCGGCTACCTCACCAACGACTACGACGCCTCGGTGCTCACCAACCCGCGCATGCGCGACGTGATCGCCGAAGCGATTCTGATCTCGGTGAAGCGGCTCTATCTGCTCGGCCAGGACGACCAGCCGACCGGCACCTACACCTTCGCCGAGTTGCTCGCCGAAGAACTGGCGGCCGCCGACGCTGGCAACGTTCCCGCCCCGCGCGTCTAGCCCACACAAGACCAACGGCCCCGCGATTGTCCGCGGGGCCGTTCTTGTTGTCTCGGGTCAGTGCGCGCCGACGCGCGAGGGCGGTTCCATCGACGCCGCCGCCAGGAGTTGGTCGAGCGCGCGCTCGACATCTTCCTTCCAGCCGTGATCGGAGTCGAGTTCCAGGCGCAGCCGGGGGAAGCGGTGGTGCGGGGCCACCACTTCGAAACCGACCTCGGCGAGGAAATCCGCGTCGATCATGCAGGTTTCGGGAGTGCACCTCGTCGCGGACGACGGGTCCCGCAGCGGCGCCGCGATCCGTTCCATCAGCCGCATCGACGATCCGAAGCCGCGATCGGCTACCGAACTCGACGGTGGGCCGTTGCGAATGCCGAATGCTTCCAGCGCTCGCACGCCACGACGCACCAGATCGGCCACCACGGCCTGAACAAGGCGATGGGCTACATCGGCCTCATCGTAGGGGAATTCGGCCTGCAGCGTGGTCAGCAGGACCGCGTCCGGGCTTACTGGGGACGTGGGGAACAGCGCGGAACGTGGCACGGCACTCGGGGGGGAGTACAGCGCACAGCCCGCGAGGTTGTTGTCCACGTGGGCCACCTGCCCGCACGAACCCCACTCGAGCATCACCGTCGAGAGCCAGGCTTCCTTTTCGAAGACCGGATCGCTGAACGCGTGCGAGTCCGCGGCGACGGCCGGGTCGAGCTCCCAGAACACACACCGCCGGGTGTGCGCCGGGAGCTGACCGAGCCCGTCGAGAGTCAAAGCCGTGACGCTGGTCGACACCGCTCTGTTCAGCCTCCAGCTGTCGGATTCATCCACGCTCACGCCACATCACTATCCACAGTACGTGCCGCCTCTTTCAGTCACAGTGACGTTTCGGGGCCGACTTGCTCCATCAGCGCCACGATGCGCTCGAGATCTTCGACGGACCCGAACTCGACAACGATCTTGCCCTTGTTCTTGCCGAGGCTGACCGTGACTCGGGTGTCGTAGGACCCCGACAGTCTCTCGGCAACATCTTGCAGACCCGGCATGTGGATCGGTTTGCGCTTCGGTGCCGGGGGAGCGGTCGGCGTGGGCTCGCGGTTCGCGAGTTGCACCGCTTCCTCCGTAGACCGAACCGACATTCCCTCACGAACGATTCGTGCAGCCAATTCTTCCTGTGCGTCCGCGCCGGCATCCAAGCCGAGCAGCGCCCTGGCGTGTCCGGCCGAGAGCACCCCGGCGGCCACCCGACGCTGCACGGGAATCGGCAGCTTCAGCAAACGAATCATATTCGTCACCACCGGCCGCGAGCGACCGATTCGCGAAGCCAATTCCTCGTGCGTGACGTCGAACTCCTCGAGCAGCTGCTGATAGGCCGCCGCCTCCTCGAGGGGGTTCAGCTGCACGCGGTGGATGTTCTCCAGGAGCGCGTCGCGCAGCATCGAGCCGTCGTCGGTGTCCCGGATGATGGCCGGGATCGTGGCGAGTCCGGCCTCTTGGCATGCGCGCCAGCGGCGCTCGCCCATGACCAACTGGAACTTGTCGACGCCCGGTTCGACGCGGCGCACGACGATCGGCTGCATGAGACCGAACTCGCGAATCGAGTGCACGAGCTCCGCGAGTGCGTCTTCCTCGAAGACCTGACGCGGCTGCTTCGGGTTCGGCTCGATCAGGTCGGCGGGGACCTCGCGGTACACCGCGCCGCCGGGGGAGACCAGATCGGATTCGGGCTCGGGCTCGGGCTCCGGCGCGGGCTCCGCGTCCGGAACACGATGCAGGAATGCCTCGGCCGGTTGCGGGCCGATCGGGTTGATTCCGATCACGCTCGCGGCGGCACTGCTCAAGCCCGGCGCCACTGCCGGACCCGTCGGGATCAATGCGGCCAACCCGCGACCGAGACCGCCCTTTTTCGCCTGACTCATCGGCTACCGATCCCTTCCTCGTTCCAACTCACGCTTAAGACGCGTCTTGCTTCAGCTGCGCACGAGCGGCCAGCTCGCGCCCCGCGTCCATGTAGCTCATCGCACCGCGCGAGCCTGGATCGTAATCGAGCACGGTCATCCCATAGCCCGGCGCCTCCGAGACCTTCACGCTGCGCGGGATCATCGACTTGAGGACCACATCGCCGAAGTGATTACGCACTTCCTCGGCCACCTGGTCGGCCAGCTTGGTGCGGCCGTCGTACATCGTCAGCAGGACGGTCGACACGTGTAGCTCCGGGTTCAGGTGCGCCTGCACCAGCCCGATATTGCGGAGCAGCTGACCGACACCCTCCAGCGCGTAGTACTCACACTGGATCGGAATCAGCACCTCCTTGGCCGCCACGAGCGCGTTGACCGTGAGCAAACCGAGGGAGGGCGGGCAGTCGATCAACACGTAATCGATGTCGAAGCCGACCATGCCCGCCTCGCGGATCGCGGTCTTCAACCGGCCTTCCCGGGCGACCATCGAGACCAGTTCGATCTCCGCGCCGGCCAGGTCGATCGTGGCCGGGACACACAGCAATCGCTCGCTGTGCGGGCTCACTTGGATCGCGTCCTTGACCGTCACCTCACCGATCAGGAGCTCGTAGCTGGACGGCACACCCGAGTTGTGTGCGACGCCCAGCGCCGTACTCGCGTTGCCCTGCGGATCAAGATCGACCACAAGGACCGTCATTCCCTGGTGCGCTAGCGCCGCAGCGAGATTGACCGTCGTAGTCGTCTTACCGACGCCGCCCTTCTGGTTGGCGATAGTGATGATCCGTTGCTCGCGAGGTTTCGGCACAGTGACCTTTCCTGGATGCAGAATCTGGCTGGCGCGTTGCGCTTCCGCCGCGATCGGGGTCTCGGCCGGGGAGATGTGCCCGAAAGGAGTATTCCCGAACGTCTCCGCGTCGAAGCTGCTGGAATCCAGCATCCCCGGGACCCGCGACGCTGTTTCCCGTGAAACATTCGCCGGACCGCTCGACATAGATTGCTCCTAACCCGAGAAACTTCAGATCACGTATCCCCGACGAACGTCGGCGCCTTGTCGTCACAAACTAACTGTGTCGGTGGAGAACTCGAAGACTCGAGGAGGGTGGCTCACTCCCGCCCGACTCTGACAGCTTGCCAGCCTCGAGACACTTAGGAAAGCTGAATCGCGGCACGCCGACAAGGACACACCCAACACTCACAAATTAGCGCCCGCGATCGATGTTTCACGGGAAACAACGGGGGAGCGGGGCACCACATCAGACGGCCGATGAGTGCCGCAACGCATGGTCCGAGCTCGCCCAAGAGCTCCCACACTCAGCCCGTCCCATCCACCCCTGCCCTCAAATCCATCTGGGGTCCGCACTCCCACCCAGCATCCAGACCGCGCACCGCACTCCCATCCAGACAGCACGCCCCGCCACACCGCACTCCCCAGATCCGCCATGACCGCACACCCAACCCCGCACCCGCGACCCCTAGGGAGCGGCGGCCACGAAGTGGCCGGTCCGCGGCCGGGTCGCCCCTCAGGGCCGCGGACACGCGCGCGCCAGCGCGCCAAAAACACAGCCTCAAACCCCTGGGACTACCGAACACCCAATCCCAGCCACAAATCCCACCCGCACTCCCCATCACCCACGCACCCCGGAGTCAGCCGAGAAGCACCCCCTCAGCATCAGCACAGCACCCCAACCAATTCACCGCTCGCCCCGCGCCCCATCTCACACAGATCCACATGAGTCATCGGCTCACAGTCCCAGCCCGTCTCGCCGACATCCGACTCGCCAAGTTTCTGACCCCACCCCTACGTGGACCAAACGACGCCCGATCACCACCAGACTTCTCCGCACCGATCCCACACACCCAAGCGATCGACGAGCGTCCGGCCGAACACGTCGCCCGCGACGACCACCGTGTCGCTACTCAACGAGAGAAGCGGAGCCCAGCTGCCGCCGAGAAGAACCGATGCCACACATCTTCCGATAGGACACCAACGCCCATTGCTGATCGGCAAACACACGCTGCCGAACACGCTCGCTCACGGCAACTTCCATCCCAGGAACTGCCACACAACAGACGACCAGATTCTCCCTCGACTTCGCCGACGCTCACCCACCCAACGGACGCCCGACGATCACCCCCACCCGTGAGCCCGAAGATTCGATCTCACCAGACCTGCCTCGACTCACAGGCAACGCACTTCCCGGACAGATCGCGTTCCGCTTCAAACCGAGCGAGCGAATCCACCACGATTAAACCCGACTGGCGAAGTCCGCCCGACGCATACGAAATTCGATCAACAACGAAGTGGATCGGCTGTCGCGTTCCACGTGAAACACTTCCGCTCCCCGAACGCGACACCCATCCGCAACTACCGAAAATAGACCCGCCTCAAGCCCATACAACGACCCTCGGCATGATTCGTCACGTTACGAAACGCGCGAACTCGCTAGATGGAAGAGATTTCAGGTCGATCAGGATTCGCGACGCTTCCGAGCCTTCTTCTCCACTCCGGCGGCCTTCCGTTCACTGCGACGAGTCGGACGCTCGGCGCGGGGGAGTAGCTCGGCACTGATGACAAGAGTGGGGATTTCCACGATGCCGGCGCCACACCCGACAACCCGGAGATCGGTCGCACCGTCACGAATCAGCTCGGCACCGTCGCGCTCGAGTTCTTCGGCGGCACTGGTTCCTTTGAGAGCGAGCATGCGACCGTGGTCGCGAAGAAGGGGGAGCGACCAGTGGGCGAGCTTGGCGAGAGGAGCCACCGCGCGCGAAGTGACGACATCCGCGCCGCCCGCTTCTTTGATCACGCCGGACTGCTCCGCCCGACCGCGAACCACCGTGACATCCAACCCGGCTTCTTCGATGAACTCGCTCAGGAAGATCGTCCGCCGCAGCAGCGGTTCCACGAGAGTGATGCGAAGGTCGGGCCGGGCGATCGCGAGGGGGATTCCGGGAAGCCCGGCACCGCTGCCGATATCGACAACCGAAGCGCCTTCATCGATCAGCTCGCCGATGACGGCACAGTTGAGAATGTGGCGCTCCCACAGCCGGGGAACCTCACGGGGACCGATGAGACCGCGTTCCACACCGGCCGTCGCCAGCGCCGCGTAGTACCGGCGGGCGATGTCCAAGCGGTCGCCGAACACTCGGGCAGCGGCGGCGGGCGGTTCCTGCTCGTCGGACGGCGCACCCAGTTCTCGTTCCACGTGAAACATCCTTCCGAGTGATGGCAATGAAAAAGCCCCCGGTCCGAGACCGGAGGCCTAATCACATCGTTCGTGGTTACGGCGGAAGTCAGCCTACTCGGGCACTACCACCACATGACGATTCGGCTCGACGCCTTCGCTCTCGCTCGCTACGCCATCGATATCGGCGACAGCATCGTGCACGATCTTGCGCTCGAACGGAGTCATCGCGGACAGCGCTTCGGGTGCGCCCGACTCGAGCACCCGCTTCGCGGCGGCGACGCCGATCTCGCTCAGATCGGTCCGGCGCTGTGCACGCCAGCCGGCCACATCGAGCATCAGACGGCTACGCACGCCGGTCGCCTGCTGCACGGCGAGCCGAGTCAGCTCCTGCAGCGCGTCGAGCACTTCACCGTTTCGCCCGACGAGCTTGGTCAGATCACGGCCGCCGTCGATGCTCACGATGGCGCGGTCGCCCTCGACATCGAGGTCGATATCGCCGTCGAAGTCGAGCACATCGAGTA
The DNA here is from genome assembly GCF_042794235.1 of Nocardia sp. NPDC056541. Taxonomy (NCBI): domain Bacteria; kingdom Bacillati; phylum Actinomycetota; class Actinomycetes; order Mycobacteriales; family Nocardiaceae; genus Nocardia; species Nocardia sp. NPDC056541. The sequence continues at coordinate 313,800 of NZ_JBHTUD010000003.1, forward strand.
GCTGCTCGAGGTAGTCGCCCGCGATCTCGCCCTCTTCGATCAACGCTTCTTCGGCGTCGTTCACGACGTCAACAGCAGTCGTCGCCACAGTGGCGTCCCCTCCGTCGGTCTCGGTCTCAACAGTCATTGGATTCCCTCTATCCGATCGCGTCTCAGCGCTTACGCTTCTGGTTCGCACGGCCACGGTTACCCGGCCGCTGCTGCCCGCCGGGCCTGCGCTTGCCACCGCCCTGCTTGGCCGACTGTTTAGGAGTGGTGCCGTTGGTCGCCGCGGTGCCGTTCACCGAAGGCTCGTCATCGACGGCCGGGGCGTCCTGCTTCTTGCGGACGTCGACCGGCTTGGCACCGGGCTTGGGCGCGTTCTGCGACCGCAGCTCCAGCTTCTTCTGCTTACGCTCTTCGTCTTCCTTTTCCATCCGGCCGAACACCAGGTGCTGCTGTCCGTAGGTCCAGATGTTGTTGGCCACCCAGTAGAGCAGGATGCCGATCATCAGGAAGGGGCCACCGACCATCACGCCGAGCGGGAAGACCCACAGCGACAGCTTGTTCATGATGGCGGCCTGCGGGTTGGCGGCGGCTTCGGGAGTCTGCCGCTGCACCGAGGCGCGGGCGTTGAAGTGGGTCGCCAGACCGGCGATGATCATCAGCGGCACGGCGACGAGAGCGATGTTCAGCTTCGTGGGTGTACCGCCCCAGTCCGCGAAGGCTTCCAGCTGCTCGGGCGGCGCGGTGATGAACGCCGCGATCGGCGCACCGAAGATACGGGCACTCAGGAACGACTGGACGTCGGCCGCGCTGAAGATGTAGTTCGCGGTATGCGCGTTGTCATAGTTCGACATCCCGACCTGGCCCCAGCCGGTGCCGGTTCGGTTGAACGAACGAAGCACGTGGAACAGACCGAGGAAGACCGGCACCTGCACCAGGACGGGCAGGCAGCCCATGAGCGGGTTGAAGCCGTGCTCCTTCTGGAGCTTCTGCATCTCCTTCGCCATGGTCTCGCGGTCGTTCTTGTACTTCTTCTGCAGCTCCTTGATCTGGGGCTGCAGCTCTTGCATCTGTTTGGTTGTGCGTACCTGCTTGACGAACGGCTTGTACAGCACCAGGCGCAGCGTGAACACGAGGAACACGATCGCCAGTGCCCAAGTGAGACCGCTGTCAGGCCCGAACACAAAGCCGAAGGCTTTGTGCCAGAACCACAGAATTGCGGATACCGGCCAATAGATGATGTCGAGCACGGCTCTAGGTACTCCCGTCGTTCGTATCGCCGATCAGCGCGGGCGATGACTTTGTGCAGGCATTCGACCCGCGCTCTGGCACGGGATCCCACCCTCCAGGGTGCCAGGGCGCGCATTTCGCGAGCCGCACGACCGTGAGGGCCGATCCGACGACCAGCCCGCGGGTACGCAAGGCAGTCACCGCGTACTCACTGCAGGTGGGGGTGAACCGGCAGATCGGCATTCGGGTGGGGGAGACATAGGTCCGGTAGAGCTCGATCAGGGCGATCAGGGCTTTCGCGGGCAGGCGGGTGAGGGTCCTCATCGCCGTTCACCGGCCGAGGTGCGACCGAGCGCGAGCTCCGGTTCCCCGCGCAAGCCGAGCTTGCGCAGGCCGGTGCGCAGCTGGCGCAGCAACTCGGCGGAATCGGCGGTGGCGGCGCCGGGCAGTGCCCGGATCACGACATCGGTGCCGACCGGCAGTTCATCGACCACCTGGGCGCACATATGACGCAGGCGGCGGGCCACCCGGTGGCGAACCACCGCGTTTCCCACCGCCTTGCTGACAATCAGTCCGAACCGAGGACCACCTACGCGGACCAGAGAATCGCCGTCGGCGACATCGTCGTACGCGTGCGTGAGCGCGTGTACGACGAGATCTCGCCTCCCGATTCGCTGACCGCGGCGCACCGTGCGGGAGAATTCGGCACGGTGGTGCAACCGATACGGCTCAGGCAACACCCGAGCGTCCGACTACGCGCGATCAGGCAGTCAGTTCGGTACGGCCCTTACGGCGACGCGCCGCAACGATGGCGCGGCCCGCACGGGTCCGCATCCGGAGACGGAAGCCGTGGACGCGCGCCCGACGACGGTTGTTCGGCTGGAACGTCCGCTTGCCCTTGGCCACGGTCAACACTCCTGTAGTAGGTGGGCACCATTCGGCGCCCGAAGTCTGTACAAATGATTTGTCTGCGCTGCGGACCGCGGTCTACGCACAGATTGCCTTGGCGATCGATGTGCAGCAGACAGCCGCCAACCGCGCCAAGGGGTGACTGTACGAGGGTACTTATCCCGAAGGAACGGGTCAAACTCGGCCCCCACGTACCTGTCACCGGCACAGGTCAAGGCTACCGGACGCCCGAACGGACCAGAGGTCTGGCCCGACCAGGCACGACACGCCCGGGCCGCAGTGACGCATGCGGCCACTTTTCGTGAGTTCTTCCACACCCCTGGCGTTGTGCGGCGCGGCCAGCTAGCCTCTGTAGCCGGGGGATTGCTGAAGAACCGCAGGTCCAGCCCCATTCACTGCCACACGCTGGCAGAATTCCTTTATCCCCAGGTTTGTCCACATCTGTGGATAATTATGTGGACAGACGGCCGCAGTGGCATATTCGTAAGGCCGTCGGTGCCCGCGCCGCAGTCCGAATTACCGGGCCACAGCGTTCGAACCGGCTTCGGTTGTACGCAGGATCACTGGATTACACCTGTTCACGGGTGCTTTCCGGCGTGCGCGAAGGCCGTGGGCCCCAACAAACCGGTCCGGGGAGGACGCTGTATGGACGACGAGCAGAACGTGCTGGCCACAGTGTGGCCGGAGGTGGTTGCCGAGCTCACCACCGGCTCTGCCGACGGCGCCATCCCCGCGGTGAGTCGTGCACAGCAGGCCTGGTTGAAGCTGGTGAAGCCACTCACCGTCGCGCAGGGTTTCGCGTTGCTGTCGGTCCCGTCCTCGCTGGCACAGGAGGCGATCGAGCGTGATCTGCGCGAGCCGATCCTGCGATCGCTCGGCCGTCGGCTGGGTCCCCAGGTGGAAGGACTCGGGGTGCGCATCGCCGCGCCGAGCCCGGCCGCGGGGGAGCGGGCCGGTAGTTCGCCCCGGCATGCCAGGATGACGAGCAGGCCGGAGCGTCCGCGCGAGCAGGTGCGCCCACCCGCCGGTTATCCCGGTCCCGATTTCAGTGTTCCCGATTACGCCACCCGTGGTGAGTACGGCAGGCCGCGCTACGGCGCGGGCGAGTACCCCGGCCAGGGTGGCGAGTACGGCAACGACTATCAATCGTCCCCCGACTATCCGGCCAACGGCGAGTACCCGAGCAGCTACGGCGGCCGTGAGTACCCCGGGCAGGCCGGCGAGTACGGCGAGCGCAACGACTACGCGGGGCACCGCGAGTACCCGGCCGAATCGGAATACCAGCAGCAACAGCCCGATTACCAGCAGCAGCCGGAGTACCAGCAGAATCCGTCGGAATTCGGCCAGCAGTCCGAATACCAGCAGGCACCGCCGGAGTACGGCCAGCAACCGGAGTACAAGCAGCCGCCCGCGGAATACGGCCAGCAGCCCGAATACCAGCAGGCACCGTCCGATTTCGGCCAGCCTGCCGAGTACCAGGGCGACCGCAACGAGTTCCCCGGCACCGATTTCGAGCCGACTGGGGCGTACCCCGTCCCCGACTATCCCGGCGCCGAGTTCGGTGGGCGCGGTGAGTTCCGTGGCGCGCGTCCGGACCAGCGAGTTCCCGAGACCGCACCGCCCGCCCGCCGCGAGCAAGCCGCGGCACCGCGTCGCGACCACTCCGGCCAGGAGTCGCTGTTCACTCCCGACCCGGCGCCGCAGCGCGCGCCGAACCGCGGCAGGCCGTCCGAAGAGCCCGCCGCCGCTCGTGCCGAGGAACCGAGCGCCGAGGGCCAGGACAAGCCGTTCCCCGGTCAGCCCGGCGCGCAGCCGGCCGACGACGAACCCGTGGTGAGCAACCGCAACAACTGGCCGACCTATTTCAGCAAGTCGCCCGAGGCGCCGCCGCAGTCCTCCTCGTCGGCCAGTCTCAATGCCAAGTACACGTTCGAGACCTTCGTCATCGGCGCGTCCAACCGGTTCGCGCATGCTGCCGCGGTCGCCATCGCGGAGGCGCCTGCGCGCGCCTACAACCCGCTGTTCGTCTGGGGCGCTTCGGGATTGGGCAAAACCCACCTGCTGCACGCGGCGGGTCACTACGCACAGCGGCTGTTCCCCGGCATGCGGGTGAAGTACGTCTCGACCGAGGAATTCACCAACGACTTCATCAACAGCCTGCGCGACGACCGCAAGGTCGCGTTCAAGCGGCGCTACCGCGAGACCGACATCCTGCTGGTCGACGACATCCAGTTCATCGAGGGCAAGGAAGGCATCCAGGAGGAGTTCTTCCACACCTTCAACACCCTGCACAACGCGAACAAGCAGATCGTGGTGTCCTCGGACCGCCCGCCCAAGCAGCTGGCCACCCTGGAGGAACGGCTGCGGACTCGCTTCGAGTGGGGCCTGATCACCGATGTGCAGCCGCCTGAGCTGGAGACTCGCATCGCGATTCTGCGCAAGAAGGCGCGGATGGACCGGCTCGATGTGCCGCACGACGTGCTCGAGCTGATCGCGAGCCGGGTGGAGCGCAATATCCGCGAGCTCGAGGGTGCGCTGATCCGGGTGACGGCGTTCGCCTCGCTCAACGGTCAGCCGCTCGACCTCTCGCTGGCCGAGGTGGTGCTGCGCGACCTGATGCCCGACACGGCGGCACTGGAGATCAACGCGGCGACGATCATGGCTGTCACCGCCGAGTACTTCAACACCACGCTCGAGGAGCTGACCGGCCCTGGTAAGGCGCGTCCGCTGGCGCAGGCCAGGCAGATCGCGATGTACCTGTGCCGCGAGCTCACCGATCTGTCGCTGCCCAAGATCGGGCAGGCGTTCGGTCGAGACCACACCACGGTGATGTACGCGGAGAAAAAAGTCCGCAAGGAGATGACCGAGCGCCGTCGGGTCTACGACCAGGTCCAAGAACTCACAGCCCGAATCAAACAGCGCTCCCGCTGATTTCATCCCCAACCCGGAACACCGCCCTGACCTGGGGCGGTGTTCTTTTTTGCCCTGTGGATTCCTCGAGGAATTCCTGTGGATTCCTCGAGGAATCCACACCTTTGTGCACCGGTCGGTGCACAGGGTGTTGGGCGAGGGTGTGCAGCGTTCATGCACAGGCAGTTGTCCACATCATCCACAAGACGCTCCACTAACACCTGTGCACTAGCGTTGACCTGCGGCGTCACCGAATCCGGCCTGTGGATTCCTCGAGGAGTCCCTGTGGAGTCCTCGAGGAATCCACACCGTTGCCACCAGGCTGCCCCGACGTGTGAACAACTGGGTGAATCCGGTGGAACAACTCGAGGACAACTCGAGGATGGAATGGGGACAACTTCACGCCTCCACAGCCACCGCTGATTCATCCTCGAGTCACCCCAAGGCCATCCCCATGCCATCAAGCGCTCTGACCTGCGGATTCGGGCGAAATCCACAGATTCCACAGTGCCTACTACTACTTCAGTTCTCCTTCTAGAGAGAACTCTTTTAAAACAGGGTGTGTGGAAACTCGGTTGGGGAGGCTCAAGTCGAGCGGTCGTTCACTCACAGACAGGCAAGGAGGAACGGAGTGGTTCGACGAGCGGGAATCGACCGGGAGGGTCGATGCGGAGTTCGCGCACTGCACGGGTACCGTTTGGTTGTCGGTCGGTTGTGCGAGACTCAATGCGCGGCCGACACAGCAGTTCAACTCCGCTGACACACACCCGCACACGGATTCGAAACTCGGAGAGGACAAATCGGGCGATGGAGCTTGCGAGCATGAAGTTTCGGGTCGCCCGAGAGGACTTCGCCGAATCGGTGGCCTGGGTGGCGCGCAGTCTCCCGTCCCGGCCTCCGGTGCCTGTTCTGGGCGGTGTGCTGCTGGTGGCCGACGAGAACGGCCTGACGGTCTCCGGGTTCGACTACGAGGTCTCCGCGCAGATGCGTGTCGCGGCCGAGGTCGCCGGTCCCGGCCAGGTGCTGGTCTCGGGCCGCCTGCTCGCCGACATCACCAAGTCGCTGTCGAACAAGCCGGTCGATGTCTCCGTCGACGGCACCCGTGTGCTCATCGCCTGTGGCAGCGCGAAGTTCTCGCTGCCGACCATGCCGGTCGAGGACTATCCCCAACTGCCCGAGGTGCCGCAGCAGACCGGTGAACTCACCGTCGACGTGTTCGCCGAGGCGGTCGGCCAGGTCGCCGTCGCCGCGGGCCGTGACGACACCCTGCCGATGCTCACCGGCATCCGGGTCGAGATCGAGGGCAACGATGTGGTGCTCGCCGCCACCGACCGTTTCCGACTCGCTGTGCGCCACTTGCAGTGGAACCCGACCCGCTCCGACATCGAGACCGCGGTGCTCATCCCCGCGCGCACGCTGTCCGAGGCCGCCAAGACTCTCGGTGCCGCCGAGGCCCCGGTCCAGCTGTCGCTGGGCAGTGGTGGCGGCGCCGACGGCCTGCTCGGCATCGTCAACGGCGGCCGGCGGACCACCACCCGACTGCTCGACGCGGAATTCCCCAAGTTCCGCCAGTTGCTCCCCAAGGAGCACACCTCCATCGCCACCCTGCCCGTCGCGGTGCTGTCCGAGGCGATCAAGCGTGTCGCCCTGGTGGCCGAGCGCGGTGCCCAGGTGCGGCTCGAGTTCTCCACAGACGGCGTGCTGCTGTCGGCGGGTGGGGACGATGCGGGCCGGGCCGAGGAATGGCTGGAAGCCGATTTCCGCGGCGAACCGCTCACCATCGCGTTCAACCCCGGCTACCTGACCGAGGGCCTGGCCGCGCTGCACACCGACCGGGTCACGTTCGGGTTCACCACGCCCAGCCGTCCGGCGGTGCTGCTGCCCGCCTCCGACGAGGAGCCCAAGGTGCTCGAGTCGGGTGCGTTCGCGGCGCTGGAGAGCCAGTACATCTACCTGTTGATGCCGGTCCGGCTGCCCGGCTGAGCAGGCAGGGGCGGCTAGGCCTACATGTTCATCCGTGAGCTGTCGGTCCGTGATTTCCGTTCGTGGGAACACGCCGATCTCGAGTTGTCCCCAGGGCGCACGGTGCTCCTGGGGGCAAATGGCAACGGCAAGACGAATCTGCTCGAGGCCGTCGGTTATCTGGCGACGCTCGGCTCGCACCGGGTCTCCGCCGACGCGCCGCTGATCCGGATGGGCGCCACCCAGGCCAGGATCGGGGCCACCGTGGTGAACACCGGGCGGGAACTGCGCGTGGATGTGGAACTCAAGGCGGGCAGCGCCAACCGTGCGCAGATCAATCGCTCGCCGGTGCGCCGCTCGCGCGAGATCCTGGGGATTCTGCAGACCGTGTTGTTCGCGCCGGAGGATCTGGCGCTGGTGCGTGGGGATCCGGGGGAGCGGCGCCGGTTCCTCGACGAGTTGTCCACAGCCCGGTTGCCCAGGCTCGCGGGTGTGCGCGCCGATTACGACAAGGTGTTGCGGCAGCGTTCGGCGCTGTTGAAAACCGCTGGGCGCCAATCGCGTTCACGTGCCGATCTGGGCACCCTCGACGTGTGGGACGGGCACCTCGCCGATCATGCGGCGGTGCTGCTCGCCGAACGATTGCGCCTGGTCCACGACCTGTATCCCCATCTGTCCCAGGCATATCGGTCGATCGCACCCGAATCACGTCCTGCCGCAATCACTTACCGCTCCGGGTATCTCCCACCGGAACTCCTCGATCCGGCCAGAGTGCCCGCGGCCGGTGACGCACAGCTGCTGCACGAGATCATGCTGCGCGAGCTGGCCGCTGCGAGGAACCGGGAACTCGATCGCGGGGTCTGTCTGGTCGGCCCGCATCGCGACGATCTCGAGTTACTGCTCGGCAGCGCACCGGCGAAGGGATTCGCCAGTCATGGGGAGTCCTGGTCGTTCGCTCTCGCGCTGCGGTTGGCCTCGTTCGAGCTGTTGCGCGGAGAAGGTTCCGAACCGGTGCTGCTGCTCGACGACGTGTTCGCCGAGCTCGACCGCCGGCGGCGCACCGCGCTCGCGGAGGTGGCCGCGGGTGCCGAGCAGGTGTTGATCACGGCCGCGGTGGCCGAGGACGTGCCGTCGGAACTGGCCGCCGAACCGTTGCGTGTGCACACGACCGGCGAGGCGGACCGGCGTACCTCACAGATCGTCCCCGAAGTCGTCCAACACGCCGAAGATATGCACAGATCGCGATAGTTATCCCCAGCCCCTGTGGAAAACCGGCAACATGCTGGATATATGCCGGATCGGTGCTCGACGAGCCCGTCGGCGCCCCGGCGTAGACTCCATCCACACTCGGCCACCCTCGACACCGGAAGGCGGAAACCCGTGCCGGAAGAACCCGCACCGGAGCTGCGCGGCATCGATCTGGCCCGCCGGGCGCTGGAAGAGGCGCGGGCCGCGGCCAAGGCCAGCGGCAAGTCCGTGGGGCAGGGCAGGGCCTCGCCGGTACGCAAGCTGCGGGCCGGTGGCAGGCGCCGTAGTGGTTGGTCCGGGTCGGGTCCCGATGCCCGTGATCCCCAGCTCCTCGGTGCGCTCAGCGGCACGCTCGCGAAGAATCGTGGCTGGTCAGGCAAGGTAGCCGAGGGCACGGTGTTCGGCAGCTGGCCGCGGGTGGTCGGTGAGGACATCGCCTCCCACGCCACTCCGGTGACCTTGGAGAACGGTGTGCTCAAGATCGCCGCCGAGTCCACCGCGTGGGCCACCCAGCTGCGCATGTTGCAGAGCCAGATCCTGGCCAAGATCAATGCCGCGGTCGGTCATGGCGTGGTGACGTCGCTGCGCATCACCGGCCCCGCCGCGCCGAGCTGGCGCAAGGGCGATCGCCACATCAAGGGCCGTGGCCCGCGCGACACCTACGGGTAGCCGCGCGGTGACCGGAGCGAGATCCGTTGCGCCCGCGCCGCTCTCAGGCCCCAAGTTGTGGACATGTGCATAGAGCCTGTGGATAACTTCGGAGGCGACATCTGATCCCGCGCAGACACGGGTAACTCCCCGGGAACCCCACACATCTCACGCGTCCCGGCAGCCGGTCCGAGGACATACTCTATTCGCGCCTACGACCGGCAAAATACCCGAGGAGGCGGAACCGCCTCGCGGTCGGACGATTTCTTGCATTCACGGCGAAGCCAGGGGTGTCGTAGGTGCACTGTAAGTTGGGCTTACCAGTAGGATGGTGACGTAACCAGCGGCGAACCCTCGGCGCGTGCTGTGCAGTCCGTGATATTCGATGGCTCTTTCCGAGCCGTGCGCGTGCTGCCCGGATCGCTGTGCCAGGGATCAGCAAGTAAGGAGAGCTACCGAGAAGTGGCTGCCAACGACTCCAACGCATCGGGCAACAATTCAGGCTACGGTGCCTCTTCCATCACGGTCCTCGAAGGCCTCGAGGCGGTGCGCAAGCGCCCTGGCATGTACATCGGTTCCACCGGTGAACGCGGTCTGCACCACCTCATCTGGGAGGTTGTGGACAACTCGGTCGATGAGGCGATGGCCGGCTACGCCACCAAGGTCGAGGTGACCTTGCTCGCCGACGGCGGCGTCGAGGTGATCGACGACGGCCGTGGTATCCCGGTCGGGATGCACGCACAGGGCGTGCCCACGATCGAGGTCGTCATGACCCAGCTGCACGCCGGTGGCAAGTTCGACTCCGACTCCTACGCGGTGTCGGGTGGTCTGCACGGTGTCGGTATCTCGGTGGTGAACGCGCTCTCGACCAAGGTCGAGGTCGAGATCGACGTCGACGGCTACCACTGGACCCAGACCTACAAGGACGCCAAGCCCGGCAAGCTGGCGCAGGGCGAGCCGACCAAGGTCACCGGCACCACGGTGCGATTCTGGGCCGATCCCGACATCTTCGAGACCACGACCTACAACTTCGAGACCGTGGCGCGGCGCCTGCAGGAGATGGCCTTCCTGAACAAGGGCCTCACCATCAAGCTCACCGACGAGCGGGTCGCCGTCGGCGACGTGACCGACGAAGTGGTCAGTGAGACCGCCGAGGCGCCCAAGCACGCCGAGGAGGTCGCCGCCGAAGCGGTCGAGCACAAGGTGAAGACCCGCACCTACCACTATCCTGGCGGCCTGGTGGACTTCGTCCGCCACATCAACCGCACCAAGTCGGCCATCCACAACTCGGTCGTCGGCTACACGGTCAAGGGCACCGGCCACGAGCTCGAGGTCGCGATGCAGTGGAACTCGGGCTACTCCGAGTCGGTCCACACCTTCGCCAACACGATCAACACCCATGAGGGCGGCACCCACGAAGAGGGCTTCCGCGCGGCGCTCACCACGGTGGTCAACAAGTACGCCAAGGAGAAGAAGCTCCTCAAGGAGAAGGACGGCAACCTCACCGGTGACGACATCCGCGAGGGCCTGGCCGCCATCGTGAGCGTCAAGGTCGGCGAGCCGCAGTTCGAGGGCCAGACCAAGACCAAGCTCGGCAACACCGAGGTCAAGTCGTTCGTGCAGCGTGCCTGCAACGAGCACCTGCAGCACTGGTTCGAGGCCAATCCGGCCGACGCGAAGACCATCGTGCAGAAGGCGGTGTCCTCGGCGCAGGCCCGCATGGCCGCCCGCAAGGCGCGCGAGCTGGTGCGTCGCAAGTCGGCGACCGACCTGGGCGGACTGCCGGGCAAGCTGGCCGACTGCCGGTCCAAGGACCCGGGCAAGTGCGAGATCTACATCGTCGAGGGTGACTCCGCCGGTGGCTCGGCGAAGTCGGGCCGCGACTCGATGTACCAGGCGATCCTGCCGCTGCGCGGCAAGATCATCAACGTAGAGAAGGCCCGCATCGACCGCGTCCTCAAGAACAACGAGGTCCAGTCGATCATCACCGCGTTCGGCACCGGTATCCACGACGAGTTCGATATCGCCAAGCTGCGCTACAACAAGATCATCCTGATGGCCGACGCCGACGTGGACGGCCAGCACATCGCGACGCTGCTGCTCACGCTGCTGTTCCGCTTCATGCGTCCGCTGGTCGAGCACGGTCACGTGTTCCTCGCACAGCCGCCGCTGTACAAGCTCAAGTGGATGCGGTCCGATCCCGAGTTCGCCTACTCCGACCGTGAGCGCGACGCGCTGGTCGAGGCCGGGCTCGCCGCGGGCAAGAAGATCAACAAGGACGACGGGATCCAGCGCTACAAGGGTCTGGGCGAGATGAACGCCAAGGAGCTGTGGGAGACCACGATGGATCCCTCGGTGCGGGTGCTTCGTCAGGTGACGCTGGACGACGCGGCCGCGGCCGACGAGCTGTTCTCCGTGCTGATGGGCGAGGACGTGGAGGCGCGTCGCAGCTTCATCACCCGCAATGCCAAGGACGTCCGTTTCCTCGATGTGTAAGCGGCGCTGCGCCTGATAGGCGCGCCCGCTCGCATGTCGGCCCCTCGAAGGAGATTTGATGACTGAGACCACGCTGCCCCCGTCCGGCGGTGCGGGCGACCGGACCGAACCGGTCGATATCCAGACCGAGATGCAGAACAGCTACATCGACTACGCGATGAGCGTGATCGTCGGCCGTGCGCTGCCCGACGTGCGCGACGGCCTCAAGCCGGTGCACCGTCGCGTGCTCTACGCGATGTACGACAACGGCTACCGCCCGGACCGCGGCTACGTGAAGTCCGCGCGCCCGGTCGCCGAGACCATGGGTAACTACCACCCGCACGGCGACTCGTCGATCTACGACACCCTCGTGCGCATGGCTCAGCCGTGGTCGCTGCGCTATCCGCTGGTCGACGGCCAGGGCAACTTCGGTTCCCGCGGCAACGACGGCGCGGCCGCCATGCGCTACACCGAGTGCCGCCTGACGCCGCTCGCGATGGAGATGCTGCGCGATATCGACTCCGAGACGGTCGATTTCGTCCCGAACTACGACGGTCGCTCGCAGGAGCCGACCGTGCTGCCCGCCCGCGTGCCCGCCCTGTTGATGAACGGCTCCAACGGCATCGCGGTCGGCATGGCCACCAACATCCCGCCGCACAACCTCAACGAGCTGGCCGACGCCATCTACTGGGCGCTGGAGAACTACGAGGCCGACGAGGAATCCACCCTCGCCGCCTGCATGGAACGGGTCAAGGGCCCCGACTTCCCGACGCACGGCCTGATCGTCGGCAGCCAGGGCATCCACGACGCGTACACCACCGGCCGCGGTTCCATCCGCATGCGCGGTGTGGTGGAGATCGAGGAAGACGCGCGTGGCCGCACCACGATCGTCATCACCGAACTGCCGTACCAGGTCAACACCGACAACTTCGTCAACTCCATCGCCGAGCAGGTGAAGGACGCGAAGATCGCGGGTATCTCCGATATCCACGACGAGTCCTCGGACCGCGTCGGCATGCGCATCGTGGTCACGGTCAAGCGTGACGCGGTGGCCAAGGTGGTGCTGAACAACCTCTACAAGCACACCCAGCTGCAGACCAGCTTCGGCGCGAACATGCTCTCGATCGTCGACGGTGTCCCGCGCACGCTGCGGCTGGATCAGATGATTCGCTACTACGTGAATCACCAGCTCGAGGTCATCGTGCGGCGCACCCGCTACCTGCTGCGCAAGGCCGAGGAGCGGGCCCACATCCTGCGCGGCCTGGTCAAGGCACTGGACATGCTCGACCAGGTCATCGCGTTGATCCGCGGCGCGGCCAACACCGATACCGCGCGCACCGGCCTGATGCAGTTGCTCGACATCGACGAGATCCAGTCGACCGCCATCCTCGACATGCAGCTGCGTCGCCTGTCGGCCCTGGAACGTCAGCGCATCATCGACGATCTGGCCAAGATCGAGATCGAGATCGCCGACTACAAGGACATTCTCGACAAGCCCGAGCGTCAGCGCGCGATTGTGCGCGACGAGCTGGCCGAGATCGTCGAGAAGTACGGCGACGACCGCCGGACCAGGATCATCGCCGCCGACGGTGACGTCGCCGACGAGGATCTGATCGCCCGCGAAGACGTGGTGGTCACGATCACCGAGACCGGCTACGCCAAGCGCACCAAGACCGACCTCTACCGCTCGCAGAAGCGCGGCGGCAAGGGCGTGATGGGCGCGGGTCTCAAGCAGGACGACATCGTCAAGCACTTCTTCGTGTCGTCCACGCACGACTGGCTGCTGTTCTTCACCAACAAGGGCCGCGTCTACCGGGCCAAGGCGTACGAGCTGCCCGAGGCCAACCGGACCGCGCGTGGTCAGCACGTGGCCAACCTGCTCGCCTTCCAGCCGGACGAGAAGATCGCCCAGATCATCCAGCTCAAGACCTACGAGGACGCGCCGTACCTCGTGCTCGCGACACGCGCGGGTTTGGTGAAGAAGTCGAAACTCACCGATTTCGACTCCAACCGCTCCGGCGGCATCGTCGCGGTGAACCTGCGCGATGACGACGAATTGGTCGGTGCGGTGCTGTGCTCGTCCGACGATGACCTGCTCCTGGTCTCGGCGCACGGTCAGTCGATCCGCTTCGCGGCGACCGATGAGGCGCTGCGTCCGATGGGCCGCGCCACCTCCGGCGTGCAGGGTATGCGCTTCAACACCGACGACGAGCTGCTCTCGCTCAATGTGGTGCGTCTGGAGACATATCTGCTGGTCGCGACGGCCGGCGGGTACGCGAAGCGGACCGCGATCGAGGAGTACACCGCGCAGGGACGTGGCGGAAAAGGCGTATTGACAATCCAATACGATCCGAAGCGTGGCAGCCTGGTGGGTGCGCTCATCGTCGACGACGAGGACGAGTTGTACGCGATCACTTCCAGTGGTGGCGTCATCCGCACCGCAGCCAAGCAGGTTCGTAAGGCCGGACGCCAGACCAAGGGCGTGCGATTGATGAACCTCGCGGATGGCGATACCTTGCTAGCGATCGCGCGCAACGCCGACGAGCCCGATCCCGATCAGCTCCTCGGCGACGTGGCTTCGGAGTAACACACCAAATAGCGGCGGCAACGAACGGATCTGAGGATTCCATTGACCACACCGAATCAGTCGAACGACGATCGGAACCAGACCAACGGCGTCACCGAGCGGATCGCCACGTCTCCGATCCCGCCGCGGCCGATCCCACGCCAGGGCGGTCCGGCCGAGGGCGCGGCGCCGGAATCCGGTGCGGCCGGGACCGATTCGTTCGACGGCAAGGGCAGCAAATCCTCGCCCTACCAGGACGGGTGGGCTCAGCTTCCGCAGCGTGAACCGCAGTCGAACCTGTACCGGCCCGGCGAATCGCCGAGTCAGGGGCGGCCTTCGTCCGGGGCACCGGGCGGCGGCGGTCTCAAGGGCAGTGGGGCGTCCAACGCCCGCACCACCGCCGACCTGGCGGCCAAGGCGGCTCGCAAGGAAGCGGCGATGGTGAAGTCCGTCGGGATCGACGGGCCGACCCGCAGCATCGCGCGTCCGGAGCTGGTCAAGGACATGCCAGACCTGTCCGACGTGCGCCACCCGGCACCCGAGGCGCCGGTGGCGCCGCCCGGGCTGCCGATGGCGCCGCAGCCCCAGCACAACATGGGGCCGAGCGCGCGGGCAGCCGCGGCGGGCAGCGTCTCGCCCGCGGTGCCGGTGGCCATCGCGGCTGCCGCGTCGGGTGAGCCACTACGCGCGACCGTGCAGATCCGCCGGATCGACCCGTGGTCGACCCTGAAGATCACCCTGGTGATCAGTGTCGCGCTGTTCTTCGTGTGGATGCTGGCCGTCGGTCTGCTCTACATCGTGCTGGCGGGCATGGGCGTGTGGGACAACCTGGACAACTCGCTGGGCGAGATGCTGAACCAGGAGGGCAGCTCGTCGAGCCTGATCGACGCAGGCACGGTGTTCGGCTACGCGGGTGTGATCGGCCTGATCAACGTGGTGCTGTTCACCGCGCTGGCCACGGTCGGCGTGTTCATCTACAACCAGTGCTGCGATCTGGTCGGCGGCATCCAGATAACCCTGGCCGATCCCGACTAGGAGCAGGTTTCCGGTACGGCCGGTCGGTCCCAGGAAACTGGGTCTGACCGGCCGTTTTGGTTATCGGCAGGCAGGTAAGGTAACCTCGTTTCTCGTTGCGGTTCACTGCTCCGGCGGGGATCGAAACGAGTTCGGGCCTATAGCTCAGGCGGTTAGAGCGCTTCGCTGATAACGAAGAGGTCGGAGGTTCAAGTCCTCCTAGGCCCACTCCCGAACAGCACAGTAGGGTGGGAATCATGAAGATTGTCCTCATGGTCGGTGTTGTGATCGCCGTTCTCATCGGTGTCAACAAATTCCGCAAGCGCGACGACGCAGACCTCTGGCGCGAGGTCACCACCCGCTGATTTCGGGTTGCCAACCGGTCGATGACCGGTAAGGGGCCTTAGCTCAATTGGCAGAGCACTGCCTTTGCAAGGCAGGGGTTAGGGGTTCGATTCCCCTAGGCTCCACATCTGTGTATTCCTCGGTATTCGATTTTCTTCTCACCACCACTCCCGCCGACGCCGTTTCGGCTGATTTCGCGGCGGACTGGGCGCGACACCGCACCAGGACAGCCGGGTTCGCGAGTTCGCTCGATCGGGCCGCGATCGCCGGATTCGACGGTGCGGGAACAGGTCCCGCCTTCCTCGGTGGCTATCAGGAAGCCCTGCACGCGCTGGTTCCCTCGCTCGATCCCGCCGAGCTCTCCTCGATGTGCGCGACCGAGGGCGCCGGTGCGCGACCGTCGACGATGACGACAACAGTGCGCGAGGACGGCACCGTCAGCGGCACCAAATCCTTCGCCACGCTGGGCGCGTTCGCCGATCGGTTCCTGGTGATCGCCCGCTCCGGCACCCAGCCCGACGGCAGGTCGCTGCTGCGCGCCGTGCTCGTCGGCGCCGGTGCGTCCGCCGCGGTGACGCCGCTGCCCACGCTGCCGTTCGCGCCGGAGATCCCACACGCGGAAGTCGTCTTCGATGCCGCGCCGGGCGAGCTGCTGCCCGGTGACGGCTACGCCGACTACCTGAAGCCGTTCCGGACGGTCGAGGACCTGCATGTGGTGGCCGCTGTGCTCGGTCAGCTCGTTCGGGTCGCCCGGCTAGCGCAGTGGCCCGCGGAGCCCGTAGAACAGCTGCTGGCGCTGTTTGCGGCGGTGCGTGGGGTCGGTGCCGAGGATCCGAGCTCCCCGGGTGTGCACATCGCGCTCGGCGGCATCTTCGATCGGCTGACCGGTCTGCGTACCGAACTGGAGCCGCTGTGGGCGCCGGTGGATCCGGAGGTCAGGAAGCGCTGGGAGCGTGATGCGCCGCTGCTCGGGGTCGCGGGCAAGGTGCGGGCGGCGCGCCTGGCGACCGCGTGGCGCACGCTCGCCTGATCGACCGGTTCCGGTGCTGTGTCACTCGCTCTGGTGCTGCGTCACTTCGTTCTGGTGCTGCGTCATTTTGTTCTGGTGAACGTGCCGAGACCGCTCTCGTCGAAGTAGTCGATGGTCAGTGTGCCGTCGGCGAACCGTGCCGAGGTGACGCTGCCGGGCGGGGCGTTCTCGCCGCTCAGGTCGAAGGCGAAGGTGTCGCCGTCCCAGTGCCGGAGTTGATAGGTCCGCTGCTCGGGGCCGATGGTCAGGCGCAAGCCGGTATCGGTCGCGACGATCGTGGCGGGTCCCCAATAGGCGCTGTCGTAGCTGCCCTCGTAGGTCGGTAGCGGCTGTGCGGGGGCTGGATTCGCCGGGGCGGGCCGACCGGACAGGGCACCTTCCGGATCGTCGATGGCGGCGAAAGCGTCGCGGTACAGGCCGCGCCAGTCCTCGCGCACCTCGCCGAACTGCACCAGATCGGCGAACTCGGCGGTCAACGTCTCCGGGATGCCGAGCGGCGCGGCGTTCGTCAGCGCGACGATGGCCACGTCGGCGGACGGGATCACCAGGAAGTTGGTCGCCGCGCCGAGGCCGAAGGCGCCGGAATGGCTGGTGACGGTGCGCCCGGCCGCGGAGACCGACACATTGAAGCCGTACCCGTAGCTGCCCGCCCGCGCGGTGGGGGAGGCGGGCGGCGCCGAGACGATCTGGGGTGTGACGGCGGGCAGCAGCGCTTCGGGCGGGGCGATGGTTGTCGCGCCCGCCGTGCCGTTACCGAGCAGCATCGTGAGCCAGCGGGCCATATCGTTCACCGAGGAGCTCGCCCCGCCGGCGGGGGACTGGGGGTCGGGGTCGCGCACGTAGCGGGCCACCCAATCGCCGTCGATGTTCACGTGTCCCACCGCGTGATTCGGCCGGGCGAGGAAGTCGTCGAAGCGAGAGCTGGTGTCGCGCATGCCGAGTGGGGTGTAGAGGGCATCCGACGAGAGTTGGGCCCAATCCTTCCCGGCCGCCGCGGCCACGGCTTCGGCGCCGGCGGTGAGTCCGAAGTTGGTGTAGTGATAGGTGATCCGGAAGGGGTCGAGGGGCTCGAGGCGCAGCTTGTCGAAGATCGCGGCCTGGTCGTAGCCGAGGTCTTCGAGCCGGTCGCCCGCGTGATCGGGCAGGCCGCTGCGATGCGCGAACAGGTCGCCGACGGTGAGCTGGGCGGTGGTGGCGGGATCGGCCAGCGCGAACGACGGGAGGTGGGCGACCACCGGGGTCGTCCACTCGATCGTGTCCGCGCCGACCTGATTGGCCACGACGGTCGCGGCGAGCGACTTCGACACCGAGGCGAGTTGGAAGACGGTGTCGGCGTCGACCTTGTCGGGTGTGCCTGCCGCGCGAACACCGAAACCCTTGGCGTACAAGGTCTTTCCACCATGGACCACGGCGACGGCCATGCCGGGAATGCGGCTGGAGTCCATCAGCGAGCCCACCAGTTCGTCGAGCTGCCCGACGGCTTTGCCGACCGCGTCGGCGGGCAGGGCGACGCCTGCGACTTGATTCGGGGGGAGCTCGGCGGTGGTCGTCGTAGTGGTGTGCGTGTCGTCGGTGGATCCGCTACAACCAACGAGGATCGTCATCGAGAGGACGACCCCGGCGATCGCACCGCGACCAGGCACCATGGGCCGACGATAACCCTGGTTGCCGGGTGATCGCCGGAACGTGGCCGGACTGTGACGCCCGGCGTTGCGGTGCGCTTCGGCTGATCTGCCGAGCTGCGACCTTGCCGGAAAATGGGGAGCGGGCCTCGGCGAAGGGGGGGAGTTAGCCGAGGCCCGCGTAGGGTCGGCCCGGGGGGGAGGGGCCGACCTGAACGATCCTACGCGATACGCGCGGAATTCGTGTACGCGCACCGGGCGAGTTCACGAGATTTTTCGGGTGCCGGTGCGGGTGTCGGCGGTGGTCCGGGGTGCGGCGATCGGCCGGTGCGCGCTCCCGGTACCTGTCAGGTGTCTTACGAACATCGGAATCGGCTGGTACGCAACGTTTTACGGGGAATCAACGGTGAACATGTTCTCGTCTCGCGTGTGGCGACCGTCCAGCGAACAGGCGCTCTTGTTCGTGTCGGGAGACAGAAAATCAGTCCGATTCGCCGCGTGTCGCGACGCGTCGGCATGTCGAACAATTGTGTACATCTGACTTGCGGTCGCGCGGAAATTTGGGATGCGACTTGTCGGTGGGTGGGGCAATACTGGGCACAGCATCGCCAACCACGACTTCAGGAGAATCATGCCCGACGCAATCGTCGCCGAGGGTCTGGTCAAACGGTATGGGCAGCTCGTCGCCCTCGACGGACTCGACCTGTCCGTTCCGGAAGGTACCGTCACCGCGCTTCTCGGCCCCAACGGCGCGGGAAAGACCACGACTGTTCGCGTTCTCACCACGCTGCTGATACCCGACGAGGGCACCGCCACCGTCGCCGGTATCGATGTGCTCGGCAATCCACAGGCCCTGCGCTCGCGCATCGGCGCCTCCGGCCAGTATTCCGCCGTCGACGAATACCTCACCGGTTTCGAGAACCTCGAAATGGTCGGCAGGCTCTACCACCTCGGCACCCAGCGAAGTAAGGAGCGGGCCCGCGAACTGCTCGACCGCTTCCGCCTCAGCGACGCCGCCGACCGGCCGGTGAAGGGTTACTCGGGCGGTATGCGCAGGCGCCTCGACCTGGCAGGCGCCCTCGTGGCCAACCCGCCGGTGCTGTTCCTCGACGAACCGACCACGGGTCTGGACCCGCGTGCCCGGCTCGACCTGTGGGACGTCATCGAGGAGCTGGTCGCCGGCGGCACCACCCTGCTGCTCACCACCCAGTACATGGACGAGGCCGACCGCCTCGCCGATTCGATCGCGGTAATCGACCACGGCAAGGTGATCGCCCGCGGCACCGCCGACGAACTCAAGGCCCTCGTCGGCGGCGACCGGATCGAACTCACCGTCGGCGCCGCCGACCAGCTCGCCGTCGCCCAGCAGGTGCTCAGCGGGCTCGCCGACGGCGAGATCCATCTCGAACCCGGCCTGCGCAAGCTCATCGTGCCGGTCGCCGACGGGTCACAGGACCTGGTCACCGCCATCGGCAGGCTCACCGAGCACAAGGTGGACATCAACGATGTCGCCCTGCGCAGACCCTCGCTCGACGACGTCTTCCTGACGCTCACCGGGCACGAGGCCGAAGAACTCGTCAACGGCGATCGCGAGTCGGAGACCGTGGGCGCCGCGGAAGGAAAGAACCGATGACCGTCGCACTCGACAAGGCCGAGCTGCACCCTCCCAGCCTCGGCGAACGACTGTCGATGGTGGTGAGCGACAGCATCACCATCGCCAAACGCAACGTCATCAAGATCAAGCGCGTACCCGACGTGCTGATCTTCACGACGCTGTCGCCCATCATGTTCGTGCTGCTGTTCGCCTACGTCTTCGGCTCGGCGATCTCGATCCCCGGGCTCGAAGGTGGCTATCGGGAGTTCTTGATCGCCGGCATCTTCGCCCAGACCGTGGTGTTCGGCGCCACCTTCACCGGTGCGGGCCTGGCCGAAGACATGCAGAAGGGCATCATCGACCGGTTCCGGTCGCTGCCGATGGCGCCGTCGGCCGTGCTGGTCGGGCGCACGATCAGCGATGTGGTGATCAACGTGGTCAGCCTGGTAGTGATGTCGCTGACCGGTCTGGTCGTGGGCTGGCGGATCCGCGGATCGTTCCTCGACGCGGTGCTCGCGTACGCGCTGATGCTGCTGTTCGCCTACGCGCTGTCGTGGATGATGGCCGTGGTCGGCCTGATCGTGCGCGCGCCGGAGGTGTTCAACAACGCCAGCTTCATGGTGATCTTCCCGCTGACGTTCCTGTCCAACGCGTTCGTTCCGCTCGACAACATGCCTGCTCCGCTGCGGGTCTTCGCCGAATGGAACCCGGTCTCGGCGCTCACCCAGGCGGTGCGTGACCTGTTCGGCAACGTCAACCCGATGGCGCCGCCCTCGGACGCGTGGCCGATGCAGCATCCAGTGACCACCACGCTGATGTGGATCGTGGTGATCCTGATCGTCTTCGTGCCGCTGGCTCAGATCCAGTACAAGAAGTCGGTCAGTCGCTGAACAACAGCCGGAACTAGTGCGCCGAGCCGTTGCGGGAATACCCCAGACGCGGCGGCTCGGCGGCGGGTTCCGGCAGTTGTGGACGCTTGGCGCGGGCCAGGTAGGCCAGGGCGCCCGCCCCGGCGAGCGCGATCGACGCGAGCAGCGGATTACGAAGCTTCATTCGACCACTGTGGCACAAACAGATTCGACGTGTCGCGTGGCACCATAACTGCGTGACCTCACCCAACCAGACGGCCGTGGCAACTCTGCACACCAACCACGGCGATATCAGGATCGCGCTTTTCGGTAACCACGCCCCGAAGACGGTGCGCAACTTCGTCGGTCTCGCCGACGGCACCGCGCCGTACTCCACCGTCAATGCCGGTGGGACGGAAAGTGGCCCGTTCTACGACGGCGCCGTCTTTCACCGGATCATTCCGGGGTTCATGATCCAGGGCGGCGATCCGACAGGCACCGGCCGTGGTGGGCCGGGCTTCGAGTTCGCCGACGAGTTCCACCCGGATCTGCGCTTCGACCGGGGCTATCTGCTCGCGATGGCGAATGCGGGCGCCGGCACCGAGACCAACGGTTCGCAGTTCTTCATCACCGTCGGCGCGCAGCCGCACCTCAACCGCAAGCATTCGATCTTCGGGGAGGTGGTCGACCCCGATTCGCGCAAGGTCGTCGACGCCATCGCCTCGGTGAAGACCGATCGCAATGATCGACCCGACGAGCCGGTCATCATCTCGGCCGTCACGATCGACTGATCAAGGCCATACACAGAACTCCCCGCCGCGGACCGTCGCGGCGGGGAGTTCTCTTTGCTTCACGTGAAACAACGTCAGTCCGAAGTCACCGAGGCGAAGCCGTTGACGACCAGAGCGTCGTACACATCGTGGGGATTGGTACCGAGGTCCCAGCGGCCGAAGATCAGCAATCGCTCGGTGTCCTCGTGGCGCACGTCGACCTCGAGCATCGCGGATTTGCGGCCGATGCGGCGGTAGGAGACCATCCGGATCCGGTCGATCCGGTCGAGTGGGTAGTCCTTCGGGCCGGTGAGCGTGCCGACCACCAGGCGCGGCGCGGGGCCGGGAACCATGGTGAGCCGAGGGCGCTGCCGGATGCCGAGTGCGGACATCGCCAGCACGGCGACGGCGGCGATGCCGATGAGCAGCCTGCTCGGGCCGTCCTGGGCGAGGACTGCCAGCACGGCCAGCAGGATTCCGCCACCGCTGATGGCGAGCAGACCTGCGACAGGGGTGGACCACGAGACGGGTTGTGCATCGTTCACGCGGTTGTTCGCCCCTCTATCCTCGAGTTGTGCACAGGGTTATCCACAGGTGTGCATGAATAACACCGGTGTAATCCGCTGCGATCAGCGCCATCGCATGGTCATGACCAGGCCGATGACCATCAGGCCGAACCCGATCAGGAAGTTCCAGGCGCCCAGATCGAGCATGAAGCCGATGTGGTCCTGCGCCAGGTAGTAGACGATCAGCCACACCAAGCCGGCGAGCATGAAGCCCAGCATGATCGCGACGTACCAGACCGGCGACGGCCCCGCTTTCACCTTCACCGGCGTGCGGCTGGCGGGGCTCGGGGTGTAGTCGGCCTTCTTGCGGACCTTGGACTTGGGCATGACGTCCTCGAATTCGGAGTACAGGTAACTCCTAGGCTATCGCAACTCCCGTACCCTCGACGCATGCGTGTATTGGTCGTCGACAACTACGACAGCTTCGTGTTCAACCTGGTGCAGTACCTCGGCCAGCTTGGTGCCGACGTCGTGGTCTGGCGCAATGATGACCCCCGCCTCGACGATCTGGACACCCTGCTCACCGTCGGGGACGAGGGTGGAGCGTTCGACGGCGTGCTGGTGAGCCCCGGCCCAGGCAGTCCCGACCGGGCGGGCGCGAGCATCCCGCTCGTGCACGCGGCGGCCCGGCACAACAAGCCACTGCTCGGCGTGTGCCTCGGGCACCAGGCGATCGGCGAGGCATTCGGCGGCACCGTCGACCGGGCGCCCGAATTGCTGCACGGCAAGACCAGTGATGTTTTCCATCTCGGGTCCGGCGTGTTGGCCGGCCTGCCCGACCCGTTCACCGCCACCCGATACCACTCGCTGACGGTTCTCCCGGAAACCATTCCCGAGGAGCTGGTGGTCGTCGGCCACACCGAGAGCGGCATCGTGATGGCGATGCGTCACCGCACGCTGCCCATCCACGGCGTGCAGTTCCACCCCGAGTCCGTGCTCACCCAGGGCGGCCACCGGATGCTCGCCAACTGGCTCGAGGTCTGCGGCGAACGTCCGTCCGAGGCACTCGTCTCCGCGCTCGAGGCGGAGGTCGCCGCGCTGGTCACGCAGTGAGGCCGTGGGTGCGGTTGTCGGTGGCGGCGAGTCTGGACGGCTATATCGACGACGCGAGCGCACAGCGCCTGCTGCTGTCGAACACTGCCGACTTCGATCGGGTCGACCAGATCCGTGCCGAATCCGACGCGATCCTGATCGGAGCGCACACGCTGCGCACCGACAATCCCCGCCTGCTGGTGAACAGCGCCGAGCGCCGGGCCGCTCGGGTGGCGGCGGGCGAACCGGAGTTCCCGGTGAAGGTGACCGTCACCGATTCCGGTGATCTCGATCCGGGGCTGCGCTTCTGGCACACCGGCGGCGACAAACTCGTCTACACCTCCGATGCGGGTGCCGGGAGGCTGGGCGACCGGCTCGACGGACTCGCCGAGGTGGTCAGCCTCGGCGAGCGTCTCGCGCTCCCGGCCCTTGTCGCCGACCTCGGCGCGCGAGGTATCCACAGGCTGATGGTCGAAGGGGGTACCGGCATGCACACCGGCTTCCTCGCGGCCGATCTGGTCGACGAGATCCGGCTGGCGATCGCGCCGATCCTGGTCGGCGATCCGGCGGCGCCGCGCTTCGTCGGACCGGCGCAGTTCCCCGGCGGGGCCGGTCGCAGGTTGCACCTGGCGGGTGTGGAACAACTTGGGGATGTCGCTGTGCTGAACTACCTGGTCAGCCCCGATCCACAGCCCCGCAACTAACTGATACCGCGAACAGAATCACTGCATTGACCTGGGAAAATTCAGCTGTCCACAGTTCACGGACAACTTTGCTCCACACCTGAACATGACCGATTCCACATCACGCGAGAGTTGTGGATAACTCGCCGACCACAGGGAAACGACATGAGCCACGACGACACCGACCACCGGTTCATGCACAGGGCGATAGCGCTCGCCAAGAACTGTCCGCCCAGCGAGACGGCCTATTCGGTCGGCGCCGTGATCGTCGCCGACGGGGTGGAGATCGCGACCGGCTTCTCTCGCGAAACCGACGAGAAGGTGCACGCCGAGGAGTCCGCGCTCAACAAGCTCGACCCCGACGACCCCCGCCTGACCAGGGCCACGATCTACAGCACCCTCGAACCGTGCTCCACCCGCGCCACCGCCACCCGGCTGCCGTGCACCGATCGCATCCTGGCCGCCGGCATCCCCACGGTGGTGATCGCCTGGCGCGAGCCGAGCCTGTTCGTCGCCGCCTGCGAGGGTGTGGACAAACTCCGCACCCATGGCGTGCGTGTGGTGGAGCTCACCGACCTGGCCGCGGAAGCCAAGTCGATGAACACCCACCTCGACCTCAGTTAGCTCAGGGCCGCCCGTAGATGGCGGTCACGAATTCGCCGAGCTGATTGTCATCGAGGTGCCGAGCCAGATCGGCCTCGCTGATCATCCCGACCAGGCGCTTGTTCTCGATCACCGGCATCCGCTTCACGCGGTGCGATTCCATCTGGTCGAGCACGTCTTCCACATCGGCGTCCGCGCTGACCCACCGCGGCGTCGACTCGCAGAGTTCCGCCGCTGTCGTCAGATCAGGTGACAGACCGAGCGCGACGCACTTCACCACGATGTCGCGGTCGGTGATGATGCCGCACATGCGCTCGTCGTCATCGGCGACGACGATCGATCCGACCCCGAGATCGGCCATCGCCGTCGCCGCGGTCGTCACGGTGTCACCACGGGTGATCCACTGCGCACCGGGCTTCATGATGTCCCTGGCTGTCGTCATAGGGGGCTACCTCCTCGTCAGCAACGCTGGATGGGATGAAAGCAGCCTCATTCTGCGCCCGCGCGGACGCGGCGGGCGTGTTCGCCATCCAATCGAGACCTCATCGCGGAATCGGCGACGCTCCCACGTGCAGCACCACATTGCCGTTGATCGTCACTGCCGAACCGGCCGCCGGATTCTGCCCGACGACCTTGCCCGAGGCATTGCCGTCGAGCGTGATCACCGTGGTCTGGCTGAGCTGACCGGTCCACCCGAGCCCGCGCAACGTCTCCTGCGCCTGCACCGGCGTGAGCCCGGTCAGATCGGGGACGGTGATCCGGTCACCGGCGGAGACCTGGACCGTGATGGTCGAGCCCTTCTCCGCGTTGCTGCCGCCGGCCGGGTTGGTGGCGAGCACCTGGCCCTTGGGCAGCGAGGACTTCACTTCCTGGATCTCGACCTTGAAACCGGCGGAGGCGACCAGGTTCGGCTGAGCGATGGAGATGTCCTGGCCCACCACGGTCGGCACACGCACCTCTTCCGGCCCGCCGCCGATGGTGACGACGATCGGCCGGTCGATGTCCACCCGCACACCCGCGCTCGGGTCCTGGGCGATCACCTTGTCGGTCTCGGCGGTGCTCGACGGTTTGCGCACCACATTCGGATCCAGTTGCAGACCGAGCGAATTCAGCTTCTGCTCGGCATCGGCCTGACTCATCCCGATCAGCCGCGGCAACTGCACCTGCGTGGGCCCGGTCGAGACCTGCAACGTCACCGTGCTGCCCTTGTCGATGCGTGAACCGCCGAGTGGCTGGGTCGCGATCACATTGCCCGGCGCCACCTTGCCGTCCGGCTTCTCCAGCCTGGCCACGTGGAAACCGGCCTGCTGGAGGTCGTCCTGTGCCTGCTGTGCGGGCTTGCCCGACAGATCGGGGACGGCAACTTGATCGGCCCGGCTACCTGGACCGACCAGCACCCAGAACAGGCCGAACGCCACAGCGAGCGCGGCCGCGACACCGAGCGCGATCAGCCCGGTGCGGTTACGTTCCTCGCCGTCGGGCCCGACCACGGGATGCTCGGAGGTGTCGTCGCGGCGGTCGTGGAAACTCCGCGGGCCCGGTTCGTCGTCGTAATCGGTGCGGTCTTCCTCGTTCATCACCATCGGCGCGCTGGGCTTCTGCCCGCCGAGCACCCGGATCAGGTCGGCGCGCATCTCCGCTGCCGTCTGGTAGCGGTTGGCCGGGTTCTTGGCCATCGCCTTGAGGATCACCGAATCGAGCTCACGCGGCACGCCGGGATTGACCGACGACGGTAGCGGCGGATCCTCCTTCACATGCTGGTAGGCCACCGCGACCGGCGAATCACCGGTGAACGGCGGCTGCCCGGTGAGGATCTCGAAGAGCACGCAGCCCACCGAGTACACGTCCGAGCGCGCGTCGACGGTCTCGCCGCGCGCCTGCTCGGGCGAGAGGTACTGGGCGGTGCCGATCACCGCGGCGGTCTGGGTCATCGGGTTGGCGCTGTCGGCGATCGCGCGCGCGATGCCGAAGTCCATCACCTTCACCGCACCGGCGCGGTTGATCATGATGTTGGCCGGCTTCATATCGCGGTGCACGATCCCGGCTTTATGGCTGAAGTCGAGCGCGGCGCACACGTCGGCCACGACTTCCATCGCCTTGCGCGGCGCGAGCGGTCCCTTGCCGCGCACGATGTCGCGCAGGGTGTCGCCCTCGACGTATTCCATGACGATGTAGGGCAGCGGCCCGCCGTCGACGGTGGCTTCGCCGGTGTCGTACACGGCCACGATGGCCGGGTGGTTCAGCGCGGCCGCGTTCTGGGCTTCGCGCTTGAACCGCAGGTAGAACGTAGGATCGCGGGCCAGATCGGCCCGCAGCACCTTGATCGCCACGTCACGCGACAGCCGCACGTCGCGGGCGCGGTGCACCTCCGACATGCCGCCGAACCCGATGATCTCGCCCAGCTCGTACCGCGAGGAGAGGTTCTTCGGGGTCGTCATGGTTGTCCTATGGTCGGGCCTACCGCCGTGTCGCCATCGGGGAACGGCAGGTCGAAGGTGGGCAGCCGGGGACGACCGACGGTGGTGGTGCCCGCGGCCGGCGCCGTGGTGGTCGGCTCCGGTTTGGTCGGCTTCGGTGTGGTCGTCGGCTTGGTCTTGGTCGTGGTGGTCGGCGGCACCGTCGTGGTGGTCGGCGGCTCGGTGGTCGTCGTCGGCGGCTCGGTGGTCGTCGTCGGACGTTGCGTGGTGGTCGGCGGTTCCTCGGTGGTCACCGGCGGCGGCGGGACCGGCCGGGTGGTGGTCACCGGCGGCGGCAGCGGTTTGGTGGTCTGCACGGTGGTGGTCGTGGTCCCCGAATCCCGGTTCGGTTCACCGCCGAACAGCAGCCACAGCACACCACCGCCGAGCAGCAGCGCGCCGACACCGAGCGCGATCAGCCACTTCTGGTTGTTCTTGGCGTTGCTCGCGGGTACCGGCGCGGGCGCGGAAGCCTGGGTGGCCGGACCGCCGTAACCGCCGGTGGGCGGACCGACCGGACCGCCGGGCTGATGGCCGAAGCGCATGGTCGCGCCGTCGTAGTCCGCCGCGGCCGCGGCTGCCGCGGCGGCGGGGAGCACCACGGTCGGGCCGGGCGGAAGTACCCGGGTGGCCCCGGTCATCGACGGACCGGTGGCGCCACCGGGGAGCGGCGGCATGTGCCCGGCACGCACCGCGGCCACGGCATCAGCGAACTCGCCGCCGCTGCGGTAGCGCTGCAGCGGGTCCTTGGCCATGGTGATGGCGATCAGTTCGTGCACGTTCGCGGGCAGGTCGTCGGGCATCGGCGGCGGTGCGTCGCGTACGTGCTTCATCGCGACGGTGATCGCGCCCTCCCCGGTGAACGGGCGGACGCCGGCCAGTGCTTCGTAGCCGACGATGCCGAGGGAGTAGACGTCCGACGCCGCGGTGGCGTCCTCGCCGACGGCCTGTTCGGGCGCGATGTACTGGGCGGTGCCCATCACCATGCCGGTCTTGGTCACCGGTGAGGCGTCGACCGCCTTGGCGATGCCGAAGTCGGTGATCTTCACCTGTCCGGTCGGCGTCACCAGGATGTTGCCCGGCTTCACGTCACGGTGCACCACCCCGGCCGCGTGGGCGACCTCGAGCGCGCGTCCGGTCTGCTCGAGCATGTCGAGACCCTGGACGACCGAGAGCCTGCCCATCCGGTTGAGCACCGCGTTGAGCGGTTCGCCCTGCACGAGCTCCATCACCAGGTAGGCGGTCTCGCCGCCCGACGGGTCGGTGGTCTCGCCGTAGTCGTAGATGCCCGCGATCCCGGGCGCGTTGAGCTGCGCGGTGGTTCGCGCCTCGACGCGGAACCGCGCACGGAAGGTCGGGTCGGCGGAGAACTCGGTCTTGAGGACCTTGACCGCCACCCGGCGGTCGAGCCGGGTGTCCATCGCCTCCCACACCTGACCCATACCGCCGGTGGCGATGAGCCGCTGCAGGCGGTAGCGGTCGGCGATCATGGCGCCGTTGTTCAGCATCGGGGCCCCCGTGTTGTCACTCGCACACTCATTTCGTTCAGCCCCCTGCCAGGCCCGCGTCCAGTACCGACCTGGCGATCGGCGCGGCTACCGAACCTCCGGTGGCCGCCAGGGCCCGATCGCCGCCGTTCTCGACGATCACCGCGATGGCGATCTTCGGGTTCTGCGCGGGCGCGAAGGCCATATACCAGGCGTGTGGCGGGGTGTTACGGGGATTACTGCCGTGTTCGGCGGTTCCGGTCTTGGACGCGATCTGGTACGGCGACCGTCCGCCGCCCGCGGTATTGGCTTCCGAGGCGACCATCAGATCCGTCAGGGTCGACGCTACCTGGGGGCTCACCGCCTGCCCGACGCTGACCGGCTTGGTCTTGCTGAGCTCCGACAGATCGGGCGCTTGGGTCTGATCGACCAGATACGGCTGCATCCTGGTGCCGCCGTTGGCGATGGTCGCGGCGATCACCGCGACATTGAGCGGCGTCACCGACACATCGCGCTGGCCGATGCTCGACTGGCCGAGCGCGGCGTTGTCCGGGATCGGGCCGACGGTCGATTCGGCGACCGGGATCGGCACACCGGGCGGATCCTCGACTCCGATGCCGAACGCGGCGGCCTCGTCCTTGAGCTTCGCCGCGCCGACCTTCACGCCGAGTTCGACGAACGCGGTGTTGCACGAACGCCGGAACGCGTCGTACAGGCTGGCCGTCGGCTGGTCGCCGCAGGTGCTGCCGTTGTAGTTCTCCAGCGTGGTGCTGGTTCCGGGCAGGGTGATGTTGGGCGCGGCTGTGAACTGGTCGTTCGGACCGGCGACGCCGTTGGACAGTGCGGCCGCGGTGACGACGGTCTTGAACGTCGACCCCGGCGGATAGGTCTGCGAGACGGCGCGATTGAGCATCGGCTGACTCGGATCGGTGCTCAGTCGTTCCCAGGCGGCGCGACCCGCCGCGCCGTCGTGGCCCGACAGCTCGTTGGGGTCGTAGCTGGGCGTGGAGACCATGGTCAAGATCTTGCCGGTGCTCGGCTCGATCGCCACGACGGCGCCGGTGTAGCCCTTCGACGTCATCTGTTCGTAGGCGACCTGCTGCATCATCGGATTCAGCGTGGTGAGCACATTCGCGCCGCGCGGATCGCGTCCGGAGAACATGTCGATGAGCCGGCGGCCGAACAGGCTCGAATCGTTGCCGGAGAGCAGCGGATCCGCGGCCAGCTCGAGCCCGGTCTTGCCGTACTGCATCGAGTAGAAACCGGTGACCGGCGCGTACGCCGACGGGTCGGAGGGGTATTCGCGCAGGTACTTGTACCGGTCGTCGGTCGCGACGGAGCCGGCGAGCACCGTGCCGCCCGCGGAGATCTGACCGCGCTGGCGTGAGTACTCGTCGAGCAGCACCCGCGAGTTGCGCGGATCGCTGCGCAGGTCGTCAGCCTTGACCACCTGCAGGTAGGTCGCGTTCACGAGCAACGCCACCACCATCACCATCACGGCGACGGCGACGCGACGCAGAGGTGTGTTCATTCGCTCACCCTGCTTTCCGGCCTGCGGACCAGTTCGGTGGCCGCGTCCGCGATCGGGGCGGGCGCGCGCTTACGGGCCGGTGCCGGTGCGCGGGCCGCATCGGAGATCTTGATCAACAGCCCGAGCAGCGCGTAGTTCGCCAGCAGCGACGAACCACCATAGGAGATGAATGGCGTGGTCAGACCGGTGAGTGGAATCAGTTTGGTGACACCGCCGACGACCACGAAGATCTGGATCGCGATGGTGAACGACAGGCCCGCCGCGAGCAACTTGCCGAAGCTGTCCCGCACGGCCAGCGCGGTGCGCAACCCGCGGACGATGAAGATCAGGAACAGCATCAGCACCGCGGTGAGCCCGATCAGGCCGAGTTCCTCGCCGATGGTGGTGACGATGAAGTCGGTCTTGGCGAAGGGCACCTGCTGGGGCCGTCCGCTGCCGAGGCCGGTGCCTGCGAGTCCGCCGGTGGCGAAGCCGAACATCGACTGCGAGATCTGGTACCCGGTGTTGTGGTAGTCGTCGAACGGGTGCAGCCAGGTGTCCACGCGCACGCGCACGTGCCCGAACAGTTCGTAGGCGAACACGAATCCGAGCGCGAGCAGGCCGCCACCGATGATCAGCCAGCCCACCCGTTCGGTGGCGATGTAGATCATCACCAGCACCGTGCCGAAGATGAGCAGCGAAGTACCGAGGTCTTTTTCGAGCACGAGCACGCCGATGCAGACGATCCACACGATCAGGATCGGGCCCATATCGCGCGGTCGCGGCCATTCCATGCCGAGGAAGTGCTTGCCCGCCGCGGTGAACAGGTCACGCTTGGCCACCAGCACGCCCGCGAAGAAGATGATCAGCAGGATCTTCGCGAATTCGCCCGGCTGCATGCTGAATCCGGGCAGCCGGATCCAGATCTTGGCGCCGTTGACTTCGGAGAACCGGCTCGGCAACAGTGCCGGAATCGCCAGCGCGACCAGCCCTACCAGGCCTAGTGTGTAGGTGTAGCGCGCCAGCGTGCGGTAGTCCCGCAAGACGATGAGCAGGCTGATGAACACCACGATGCCGAGGCCGGTCCACATGATCTGCTGGTTGGCGTCGGGGGAGGGGACCGATGTCGCGTCGTACGCCGCCTTCTGCGCCTCGGCGAGATCGAGCCGGTGGATCAGCACCAGTCCCAATCCGTTGAGCAGCGCCACAATCGGTAGTAGGAGCGGGTCCGCGAACGGCGCGAACCGGCGCACCGCGAGATGCGCGATCCCGAACAGCGCGAGGAAAGCCACCCCGTACTTGGCGATGTCGGTGGTGATCGACTGTTCCTGGCTCGCCTCGACGATGAACAACGACACCGTGGTGATGCCCGCCGCGCCCGCCAGCAGCAGCAACTCCTGGTTGCGTCGCGTCGACGGCGGCGGCGCCGGCGCGAATCCACCAGGGGGACTGGGGAACGCCCCAGCCGACGGCGGTGGCGGTGCGGACATCAGTCCGTCACCCGGCAGTTCTCCCCTGAGATCTGCGGGGTTGTCGGGGGGACTGTGGTGGTGGTCGGGGCAGGCGTGGTCGTGGTCGGTGTCGCGGGCTGGTCGGGGCCGGGAGTCGGTGCGCCGCCGGGGATCACCGGGGTCTGCTCGGGCGGCAGCACGCCGGGCTGCGGTACCGATTCCTTCTTCGGGCACGGCGGCAGGAGCTCGTTCTGCGCCAGCACCTTCATGCTGCCGCGCGCCTTGTCCAGCGAATCCGGCGGCAGGCCCTTCTGCACCTGGTCGCGCCCGGTCTGCTTCAGGTCACTGACCAGCAGCGGCTTGCACCCACTCGGCGCGGACTTGCCGACCTCGACGAGCGTGAGCTCGCTCTTGCTGTTCACACAGCCCGTCAGCTCCACATCGTGGATCGAGTAGCCGAGGATCGAACCGGGCAGGCCGCGCATCACGACCACCTTGTCGTTGTCGGCGCCCACGTAGTAGTTGCTGCGAATCATCTTGTAGCCCACCACGAGTCCGACGGCGACCGCGGCGATCAACGCCAGCGACAGCAGCAGCCAGCGCAGCTTGTGCGACTTCGTCTCCGGCGGCGGTGGTGCGGCGGCTGCCCGGCGCGGTTGCGCCCGCGGCGGACGCATCGCGGCGGCACGCCCTGCCGCGGTGTTCGGCGGCGGGGAGTCTTCCTCCTCCTCGGTGGAGGCGGCGCCCGCGAGAATCGGGTGGCTCTGGCCGTAGTCGAGGTCGATCACATCGGCGACGACAACGGTCACATTGTCGGGCCCACCACTGCGCAGCGCCAATTCGATGAGCCGGTCGGCGCACTCGTCGGTGTTGCCCTCGCGCATGGTGTTGCCGATGGTCTCGTCACTCACCACGTCCGAAAGTCCGTCGGAGCACAGCAGATAACGATCACCGGCGCGGGCTTCGCGCATGATCAGCGTCGGCTCGATCTCGTTGCCGGTGAGGGCACGCATGATCAGCGAACGCTGGGGATGGGTGTGCGCCTGTTCGGCGGTGATCCGGCCCTCGTCGACGAGCGACTGCACGAACGTGTCGTCGCGGGTGATCTGGGCGAGTTCGCTGTCGCGCAGCAGGTAGGCACGCGAGTCGCCGATGTGGACCAGGCCGAGTTTGCGGCCCGCGAACAGGATGGCGGTGAGCGTGGTGCCCATGCCGTCGAGTTCGGGTTCGGCCTCGACGTGGTCGGCGATGGCGGCGTTGCCGGAATGCGTGGCGTGGTCGAGCTTGCCGAGGATGTCGTCGCCGGGCTCGTCGTCGTCGAGATGCGCCAGCGCGGCGATCATCAACTGGGAGGCCACTTCTCCGGCGGCGTGCCCACCCATGCCGTCGGCCAGCGCTAGCAGGCGTGCGCCCGCGTAGACCGAATCTTCGTTGTTGCCCCGGACGAGTCCGCGGTCGCTTCGCGCGGTGTAGCGCAGAACAAGTGTCACGATCGCAGCTCGATCACTGTTTTGCCGACTCGCACAGGAGTGCCGAGCGGAACACGGACGGCGGTGGTGACTTTCGCGCGGTCTAGATATGTGCCGTTGGTGGAACCGAGGTCTTCCACGTACCAGTCGTCACCACGCTGAGACAGTCGCGCGTGCCTGGTCGAGGCGTAGTCGTCGGTGAGTACCAGCGTGGAATCGTCGGCGCGTCCGATGAGGACCGGTTGCGTGCCGAGGGTGATTCGAGTGCCGGCGAGTGAACCATGAGTCACCACTAGATACTTGGCGCCCTTCTGGCTTCGGCTGAAGGAGGGCAGACCGATGGATCCGCGATTTCCGCGGGTTGCCCTCGGCTGTATCCGTATGCCGGATGCCGCGTAGATATCGCTGCGCAAGGTCCGCAGAACGGCCCAGACGAACAACCAGAGCAGCAGCAGGAACCCCGCGCGGGTCAATTGCAGGATCAATCCCTGCACGGCGTTCCACCTCCTGTTCGCCCGGGTACGTCGGTACGGCAGGTGCGGGGCGAACCACCCCCACCAGCGTGCTGGCTTGCGGGCCCCGAGGTCGGGACCGTGCGTGTAATGGCAGCATCATAGAGCCGACAGCGTCGACTCGTGACGTGCACCGCGCAGCTTACGGGATCAGACGATCCGGATCAGGATCTCGGAATGTCCGGCCCTGATGACGTCGCCATCGGCGAGCTGCCAATCCTGCACGGGGGAACCGTTGACGAGCGTTCCGTTGGTGGAACCCAGGTCGGAGAGCATGGCCGTCTGGCCGTCCCAGCGCACCTCGATATGGCGACGCGACACCCCCGTGTCGGGTAGCCGGAAGTGGGCGTCCTGGCCGCGGCCGATGATGTTGGAACCCTCGCGCAGCGCGTAGGTGCGGCCGCTGCCGTCGTCGAGCTGGAGCGTGGCCGAGTAGCTCGACTGGGCGGCGCCGTAGCCCGCGCCCTGCTGCTGGCCGTAGCCCTGCTGGCCGTAACCGGCGGCGGGCTGGGCGTAGCCGCCCTGCTCCTCCTGGCCGTAGGCGGGCTCGGCGTAACCGGGCTGCGCGCCGTATCCCTGCTGGCCGTAGCCCTGCTGCTGGGGTTCGGCGTAGCCCTGCTGGCCGTAGCCGCCCTGCTGGTCGTAGCCCGGGTCGGCGTAGCCCTGCTGGCCGTACCCACCCTGCTGGCCGTAGCCCTGCTGCTGGGGTTCGGCGTAGCCCTGCTGGCCGTAGCCGCCCTGCTGGTCGTAGCCCGGGTCGGCGTAACCGGCCTGGCCGCCTTGCGCGCCGTAGCCGCCCTGCTGGCTGTAGGCCTGCTGGCCGTAGCCGCCCTGCTGGCCGTAGCCGCCCTGCTGGTCGTAGCCGGGCTCGCCGTACGCGGGCGCGGCGCCGTAGCCACCCTGCTGGCCGTAGCCCTGCTGGGCGGGCGCGGCGGGGTCGTAGCCGTTCTGGTATTCGCCGCCCTGCTGGCCGTATGCGTCGCCGTATCCGGGCTGCGCCTCGGGCGCGCCGTAGCCGCCACCGCGGCCGTAATCGTCGGCCGGGTAGGAAGCCCCTGGTGCGCCGGCGGGCGGCGGTGCGTACCCGCGGCTGCGTGGATCGGACTCCGCGGGCTCTCGGCCGGGCTCGTAGCCTGAGTTATGCGTCATGGGGCCAGCTCCTGGTTGCGGGTGTGCGGGTCGTTGTGGCGGTCCGGGGCGAGGTGGGGCCGTCCCACGACCGGCGTCGGGGTCGACGCGGCCGCTCGCTCTGAACATTCCGGTGTGCAGCGTAGGTGATGCCTCGAACGCCACGTGTACTTCGCCGTAGGTCTGCCAGCCCTGCTCGCGGATGTAATCCTGCAGATGTTTGGCGAACGCTTTGGTTGTCAGGTCGTGATCGGCGTCGAGCTTGCCGTGATCGGTCTCGTTGATCGTGATCACGTAACTGTTCGGCGCGAGACGGTGCCCGCCTTCCAGATCCTGGATCTGATCTGCGGCTTCCTGCTGCAGCGCGGCCTCCACTTCCTGGGGAACCACACTGCCGCCGAACACCCTCGCGAACACGTCACCGACAGCGCCCTGTAAGCGACGTTCGAATCTCGACACGATGCCCATCACAGCCCTCCCTTCGGTGCGCGTGTCCGCCCTCCTCGACACGCTGGTTACGGCGTGTCCGGACCCGACCACGTTCCTTGCATGATATCCACGATCCTCTACCTGGGTAACTCCCGGCGGCGTGACCCAGTTCCCGCGCCCTTTCAATCGGCATCGCCGCAGGTCAGGGAATCGATTTTATTTTCGGCCGCGGGGCATGTTAGATTTTTCCAGTCGCTCGGGCGAGTGGCGGAATGGCAGACGCGCTGGCTTCAGGTGCCAGTGTCCGTAAGGACGTGGGGGTTCAAGTCCCCCTTCGCCCACAAGACTAAAGGCTCGATCCATCTGGATCGGGCCTTCGGTCGTTTCCGGGGTCAGTGACGGGCGATGCGAAACAGGGCCGCCCGCAGATCCGGCCGGGGCGACTGTGCGTCCAGCTCGAGTAGGGCCGTTTCGGCTATCGCGGCTACCAACAGGACGGCGACGGGCGCGGCGTCGGACCAGCCCATCGCCGTGAGGTTCGTGGCGAGCAGGCCGGCGGCGGCGGAATTGCGGGCGCTCACCTCGGTGGCCAGACCCGCGTCGGTTCTGGCCTGTACTAATAGGCCCTTCGTCGCGGGGGCGGCCAGACAGCCGTCGAGGTAGGCGGCGATCCCGGCCGCGAGGCGTGCTTCGCCGGGTGGGAGGTCGGCGGTCGCCGCGCTGACCTGGTCGTCGAGATCGTCGTGGAAGGCGCGGTGCAGGGCGAGTATGTAGGACTCGCGGCTCGGCCAGTGCTGGTAGAAGCTGCCCTTGGCCATGTTGGCCTCGGCCGCGATCGCGTTGACCGAGAGCTTGCTCAGATTCTCGGTGGCCAGTAGCTGCCTGCCCGCGTTCAGGAGGGCGCGGCGCCCGGGTTCGGCGGATCTCATTGCGGCATTTCAGCACGGGCGGTGAGGAACTCGCCCACGGCGTCGAGGAACAACCGGGGCGCCTGAGCGAACGGTTCGTGCCGCGTGGGCAGTACGGCGACCGGCGCGCCGGGCAGGGCGCGGGTGATGCCGCGCCGGTTCATCAGCCAGGGATTGGTGGGGTCGTCGCGGCCCCAGACGACCTGGACGGGTAGCCCGGGCAGCAGTGGGGCCGCGGCGGGCAGGTCGACGCGCGGGTCGTCCAGGCTCCGCCAGAGGCTGCGATATACGGCGAGCCGGATCGGATCGCCGGATACCTCGCGTGCCCGCTCGAAGAGGGGGCGAACACCCTCGTTGCGCAGCGAGCCCAGGTAGAGCCGCGCGTGCGGGACGACGAACCGCCGGGCTACCGACGGGCGCGCGATCAGCCCGAACATGGCTCTGGTCAACGGATTCAGCGGTGCGAACCCGGCCGACTGCACCAGGACCAGCCCGCGCACCAGGTCCGGTGCGCGCTCGGCCAACCGCACTGCGGCGTATCCGCCGACGCTGTTGCCGATCACGGTGAGGGAACCGAAACCGATCTGCGCCAGCGATGTCGACACCCGCACGGCGATGTCGCCGAGCGCGTCGACGGTGACGGCGTTCGGGTCGGTGACCGTGGACGCGCCGTAGCCCGGCCAGTCGACCGCGGCGACGGCCCATGTCTTGCCCAGCGTCGGCACGATCTGATCGAAGTCGCGATGGTCACCTGGATTCGCGTGCAGCAGAAGCAGTCCCGGTGCGTCGTCGGGCGAGCATCCGCTCAGGTGTACCGCGATCTCGCCGTACCGCGTGGTGACGGTGAACGGTGTCATGGACCGACGGTAGCCATGACCGACCGGTCGGTCAAGGCTTGGGTCAGGCCTTGCGGGCGATCAGCAGGTGGTGGGGGATGGGCGGATTCGGCAAGGTGCGCTGCTCCACCGTCAGTCCCGCGGAACTCAGCGCCGCCACCACATCGGCGACCGGGCGCAAGGTGAATCCATAAGGGGTGAAGGGCATTCTGGCCATGGCGTCGGGATCTCCGATGCCGATCACCGCGACGCCGCCCCGGCGCAGGACGCGGGCGAGTTCGGTGCAGGCGGCCGGGAGATCGGCGAGGAAGTAGATGGTGTTGACGGTGATCGCCGCGTGCAGGCTCGCGTCGGGCAGTGGGAGCGCGGTGAGTGTGCCATCGGCGAGGAGGAGGCGGCCCTCCGCGACCTCCACCGCGAAACGACCACGGGCACGGGCGAGCATGTCGGGGGAGGGCTCGATGCCGTGCACCGCGCCCTCGGCACCGACGCGCGCCAGCAGCAACTCCAGTCCCACCCCGCCGCCGAAGCCGATATCGGCGACCGTCGCTCCGGTGGGCGGCGCCGCGGCATCGACCGCTGCCGCGATGGCCCGCTTGTTCCCGCGATTGAGGACAAACGCCACGCCCTTACCGAGCACACCGTGCGGATTGCCGAGCTGTCCGGCGATTGTCGTGAGCAGGCGATCTTTGACCCCGGTCATTTCGCCATCGTAGGCGGCGTTTTCGCGCCGCCGTCGGCCGTCGGCCGAGGGCGGCTTGCTCGGCGCGGTGGTACGCCTCTCTCGGCAACGGGGGTCGGCTGGTCGTCGACGGCGGCATCCGCACCCGGCGGCGCATCGGGGCCGACGCGACAACCCCCCTCGACGGATTCGACTCTGCCGTTGTCGACCCCTCGACCGGCGCCGTACGCCCCTCGACTCCGCTGCCGGGCACGGTCGCCGGGGACCCGCTACAGCGAGCCGCGCTCATCACCAGGGGCGGCGGCTCCGGCAGGCAACGTCACCGAGGTCGTTCGAATCGGCTGAGCCCCTCTCGCGCGTTGAACCCGACCTCGCGTCTGTTTCGGCGGCCCGATGACCACCGTGGCCTGCCGGTATCGCTGCTGCCCCTGCCGAGGCGCACATGCCCGCTCGCGCCGTCGGATACTCCTGATCCTCGCAGGTGAGGCGAAGGTCACACTGCCTGTGCAACCTTGTATTCCGGATGTTCTTCTGCCGATTTCTGTCCGTTCGGCGGACCGTTCGCAACCAGTCGTTCGTCCAGTTTGAGGCGATGAATTCGGTGTTTCACTGTGATTGCTGGGCGCGCATCTCGTTTGCAACGTAGTTAACAAACCTGAGGTTTCTTTTAACGTTTCAAGTAGGCGGCAACCGTAATTCCGTTGCCGAAACCCCAGGTGACAGCTATGTCTTGGCCTCAGTGTGATCCGAAGCAACCTTGCCCGACATTCGCGAGCGGGACCCGTCGAGGGTGCGTGATTCGTTATCGAAGGTTTGCTCGGGGTGAATTCTCGGTGCCGCCGACTGCTCGGTGAGGGGCGCGCCAGAAGTTTGCTAGAGGTGTGAAAATCGGTGCGTCCACAGGGCTTTGCAGGTTCACAATTCCTACCCCGGACCTGCGCGTTGGGGGTTGCGTGGGCATAACGATTGTGTACAGTTGACGGTAACGCTGGCCGCAGTTCGAGCCCGACTCACTGCGGCCAGCGGAACTCAAATGGGGGAGTTCGTCACCGTCTCTTAACCTTCTGTAGCTGCCGATTGTCCGGTGCTGTCCCGACGCGGTGTGCTCGGAGTTGTCGGCCTCACAAATGCACGCACAGTTGCGAACTCACGCCCGGTCAACGGCCTTCGCCGGCGTCATCAGCCACCGATCGGCCGGATCCGCCGCCGCGACCGGCACCGCCGCCGCGGCATCCTGTTCCTCGGCCACCCGCCTGCCGATCCCGAACACGTAGTAGAGGAACAGCGCCTCGGCCGCGAACCCCAGTGCGATCCGTACGGGCGCAGGCAGCGGACTCGGCGTCACGAAACCCTCGAGCAGGCCGCATACCAGCAGCACGCACACCAGCCCGAGGGCCACGGTCGCGGTCGCACGCCCCTGCCTGGCCATCGCCGCCGCCCTGCTGCGCCGACCCGGGTCGACCAGCGTCCACCCGAGCTTCAACCCCACCCCGCCCGCGACGAACAGCGCGGTGAGCTCCAGCGTGCCGTGCGGCAGGATGAAGCCGAAGAACGAATCCAGTCGCCCCGCCTCGGCCATCAATCCACCGGTTATCCCCAGATTCAGCGCATTCATGAACAGTGCGTACACAGCCGGGAGGATCAGGACACCGGTGAACAACGCGATCGCCGATACCAGCGAATTGTGTGTCCACACCTTCGCGGCGAAGGCCTCGTTGGGGTGGGCGGAGTAGTACGACTCGAACGAACCCCCAGGTCCGGTGACATCCGACAGGTCGCCCTCCGGTATCCCCAGCGCATCGCGGGCCGCCGCCGAACGATCCACAAGCACGCCGATCACGCCCGCGACGCCGAGGAAGATCGCAGTTGTCCCCAACCACCACGGCCAAGCTCTGTACACAGCCGCGGGAAAGTGCCGGGTGAAGAACCGGCCGACTTCGCGCCACGGCTGCGACCGCGCCGCCAGCACCCGCCCACGGGCCCGCGCCAGCAGCGCGCTCAGCCGGCCGACGAGCTCCGGATCCGGGTGGTGCCCCTGCAATCTCGCCAGCTGCTGCGACGTGGACCGGTACAACCGGACCAGCTCGTCGGCCTCCGCGCCGGACAGCTTGCGCTGGCGGACCAGCTGATCGAGCCGATACCACGACCGTTGACGTGCCCAGCTGTAGGCATCGGTGTCCATATCGGGAATGCTAGCCACATGGCTGAATTCACCACCGGCGAAGCGGTGGCGCTCGATCTCCCCATCGCGCGCATTCCCAGCCGTGCGGGCGCTTTTCTGCTCGACCTGATGCTCCAGTTGGCCCTCGCCGCGACGCTGGAATATGTCCTGATGCTCGTGCTGTTGGCCACCGATGCCGACTCGGCCTGGTTCTCGGTGACGGCGGTCGTCACGCTGGTGGCCGTGCTGATCGCCTATCCGGTGGTCAGCGAAACCGTCTCGCGCGGCCGATCACTGGGCAAGCTGGCCTTCGGCCTGCGTGTTGTGCGCGCCGACGCCGGGCCGATCGACTTCCGGCACGCGCTCACCCGCGGCCTCGCGGGCGCGATTGTGGATTTCTGGATGCTCGGTGCGTTCGGCGCGGTCGCGGTTGTCACGTCGCTGTGTTCGCGCGAGGGCAGACGAGTGGGTGACGTGCTCGCCGGGACGGTAGTTGTGCACACCCGCCAGACCATGCCGGCACCGTCGCTGGCGGTCGCCCCGCCCTGGTTGACAGGCTGGTCGGCGCAGCTGGATCCGAGCGGGATCTCCGACGAACTGGCCGCGGCAGCACGGCGGTATCTGACCAGGCTGCCCACGCTGACGCCGCCCACACAGCACTATCTGGGCACCCAGCTCGTCGAGGCCATGTGCGCCGCACTGCGCTGCCCGGTGCCCGTCGGCTACCCGCCCTATCACGTGCTCGGCGCGATTCTCGCTCGGCGACAGCAGCTTTCACGGGTCTAGCTCCACAGCCTGTGGATGAATCGCCTGTGCACGAATCAGGTTGCGCGGGAACCCACCTGTGCACAAACCCACCTGTGGATGAATCTGTTGGTGAGTCGGTGGATGAACTGTGAGTACCGGTGGAAACTGCGGTTATCCACAACCACGTGCGGTTGTGCACAATTCGCGATGCCACCGATCACAGCGAGCCGGACTGCTTGAGCTCGAGGTATTCGTCGGCCAGCGCCTCGGGCAGTCGATCGGGTGCCGCGGCCACCACGGCCACCCCGCGCCGCCGCAGCGATTCCTGCACGAGCGCACGCTCGGCCAGCACAGTCTCGGCCGCGGCCGCCGTGTAGACCTGCGAACGGTCACTCGCCGCCGCCGCGATGTCGGGATCGATCACAGAGACGATCAGCACCCGATGACGCCGTGTCAGCGTCGGCAGCGCGGGCAACAGGTGCTCGGTGACGGTCGGCCCGTCGAGACTGGTGAACCATACGATCAATGCCCGCCGTCGAACCCGCGAGATCACGGCGCGTACCAGCCCGTCGGTGTCGGTGTCCACCAGCTGTGGAGTAACCCCGGCGAGGGTGTGCATAAGTTTCAAAGGCAGCTGATTACCGCCTACGCCACTCACTTCCGCGCGGACTCGGCGGTCGTAGGCCAGCAGGTCGACCGTGTCGCCCGCGGCGGCGGCCAGACCACCGAGTAGCAGCGCCGCTTCGATCGCGCTGTCGAGCCGTGTTCCCTCACCGACCCGGCCCGCGCCGGCCCGTCCGGTATCGAGGACCATCAGCATGTGCCGGTTGCGTTCCGGCCGCCACGTCCGCACCAGCACGTCGTTCGCGCGCGCAGTGGCCCGCCAGTCGATGCTGCGCACGTCGTCGCCCGCCACGTACTCGCGGAACGAATCGAACTCGGTGCCCTGCCCGCGCGTATTGGCGACATTGCGCCCCTCGAGATGATGCAGCCGCTTCACCTTCGAACGCAGCAGCCGCTCACTGCGAAACGCGGGCAGCGCGCGCACCCTGGCAGGCACGTCGATCCGGCTCTGCCGTCCGGCCAGACCCAGCGGACCGAGCAGCCGCACCGTCACCGGGCCTGCGACCCGATCACCGCGATAGGTGGGAGTCAGGCTGGTGCGCAGCCGGATTCGGGTGTGCGGGGCCAGATCCAGCTGGTGTTCGCGGATGTCGGCACGCGCGCTGTCGGGCCAGGCGTCCCACAGCAGGCCCCGCACCGTGGCCGTGCCGGTATTGGTGACCGCCAGCTCCACCTCGGTGCCGCGTCCCAGCCGCACCACCGTCAGCGGATCACGGGTCAGCGACAGCGCATCCGCGCGCGCGGTGAGCGCGATATCGGTCAGCAGCAGCGCCACCAGCACCGCGCAGGCGCCGAGCACGCCGGCCCACGTGGGCACCACGAACATCACCACCGCCGCCGCGACCGTGGCGAGCAGCGCGAACCGGCCTGTGACCACCACGTCGCTAGACCGGAACCGGCACCGAGACCAGCAACGACGAGAGCACGCCCTCGGTGCTCACCCCGTCCAGCTCGGCCTCCGGCCGCAACTGCAAGCGATGCCGAAGTACCGCCATCGCCACGGTTTTCACGTCGTCGGGCGTCACGTACGCGCGGCCGTTGAGCCAGGCGAAGGCGCGGGCGGCGGCCAGCAGCGCGGTCGCGCCACGGGTGGACGCGCCGTGCGCGACGGCGGGGGAGGAGCGGGTGGCACGGCACAGATCGACGATGTAGGCCAGCACCTCCGGGCTCACGGTCACCTGGCCCACCGCGGCGCGCGCGGCCGCGATGTGTTCGGGTCCGGCGACCGGGCGCAGTCCGGCGGCGCCGAGGTCGCGCGGATCGAAGCCGCTCGCGTGGCGTTGCAGGATGCGGAACTCGTCGTCGCGGTCGGGCAGCCGGATGTCGACCTTGAACAGGAACCGGTCGAGTTGCGCCTCGGGCAGGGGATAGGTGCCCTCCTGCTCGATCGGGTTCTGGGTGGCGACCACCACGAACGGATCGGGCAGCGGACGCGGCTGACCGTCCACCGAAACCTGGCGCTCCTCCATCGATTCCAGCAGCGAGGACTGGGTTTTCGGTGGGGTGCGGTTGATCTCGTCGGCCAGCAGCAGGTTGGTGAAGACCGGACCCTTGCGGAAGGTGAACTCGGCCGAATGCGGGTCGTAGATCTGGGATCCGGTGACATCGCCCGGCATCAGGTCCGGGGTGAACTGCACGCGTGCGTGCTCGAGCGCCAGCGAGGTGGCAAGGGCGCGCACCAGCAGCGTCTTCGCCACGCCGGGAACACCTTCGAGCAGCACATGACCGCGGCACAGCAGGGCGAGCACGAGGTACAGCACGGCCTGGTCGTTGCCGACCACTGCCTTGCCGATCTCGGTGCGCAGTGCGGCCAGTGCCGCCGCGGCCTCCTGCGCGCTCGGCGTCTCGAGCAGCACAGCGTCCTTGGAAATATTTGTCATCCGAGCTCCGTCTCGATCCATTCGAGGTGTGCGGCAATGTAATGGAGGGTTGTCTCGTCCGGCACCTCGCCGAACAGGACAGTGCCGATCTGCCGACCGGGTACGCCGAGACGGCTGGACACGGCTTCGACGAGTTGATCGCCGGTGAGTTCGCCGCCCAGCCGCGGTGTGATCCGGCGCAGCGTCGCCGCGCGCAGGACATGGGCCACATGGGCCACGTCGCCGGAGCGGCGATACAGGCCCGCCTGTCCCGCGAGCAGCTCGTTCGCGGGGACCTCGACCGGGCGCGGCTCGCCGACCAGCGCGCCACGCCTGCGGGCCCGCCACCAGATCAGCGCCACGAAGGCGAGCAGGAACTGCAAGCCGCCGAACGCCAGCCAGCCGGGCAGGCGGGTGAAGATCGAGTCCTTGCCGCTGCCGAAATCGAGGTCGTTGTCATCAGGAGGTGGCTCGGGCGGGTCGGGTGGGTTGGGCAGATCGGGCGGGTGGGGTGCGTTGGGGGCGCCGCACGACTGCATGGTGGCGTAGACCAGCAGGGCGATGGCGAGTCCCGCCGCGAGCACCGCCCAGAAGCGGGGGCTGCGCAGGATCGGGGGCAGGGGTGGAAGCTTCCTGCGCTGCTTGGGTTCTCGCTCGACCACCTCGACCTCGAGCGGATCGAGAACGGGAGGTGGTGCGGACTGGGAGTACCGGTCGGCGTATTCGAGCCGGCGGTACTCGTCCTCGGTGGCGCTACGTCCGCCGTAGACGACCTCGTCGAAACTCCTTGCCGCCGGATGCAATTCGGTGGACTGCTCCAGCGGCAATGCCGTGGTCGCGTCGTCGGCGGTCTCCTGCGCGGTGCGCGAGCGGCGCACCGGCAAGCTGCCGTCCTGTTCGAGTCCGCGCAGGACGGCGCGGAAGCGTTCGCGCAGTGCGCGGTCGTAATCGCGGCGGCCCGCGGCGTTCTCGGCGGCGGCGCGATGTTCGGCGGCGGCGCCGAGACGGGGCTGCGGTGGGACGCCGTCAGGGAACTCGGTCACCGGCGATCACCGGGAATTCGAATGTCCATGCCTTCGCGCACACACCGCCGGCTGATGTAGCACAGCACGCGGCTGGTCGCCTCGACGATCTCGCTCACGGTCACCACCAGCAGAAACCCGCCGACGAGCAGGGTGATGAAAGCCCAGCGATGAGTGCCGGAGAAGTCGGAGAGGAAGAACGGAATTCCGAACGCGGGCACCGCGAGGACCGCGAAGATGCACCGCTGGGTGAGCCACAGACCCGCGGTCGACCAGTCGGCACCCTGCACGAGCTCCTTCGAACGGGCAACGCCCACACCGAAACCCGCGTGCTCGGCCACGATCGCCGGTTCGGTGACGAACCGCCGCGCCCGGACATACGAAAGCCAGATCAGCGCGAGCGGATAGGTGATCACCAGAATGCTGCCGAGCAGCAGCACCCCGATCCCGGTGAGCGTGAACATGATCTGCGCGAGCACCAGCGGCGTCGCCTGCCTGCCCGCGGCCCGCAACCCGTCGAGCACGCCGTAGCGCACCCCGTGGAAGTCGGCGAGCGCGATCGCGACGGTCGCGCCGCGCAGGACCAGGCGAACCACCCACACGCAGGCCGCGGTCGCCAGGATCGCCGCCCACGCGGTGCCCGCGTCGGAGCCGTCGGTGAGGTGGGAAACCAGACCGGTCACCCCGAGCGCGACGAGCACACCGATCACGAGCGCACTGCCGCCGAGCACCGCGAAGGTCCGGATATGGGCCTGGATCAGGGCGAACGGCTCATCGAGCAATTCGCGGAAACGCAAGGGGCGGATCGGCACCGTCGGCGGTGTTGGCGGCCCCGGCGCAGGCACCGGTGCCGGATCGACTCCCGCCCTCACGACGCCAACCGTATCGGCGGGACGCACGGGCCGAGTCTAGTCAATCCCGTCCGCCCCGCCCGGTATGTCTTTACCGAGAGGGGCCCGCCCCGACTCGAGCGCGTCAGCGCTCCGGCAAACACAGCGAGGTACACCCGCCCCTGGCCCGGTTTTACGGTTGACAATTCCTACCGAACATCGGCGGACCCGCGCCCGACAGCTGACCGCTCATCAACCGACGCCGATACCCTCGGCAGCGCAACCTGCGTGGGCTTCAAACGCCCACGCAGCGTGACCGTCTCACCGAGAATCCACTGCGCGGATTCTGAGTCGGCCGCAGCGGCAAGCGTGGTCGCCGACGTGAGCAAACGTTCGTCGTGCTGCTTGGACAGCTCGCACAGCCGAGCCGCCTCGTTCACAGCGTCACCGATCACCGTGAACTCGTACCGATTGTGCGTACCGACGTTGCCCGCGACCACCCGCCCCGCCGCGACGCCGATACCCGCGTCGAGATCGGAGGCGTCGCGCAATCGGCGCTGGATCGCCCGACCGCACGACAGCGCCGATCCAGCCAGGTCGTCGAGCGGAGCGGGGGTACCGAACACCGCCAGCGCCGCGTCGCCCTCGAACTTGTTGAGCAGCCCGCCGTGCCGTTCCACCTCGTCGACGACGATGTC
Organism: Nocardia sp. NPDC056541; assembly: GCF_042794235.1. Taxonomy (NCBI): domain Bacteria; kingdom Bacillati; phylum Actinomycetota; class Actinomycetes; order Mycobacteriales; family Nocardiaceae; genus Nocardia; species Nocardia sp. NPDC056541. The sequence goes on from NZ_JBHTUD010000003.1 coordinate 358,649, forward strand.
GAAGAACCGGTTGAGAATGCCGACGATCTCGGGTGCGGGCAGGGTGGCCGCCATCGTGGTGGAGCCGATGATGTCGATGAACAGGGCCGCTGCCTCGGTTTCGGTGCCGCCGAGCACCGGCTGGGAGGCGATCGCCGCCATCGCGACATCGTGGCCGACATGCTTGCCGAACAGGTCCTCGATCATCGCCCGCTCGCGCAGCCCGTGCACCATCGTGTTGAAGCCGCTCTGCAGTTCGCCCAGTTCGGTGCCGTCGTAGAGGGCGATCTCGGCGTCGAGGTCGCCGTTCTCCACGCGCCGCAGCGCCTGGCGCACCCCCTTGATCGGGGCCACTGTCGCCGCGACGACCTGGGCCATCAGGATCAACCCGAACACCAGCGCGGAGCCGCCGAGGCTGAGCATGCACACCGCCAGCCTGGCCTTGCTCACCGCGGGATCGGCCAGCGCCCACACCGCCACCGTCATCGTGAGCGCCACCGGTACGCCGACCCCGACGAACCACGACAGCATGGTCCGGCCGAACACGCCGATGCCACGGCGGCGGTGCGGGTCGGCGGCCAGCACGCGCGCGGTCACCGGGCGCAGCGCGAATTCGATGATCAGGTAGCTGTTGGCGCACACGACGATCGCGGCGGCGCCGGTGGAGAGGATGACCTTGGGGATCAGCGCCGGTTCGAGCACCCCGTAGACGATGGTGAGCACGGTCAACGTCAGCGTCCACAGGATGGCCTGCTGCAGCACCATCCAGCGCGGCGCCGACACGGTGACCTGCTGTTCGGCCGGCGTCGGCACGTGCTCGGGATCGGTGGCCCAGCCCATCGAGCGCACCCCGGCCACGGTGCCCCACACGGTGCCGCCCGCCAGCGCGAGCGCAGCGCACAGCGGTGTGAACACGCTGTTGACCAGCAGGAGTTGCCGAGTGAACACGGTGGGACCGGGCAGCACGAAGCCCGCGAGCACCACCACCATGGCGATGCCGATCAGATTGGCGATGAGCAGCGGGACGGTGAGTAGTAACTGCACCCGAACTCGACGGATCTTCGATGCCTCGTCGACTGGCCCGAGCAGCGGCGAGCCCCATGGCGCTGATCGTGCCGCGCCCGCCGGTCCATCGCGGTTGATCACTTCTGAACTGTAAACCGGTGAACCCGGTGTCGGCCACAGAGTTGCGCAGGTCACTGCATCAGTCAGGCGGCTATACCAACTGGTCGCACCCAGTTTTGTGACCGCCCACCGGTCTGTCGACCGCCCTGTTGTCCGCGGCTTCGTTCGGTGTACAAATGTGCACTCAACCCTGGAGCAGGTTGTCGACGACGGCCCGGTAGCGCGCGGGTTCGATCTGCGGCAGACCGAGCAGGGCGCGCAGGTAGACCCCATCGCCCACCAGTCGGATGGTGTCGGCGCGGACGGGGTCGTCCACCTCGGTCTCGAGGTTGTCCGACCAGGCCGCCATCACCGCGTCGAGCGCGCGGTGCACCTCGTCGGGTTCGCTGCTCGCCGACGCGTCGATCGTGCGCATGGTCGCCAGCAGTGAGCGGTACAGGGCGAGTTCTACAGCGTCGTCCTGCGCGGTGGGGTCGGGCGTCTGCAGGTACCACTCGGCGATGGAGCTCCCGCTCGATCTGGCGTCGTCGAGTTGGGTGCGGGCACGCTCGCCGAGCCGCTGGACCAGGCCGACGAGCAGGGCGTCCTTGCTCTTGAAGTGGTAGAGGAGCCCGCCCTTCGACACGCCCGCCGCGGCGGCGACGTTGTCGAGGGTCATCTGTGCCGCGCCGCGTTCGAGCAGCAGGGTCTCCAGGGCGTCGAGGATGCGATCGCGGGTGTCAGAGCTCACGGCAATCACTGTACCGTCTGGACGGTTTTCTTGTTACTGTACCGTCTGGACGGTTTACCAACCCGAAAGACGAGAGACCGATGAACACCCCCACAGCACTCACCCCGACGCGCGCCACCCCGCGTGAGTGGGCGGGCCTCGGCGTACTCGCCCTGGCCCTGCTGCTGCTCGCCGTGGACGCGACCGTGCTGGACCTGGCCGTGCCCGCGATCAGCGCCGACCTCGCCCCGAGCACGCCACAGCTGCTCTGGATCATCGACGTGTACTCCTTCGTGCTCGCCGGTCTGCTGGTGGTGATGGGCAATCTCGGCGACCGGATCGGCAGGCGCAAGCTCCTGCTGATCGGTGCGGTCGGCTTCGGCATCGCCTCGGCGCTGGCCGCGTGGGCGGTGTCGCCGGAGATGCTGATCGCCGCGCGCGTCCTACAGGGCGTCGCGGGCGCCACGCTGATGCCCGCCACGCTCGGCCTGATCCGATCGATGTTCCAGGACCCGCGTCAGCGCACCGTCGCGATCGGTGTGTGGAGCGCGATGGCCGGTGGTGGCGCCGCGGCCGGTCCGCTGGTCGGCGGCTGGCTGCTCGAGCACTTCTGGTGGGGCTCGGTGTTCCTGGTGAACCTGCCGGTGATGCTGGTGCTGCTCGCCCTCGCCCCGCTGCTCATCCCCGAGTCACGTGATCCGAACCCGGGCCGGTTCGACGCGCTGAGCGCGCTGCTGTCGATGCTGGCGCTGGTGCCGGTGGTCTACGCGGTGAAGGAAACCGCCGCGCACGGTCCGGCGGTGAGCGCGCTGCTGGTCGGCCTGGTCGGTGTGGTCTCGGCCGTGCTGTTCGTGCGCAGGCAGCGTCGCCTGACCGATCCGATGCTCGACCTGCGGCTGTTCGAACTGCCGCGGTTCCGGGTGGCGGTGTTCACCAACCTGCTCGCGGTGTTCGCGCTGGCGGGCGTGCTGTTCTTCGGATCGCAGTATCTGCAGCTGGTGCTCGGCCGCACGCCCTTGGAGGCGGGTCTGCTGATGCTGCCGGGGCTCGCGGCGAGCGTGTTCGGTTCGCTGGCGGCGGCCTGGCTCGTGCGGCGCTGGCGCGCGGCGCTGGTGCTGGCCGGTGCGCTGGTCGTCACCGCGATCGGCGCGGCGGCCTTCCTCGCGGTCGACGCGGTGAGCGGCGCCGAAGCGTTCGTGCTCGGGTTCGTCGGCATCGGTCTCGGTGCCGGTGTGGCCATGACCGTGGCCGCCGACCTGGTCGTCGGATCGGCGCCGGAGGAACGCGCCGGTGCGGCCGCGGCGATCTCGGAGACCGCCTACGAAACGGGTCTTGCCCTGGGTGTCGCCCTGCTCGGCAGCACCGTGATGGCGATCTTCCGGCGTGGTCTGGACGTGTCCTTGCTGCCGGATGACGCCGTGGCGGCCGCGTCGGGTTCGCTCAGCGGTGCCGTCGAGGTGGCCGGTGAGCTGCCCGCCGCGGTGGCGGCGGAGTTCCTGTCGTCGGCGAACCAGGCGTTCGTCAGCGGCATCCATCTGACGGTGCTCGGCATCGTCGCGGTGCTGTTGTTCGCGGCCTACAGCGCGGTGCGGACGAAGACCACGCGCGGCTGAGCCGGGGTGGCCGAGATTGTCGGCCACCCCGTGCGATCAGCGGGCGGGCGGCAGCTGACGCCGGTTGCCGGGCAGCTCGTTGGCGTTTCCGCCGGCGAGCTCGCCGTGGCTGTCCGCCTCGGGCAGGCCGTTGCCCTGACCGGCGGGCAGCGCGGTGTAGTTCGGCGCCGAGGGGTACTGACGCGGGTCCGGGTGGAAGCGGCTCGACGGCGCGTCGACCACGTTCGAGGCGATCTGCTGGGCGTACGGCTGGTACGGCTGCTGGTACTGCTGCTGCGGGTAGGCGCCGGGCGGCAGGAAACCCTGCGCGGGCTGACCCTGCAACTGATATCCGGCGGGGACCTGCTGTTGCTGCGCGGAATCCTGCGTGTCGACGGTGACCTTGCGCGTGCGGCGCAGCGTGAACGTCACTTCTTCGACCTCTTCGAACGCCTGCCGCGCGGTCCGCATCGGGTGGGTGGCCGAGTCGAAGGCATTGGCCACGAAAGCCGGTACCAGCGGACGGATCCAGCGGGCGGCGGTGTCGGTGAACGGCACCGTCCCGATGATCGGCAACTCCAAACCGCCACCGCCGGCCGGTGCTTGCGCGGGCGGCTGCTGGGTGGGCGTCTGGTGGGCGGGGACGAGAGCCCCGGCGGTGCCGGCGGGCAGCGCGTGCTGGACGTACCCCGCGGGCAGCTGCGATGTGACGTTCGGCTCCAGAGACACGGAGTCGTCCTTTCGATGCGGCTCGGTGAACCCGAGCTCGAAACCGCCGATCGCGGCGATGATCCTGGTGCGCTGACGTTCTCGATCGATCACGGTATCGGCTTCGATGGCCAGTTGCGCGGCGGTGAGCTCGTGTTCGGCGCGCAAGGCGGCCGTCTCGGTGCGCACTTCGGCGCGTTTCACCGCGATGGCGGCGTCGGCCTCGCGCTGGGCCCGATCGGCCACCTCCGCGGCGTCGACCCGGCGGTCGAGCGAGGTTTCCCCGCGCCACCAGCGCAGCAGCAGCGGCAGCAGGGCCACGACGATGCCCGCGAGCAGGATGAGCAGGCGCAGCGCGGCGGCGCCCGCGTGTGACGCGGTGTAGCTGTTCATGGCCAGCCAGCGGGCGCCCAAGCCACGGTCGCCGTCGGCGAACGCGCTGGTCCGCGCGGTGGCGAGCGCGGCGGACTCGGTGCGAACCCGCTGGTCGAGGCCCTCGATGCGGCCCTGCGCCGTGGCGAGCTGTTTGCGGGCGTCGTCGAGCATCTCGTTGGCGGTCTGCGTTTCCGGACCGCGACCCGGTACCCCGGTGATTCTGGTCCGCGGGCATTCCGCGGTGGGGTTGTACTCGCAGCGGGCGATCACCAGCGCGCGGTCGATGTCGGCCTGCGACTTGGCGATACTCAGATCGAGCGCGGCCCGGTCGGCGGTGGCGAGGTCGAACGAGGTGCGGGCGGCGACCACGGCAGGCGCGTTCTCGGCACTCGCCTGGGCGCGCACATCCAGTTCCCGGTCGACGGTCCCGCCGAGCAGCACGGTGGCGGCGAGTTCGGCCACGAAGACCCCGGCCAGCACCCCGACCCCGATCCGGGCCGCGATACCGAACCGATCGTCGTCCGCACCGGGCCGCGTAGTCGCCTGCGCCCGGCCGAGCGCTCCCGCGGCGACGGCGATGACCAGCGCGAACAGCACCGCGACGAGCACGGCAGCGTCGGCGGCGAGCAGTGCGGACATCGCGACGAGACCGGCGATCACGGCGAACAACGTCACGGCGGCACCGGTGACGAGATAACGGCCCTGTTCATGGCTGAAAGCCAGGTCGGCGCCCGATTCGTGGTCCCGGCGCCGTGGCGAGGCGAGGCCTCCGCCGAGCCAGGTGAGTAAGCCGGTCATGAGTTCTCCCCGGGTCGTGCGCTCCACTGGGCATGGCGAAACTGATAGATAAGGCGAAACTGGCATGGATTCGTTGTGTCAGCGTGACAGGCCGGACACCGACACACCGAGTGCCGAGGTACTGCTTGTGGTCAGCCTCACAGTGGATGGGTCCACTCATCGCGCTGACCGAAACATTTCTGTGCCGACCTCGGCGTGTCGCGCGCGGCGAGCCGGGCCGCACCGCCGTCTGTGCCCGATTTGTGTCGAACGACACTGCCAGAAATTTGCCAGCAGTGTGCTGTGGCGCACATTTCGCAATACAGACCGTACGGTCGGCTGACTGGAGCGCTTGTGGGGGCCCGTGTCGGGAATATCTCACAGTCCCCACCCCTGGTTAGCGGAGGTGGGAGGTTTGACCAGGGCATCTGCAGGGAAATCTGCTGCGGTGCAGGTGAGTTCAGCTTTCGGCCCCCGGCCGACGGTGGAGCCGAGTCTGCTCGTCGACTGTGTTCACGCAGGTAGGCGGGGGTTGTCCGGGATCGATCCGGTCCCCGGTCTGCTTTACACTGGACGACGCGCGCGACGATGCAAGCAGCCGTTACAAACCCCAGCTAGACGGGTTACTTAGCACAACCTTAGTTGGTTGGGTCTGCGGTCTGACTTATCGTTTGCTCTTACGCCGAACGCACCCAGTTCGGCACAACCACCTGTTCGAGGTCCGGTGAAACCGGGCCAAGAGTAGCGGGTGAAACCCCGCGCAGAGGTAAGGGAGAAGTAAGCATCCCGTTACCTCTGAGCACCCCAACTACGTCAACGCCGCAAACCACCACCGTCGCTGGTTTCGGATCGTACGGACGCAGTCTTGACGGAGGCGAAACGACGAAGGGCCCACGCTCAGCTTGCTGGGTGGCCGACATCGACAGCCGACTTTCTTGAAGGCAGAGGCATGACGCAACTTCCTGGCCACAGGTCACCCGGAGTCACCGGGCTCTACGATCCGGCATTCGAACACGACGCCTGCGGCGTCGCGTTCGTTGCCGACATGCATGGACGACGCAGTCGAGACATCGTCGACAAGGCCATCACGGCCCTCCTGAACCTGGAGCACCGCGGTGCTGCGGGTGCCGAGCCGAACTCCGGCGACGGCGCGGGCGTCCTGCTGCAGCTCCCGGACAAGTTCTTCCGTGCGATCCTCGCCGAAGAAGGCGCCGCTTTCGAGTTGCCCCCGGAAGGCTCCTACGCCTCCGGTATCGCCTTCCTGCCGCAGGCCCGCCGCGAAGCCGCGCGGGCCGCCTACGGCGTCGAGAAGATCGTCACCGAAGAGGGCCTGGCCGTGCTCGGCTGGCGCGAGGTGCCGATCGACGAGACCTCGCTCGGCGCGCTGGCCCGCGATGCCATGCCCACCTTCCGGCAGATCTTCATCGGCTCGCCGAAGAACTCCGCCGAGCAGCTCTCGGACATGGACCTGGAGCGTCGCGCCTACGTGATCCGCAAGCGGATCGAGCACGAGCTCGGCAAGGCTGGCCCCGGCGAGGGCACCGTCGGCAAGGAATCGGTGTACTTCCCGAGCCTGTCCGGCCAGACCTTCATCTACAAGGGCATGTTCACCACGCCCCAGCTGCGTGCGTTCTACCTGGACCTGCAGGACGAGCGCGTCGAGTCGGCCATCGGCATCGTGCACTCGCGCTTCTCCACCAACACCTTCCCCTCGTGGCCGCTGGCGCACCCGTTCCGCCGGGTCGCCCACAACGGTGAGATCAACACCGTCACCGGTAACGAGAACTGGATGCGCGCCCGTGAGGCGCTGCTGCGCAGCGACGTGTTCGGCAAGGACGAGGCGGGCAAGGACCGGCTGCAGAAGATCTTCCCCGTCTGCACCCCCGGCGCCTCCGACACCGCGCGTTTCGACGAGGTGCTCGAACTGCTGCACCTGGGCGGTCGCGAACTGCACCACGCCATCATGATGATGATTCCCGAGGCGTGGGAGCGTAACGAGAACCTCGACCCCGACCGGCGCGCGTTCTACGAGTACCACTCGATGCTGATGGAGCCGTGGGACGGCCCGGCAGCGGTGTGCTTCTCCGACGGCACCAAGATCGGCGCCGTGCTCGACCGCAACGGTCTGCGCCCGGGTCGCATCTGGGTCACCGAGGACGGCCTCGTCGTGCTCGCCTCCGAGGTCGGCGTGCTCGACATCGACCCCGCCACCGTGGTCCAGAAGATCCGCCTGCAGCCGGGCAAGATGTTCCTGGTCGACACCGAACAGGGCCGCATCGTCACCGACGAGGAGGTCAAGTCGGAACTGGCCGCGGCGCAGCCGTACCAGCAGTGGCTCGACGAGGGCGTCAGCCGCCTGGCCGACCTGCCCGACCGCCCGCACGTGCACATGTCGCACGACCGCGTGCTGATCCGTCAGCAGATCTTCGGCTACACCACCGAGGACCTGAACCTGCTGATCACGCCGATGGCCAAGACCGGCGGCGAGGCACTGGGCTCGATGGGTACCGATACGCCGATCGCGGTGCTGTCGAACCGTTCGCGTCTGCTGTTCGACTACTTCTCGCAGCTGTTCGCGCAGGTCACCAACCCGCCGCTGGACGCCATCCGCGAGAAGGTCGTCACCAGCCTCAAGCGCAACCTCGGCCCCGAGGCCGATCTGCTGCATCCGGGTCCCGACTCCTGTCGCATGATCGCGCTCGAACAGCCCATTCTCGACAACGACGAGCTGGCCAAGCTCGTCCACATCAACGACGACGGCAGCCAGCCGGGCCTGCGCTCGGTGGTCGTGCGCGGTCTGTACCCGGTCGCCGAGGGCGGCGAGGGTCTGCGCAAGGCGCTCGCGGCCATCAACACCCAGGTCTCGGCCGCCATCGACGGCGGCGCGCGCATCATCGTGCTGTCCGACCGTGAGTCCAACGAGAAGCTGGCGCCGATCCCGTCGCTGCTGCTCACCTCGTCGGTGCACCACCACCTGGTGCGCGAGCGGACCCGCACCATGGTCGGCCTGGTCGTGGAGGCCGGTGACGCCCGCGAGGTGCACCACATGGCCCTGCTGATCGGTTTCGGCGCCGCCGCGATCAACCCGTACATGGCCTTCGAGACCATCGAGGACATGCTCGAGCGCGGCTCGCTGCAGATTCCGGGCAGCACCGGCGATCTGGGCGCCGACTTCCGCAAGGCCGTCGCGAACTACTGCACCGCGGCCAGCAACGGCGTGCTCAAGGTGATGTCGAAGATGGGCATCTCCACCCTGGCCTCCTACAACGGCGCCCAGCTGTACCAGGTCATCGGCCTGGCTCAGGACCTGGTCGACGAGTACTTCACCGGCCTGCGCTCCGCGCTGGGCGGCATCGGTCTCGACGAGATCGCCGAAGAGGTGGCCATCCGCCACCGCGTCGCGTTCCTGGAGAACCGCAACGAGCGCGCGCATCGCGAGCTCGAGGTCGGTGGCGAGTACCAGTGGCGTCGTGAGGGCGAGTACCACCTGTTCAACCCGGACACGGTGTTCAAGCTCCAGCACGCGACCCGCACCGGCCAGTACTCGATCTTCAAGGAGTACACCAAGCTGGTCGACGATCAGTCCGAGCGCTTGGCGGCGCTGCGTGGCCTGTTCAAGTTCAAGTCGAACCAGCGCGCGTCGATCTCCATCGACGAGGTCGAGCCCGCGAGCGAGATCGTGAAGCGTTTCTCGACCGGTGCGATGAGCTACGGCTCCATCTCCGCCGAGGCGCACGAGTCCCTCGCCATCGCGATGAACCGCATCGGCGCTCGCTCGAACTCCGGTGAGGGCGGCGAGAGCCCCGCTCGCTTCGAGGTCGAGGAGAACGGTGACTGGCGTCGTTCGGCGATCAAGCAGGTCGCGTCGGGTCGCTTCGGTGTCACCGCGCACTACCTGACCAACGCCACCGACATCCAGATCAAGATGGCCCAGGGCGCCAAGCCGGGCGAGGGCGGCCAGCTGCCCGCGCACAAGGTGTACCCGTGGGTCGCCGAGGTGCGTCACTCCACGCCGGGCGTCGGCCTGATCTCGCCGCCGCCGCACCACGACATCTACTCGATCGAGGATCTGGCGCAGCTGATCCACGATCTGAAGAACGCGAACCCGCAGGCTCGGATTCACGTGAAACTTGTCGCGGAGCCGGGTGTCGGCACCGTCGCCACCGGTGTGTCCAAGGCACACGCCGACGTCGTGCTCATCTCGGGCCACGACGGCGGCACCGGCGCGTCGCCGCTGACCTCGCTCAAGCACGCGGGTGGACCCTGGGAGCTCGGCCTGGCCGAGACCCAGCAGACCCTGCTGCTCAACGGCCTGCGTGACCGCATCGTCGTGCAGGTCGACGGTCAGATGAAGACCGGCCGCGACGTGATGATCGCCGCCCTGCTCGGCGCCGAGGAGTTCGGTTTCGCGACCGCGCCCCTGGTGGTCTCGGGTTGCGTCATGATGCGCGTGTGTCACCTCGACACCTGTCCGGTCGGCATCGCTACCCAGAACCCGGTGCTGCGCGAGCGCTTCACCGGCAAGCCGGAATTCGTCGAGAACTTCATGATGTTCATCGCCGAGGAGGTGCGTGAGCTGCTCGCCGAGCTGGGCTTCCGCACCCTCGACGAGGCCGTCGGCCGGGTCGACCTGCTCGACACCGCCAAGGCCAAGCAGCACTACAAGGCCGCCAAGCTGGACCTGTCGCCGATCCTGGACATGCCGGAGACGGCGTTCATGAACCAGAACACCCGGTGCACCGGTACCCAGGACCACGGTCTGGACAAGGCTCTCGACAACGAGCTGATCGCGCAGAGCGCTCCCGCGCTCGAGCGTGGTCAGACGGTCAAGATCGAAACCAAGATCACCAACGTGAACCGCACGGTTGGCACCATGCTCGGCCACGAGGTGACCAAGCTCTACGGTGGCGCGGGCCTGCCCGACGACACCATCGACATCACCTTCACCGGTTCGGCGGGCAACAGCTTCGGCGCGTTCGTCCCGGCCGGCATCACGCTGCGGGTCTTCGGTGACGCCAACGACTACGTCGGCAAGGGTCTGTCGGGTGGCCGCATCGTGGTCCGCCCGTCGGCTTCTGCTCCGGAAGCCTTTGTCGCCGAAGACAACATCATCGCGGGCAACGTGATCATGTTCGGCGCCACCAGCGGTCGCATCCTGATCAACGGTGTCGCGGGCGAGCGCTTCGGCGTGCGTAACTCCGGTGCCACCGCGGTCGTCGAGGGTGTGGGCGACCACGCGCTCGAGTACATGACCGGTGGCCGCGTGGTCATCCTCGGTGACACCGGCCGCAACCTCGGTGCCGGTATGTCCGGTGGCGTCGCCTACTTCTACGACCCCGAGGGCAAGCTGCCCGGCCGGGTCAACCCGGATCAGGTCGACGCGATCGAACAGCTCTCCGGTGACGACTTCACCTGGCTGCGCGACATCATCGCGACCCACCGCGACGAAACGGGATCGGCTGTGGCCGAACGCATCCTGAGCGACTGGTCCCAGCAGGTGAACCACTTCGTGAAGGTCATGCCCCGCGAATACAAGAAGGTTCTACTCGCCATTTCCGAAGCCGAGAAGGCCGGCAAGGACGTGGATACCGCGATCATGGAGGCGGCTCGTGGCTGACCCACAGGGATTTTTGAAGCACACCTCGAGGGAAACCCCGGCCCGTCGTCCGGTCGAGCTGCGTCTGCTCGACTGGAAAGAGGTCTACGAGGAGAAGAAGTTCTCCCAGGACACCTTGAAGACCCAGGCCAGCCGCTGCATGGACTGCGGTATCCCCTTCTGTCACAACGGCTGTCCGCTCGGGAACCTGATTCCCGAGTGGAACGACCTGGTCTACAAGGGCGCGTGGCGCGAAGGCATCGACCGCCTGCACGCCACCAACAACTTCCCGGAGTTCACCGGCCGCCTGTGCCCGGCTCCGTGTGAGGCGTCCTGCGTGCTCGGCATCAACCAGGAGCCGGTCACGATCAAGCAGGTCGAGGTCGAGCTCATCGAGAACGCCTTCGACGAGGGCTGGGTCACCCCGGTGTACCCGACCCGTCTCACCGGCAAGAAGATCGCTGTCGTCGGCTCGGGCCCGGCCGGTCTGGCCGCCGCCCAGCAGCTCACTCGCGCCGGTCACACCGTGACCGTGTTCGAGCGTGACGACCGCATCGGCGGCCTGATGCGCTACGGCATCCCGGAATTCAAGATGGAGAAGTCGGTCATCGACCGTCGTCTGGCCCAGATGGAAGCCGAAGGCACCATCTTCAAGGCAGGCGTCAACGTGGGTGTCGACATCACCGCCGAGCAGCTGCGTGAGCGTTTCGACGCGATCGTGCTGGCCGGTGGCGCCACCATCGCCCGCGATCTGCCGATCCCGGGCCGCGAGCTCGACGGCATCCACCAGGCGATGGAGTTCCTGCCGCTGTCCAACCGGGTGCAGCTCGGTGACGACATCGCCGACTCCGACGGTCTGCCGCCGATCCACGCCAAGGGCAAGAAGGTCATCATCATCGGCGGTGGCGACACCGGCGCCGACTGCCTGGGCACCTCGCACCGCCACGGCGCCGAGTCGGTGCACCAGTTCGAGATCATGCCGCGTCCTCCCGAGGAGCGCGCGGGCTCGACCCCGTGGCCGACCTACCCGCTGATGTACCGGGTCGCCTCGGCGCACGAAGAGGGCGGCGAACGTCTGTTCTCGGTGAACACCGAGCGTTTCGTCGGCGCGGACGGCAAGGTCACCGGTCTCGATGCGCACGAGGTCAAGATGGTCAACGGCCGTTTCGAAAAGGTCGAGGGCACCGACTTCACCCTCGAAGCCGACCTGGTCCTGCTGGCCATGGGCTTCGTCGGTCCCCAGAAGCCGGGCCTGCTCACCGATCTCGGTGTCGGCTACGACGGTCGCGGCAATGTCCAGCGCGACAAGAGCTGGGCCACCAACATCCCCGGCGTCTTCGTGGCCGGTGACATGGGCCGTGGCCAGTCGCTGATCGTCTGGGCCATTGCCGAGGGCCGCGCCGCCGCGTCGGCCGTCGACAAGTTCCTCGAGGGCGAGACCGCGCTGCCTGCGCCGATCCCCCCGACGGCTGTCGCCCAGCGCTAGCCGCGCAACCAGTAAGGCGCCCGCAGGCTTTCGAGCCCGCGGGCGTCTTTTTTTGTCATTCCCCCCACACGAGGCAGGTGTCCCGCCGAATCCGGACGCCTTGCCAGATACCTGCGGGTTTGCGGGGAATGTGCGTAGGGGGGTGAACGGGGAAGGGGTGCAAGGGGTTCGGTAGGCGAGCGAACGACGTGGCTGATCTTCCCTGCAGCACATAGACTTTCCGTGTCGAGGTGTACGGGAGATCCGAGGGGGAGCTGTGCCGTTGCCGCCGGAAGCGTTGGCGAACCTTCGCCGCGCCGCAGAGCGTGGTGACGGTACCGCCATGCACAATCTCGCCCACTTCTACCACGACCACAGCGATTTCGAAGCCGCCGAGTACTGGTTCCGGCGCGCCGCCGCCGCGGGGCACACACGCTCGATGAACAACCTGGCCGTGTTGCTCGACCAGTTCGGTGAACTCGACGAGGCCGAGTCCTGGTACCGCCGTGCGGCTGTCGCGGGCAATGCCAACGCCATGTTCAATCTGGCCACCATGCTCTACCAGTGCGGTGACCGCCGGGACGCCGAAACCTGGTACCACCACGCCGCGATGGCGGGCCATGTCGACGCCATGTTCAATCTCGCGCGACTCCTCCAGGATCAGGACCGCCTCGACGACGCCGAAGCCTGGTTCGGCGAGGCCGCCGACCACGGCGACATCGACGCCGTGAACAACCTCGGCATCCTGCTGCGCCACCGCGGCGCCATCACCGAGGCCCGCCGCTGCTTCCGTCGCGCGGCCGATCTCGGCCACCCGCGGGCCATGGCCAACCTCGCCGCCCTGCTGGAATCCCAAGGCGCCCACCGCGAAGCGGAAACCTGGTACCGCCGCGCCGCCGGCTGATCGCACACTCCGAGCACATCGGTGGGGAACCGCTGTGCGTCGGGTTCGGCGAGGTCTGCGAAGACACAATTATCGATGTTTACGCGATGATCGCTGGCGGGTGGAACAGGCGAGTGATCACCGGTTATAGCTGCTCGCAGCGAATGGGCGCCGAAGTTACTCAAAAGTATTGATACCGAGCGGTTTTCCAGCAACCATCAGCAAACATATTGTGCGGCAGCAATTTTCCGGCGTTCAAGATGCGAGGAATAGCGGAGGGGTATAACGTCTCGTCTCGATCAATAGTCGATGACGGTTCGGGGGCTCGGTGAATTCTCTTGATGGGTGTCTGAAACGCATCATGGATATTCCCGGGGCGCGCAGTGTGACGCTGGTGGACGGGGCGAGCGGGTTGGCCGTCGCCGGTGCAGGCGAGCGCCGAGGCGTCGACGAGCACGAGGACGCGGCGGGGACCACCGATGTGATGCGGGCCGCGCTCGCGTGTCCGGCCCTGGGGAGCTCCGACGACGACCTCACCGAGATCGTGGTGTGCCGGACCAGGGGATTTCACCTCCTCCACCTGGTCGACGGCGATTTCGACGGCAGGTTGTTCATGCATGTCGTCTTCGACGGCGACACCGGCAATCTCGGGATGGCCCGCTATCAGCTCAGGTCGGCACTGCAGGAATTGACGGGCGGGGATCGATGAGTGTCGCGCTCGCCGATGAATTGCATCGGCTCGGCGAAGAAGGCTCGACCGGAGTATTGCGCGCAGGCGACGGCGAATTCCACTTGGTGCGCGGCACTATCGCCTCGGTCGGCTGCGGGCGGACCATCGGACTCGACAGATTGGTCGTCGAAGCGGGCGTAGCAACGGCGGAGGATTGGCGTCGCGCCGGTGCGGGCGACCCGGGTCCGCTGCTGGACCAGCCACAACTGGAAACCCTGGCGCTGCTGTCGGTGTTCGACGCCGCCTATTTTTTGCTGGCCTCCGCGGGTGAGCCGGAATTCCGTCCGACCACCGAACACTGGCTGGCGCCGGTCTGCCACATCGCGCCCCGCGCGCTTGTTCACGAATGCGAACGCCGCACCGACAACGAGTACGGCCCGTGGACCGCCGACCTCGTCACCCTGGTTCCGGTGGTCCCGGCCCGCCGGATCAAGCGGAACCAGGTGGTACTCACCGGAAGTCAGGCAGAGGTTCTCGCCGCCGCCGACACCCGCCGCAGCATCGCCGACATCGCCCGCGATCTGGGCCGCACCACCTACGGCTGCCTCGTCGCGGTCCGCGACCTGACCACAGCGGGCCTGATCGAAGCGCCGGAACCCGTCGCGACCGAACAACCACCGCGCGGGCGCCACCTCGCCCTCGCACCGGACCCGGCCGACCACCGGAGCTCGACTCGGTCGACAACATCCGTGCCCACGCTGCCCCGACGCGTTCCGGGCAGCGCGGGACCGACCCGCCCCCAGCAGGAGACGGGTGCACGACAGGGCAGGCACGCGATCGACGAGGAAGCGACCGCGACCGCCCGACACCGCGGAAAACCGGCCGGCGCAGCGGAACCCGAACGCTGGCAGCAGGTCGACCGCGAAACACTCATCCGGCTCAGGGCGGCGTTGGAGGAGCTTGCGTGACCGTGCGGAAGAAGCTGCTCGGTGATTGGAGGGGAAGGTTGACCAAGGTGGCGATGACCACACCCGAACCCAGGGCGCCCGAACACACAGCGCCCCAGAACTACCCGGCTGTGCAGGCCGAACTGCAGTCGTTGCGCGAACGGCTACCTCAGCTCACCGGGTCGCTGGTGGCCTCCAGCGACGGGCTGCTCATCGAACACGACCTCCCCGCCCATCTCGAACCCGCGGGCCTGGCCGCGCTGTCGGCCGCGCAGTTGTCGCTGTCGTACCGGCTGGCGAACACCGCGCACGGCGGCGGGTTCAGCGAGGTCGTCGTGCACGGCACCGAGGGGCAGGTGGTGATCTACGCCGCCGGGCGCACCTCGCTGACCGTGCTCGCCGGACCCGAAGTGAATGTCGGTCGACTTCATCTGGAGTCGCGACCGGTAGCTCGCGCGATCGCCGGCCATCTGGCGGCGGCGCACAACGATTGAAAGGCACACGATGTCGAATATGGATCTGGCTCTGAAGGACATGATGGTGATCGAGGGCGCGATCGGCGCCGCGATCGTCGACTACAGCAGTGGCATGGCCCTCGGAATGCTCAGCAGCACCAAGTCGCTAGACCTGCAGGTCGCCGCGGCGGGCAACACCGAGGTGGTGCGGGCGAAGATGCGCACCATCGAGCAGCTCGGCCTCAACGAGGAGATCGAGGACATCCTCATCACCCTGGGCACGCAATACCACCTGATCCGCCCGATGACGGGGCGCAAGTCCAAAGGGCTGTTCCTCTACCTCGCCCTCGATCGCGGCCGGGCCAATCTGGCGCTGGCGCGGCACAAGCTCAAGGGCATCGAAGAAGACCTGGAGGTGTGAGTTTCGCGAACGGGGGGCGTGTCGGCGGTGACGTGCCGCCGACATCCCGTCATCGGCGGGGTGAACCCTGCGCGATCAGTCGGTGCGACCCATCACAAGATCGAGAGGTTGTGTGGCATGGGATGGCTCGTACGCCTATTGTGATTCGCGGCGAGGTCTGGGGCCACAACGTCAGTAATCGGGGTTGCTCTCACATCGACGAGCAAGGGTGAACTGGAGCGGTATGCAGTTGAAGAAGGTTGTCGCGGCTCTGGGAGCGTCCGCGGCGATGATGTCCGGAATTGTTGTCGGCAGCACGAGCGCGAGCGCGGCGCCCGCCTGCCCGAGTCTTTATGTCGTCGCCATTCCCGGCACCTGGGAAACCGGCCACGAGAAGGCCCCCGGCCCCGGCATGCTCGCCGGCGTCACCAACGGCCTACCGAGAAACACCGACGTCGACTACGTCACCTATGCCGCGACCGCGTTCCCCTGGGAGGGCGATGTCTACGGCAACTCCAAGAAGCAGGCGGTCGACGCCGCCCGCGGGCTGATCAGCGAGAAGCTGGCCTCCTGCGGCAACACCAAGGCCGCGATCGTCGGCTACAGCCAGGGTGCCGACGCCGCAGGCGATCTGGCCGCCGAGATCGGCACGGGTATCAGCCCGATCCCGCAGGACCGGGTCGCCGCTGTCGGCCTCATCTCCGATCCTCGTCGTTCGCCGACCGATATCCAGGTCGGCCCGCATGCCGCGGGCGCCGGTGCCGGTGGCGCTCGGCCGGGTGGCTTCGGTTGGCTGAGCGACCGCACCCGCACGATCTGCGCGGTCGACGATCTGTACTGCGCGACCGCTACCGACGACTTCGTGACGCGGTTCGCCGGCTTCCTCGCACAGAGCTCGGACGCGAACCCGGCCAACCTGTGGCGCTACCAGCTCGAGGCCGGAGCGATCGTGAGCGACCTGATGTCGTTCGGCGGCATCCCGACGCTGGGGGCGCAGCTGACGGACGCGGCCAACCAGAAGCGGGCCAAGGACCTGGAGCAGTTCTACCGTTCGCAGGCGCACACGCTGTACGGCAGTTACTCGGTGGGTGGCGGGCAGACCGCCATCAGCTGGATGCACAACTGGATCGCTCAGGCGGCCTGAGTCGTTCGCGCAGAGCCCGGTATCGCTTCGGCGGTGCCGGGCTCTTTCGTGGATCTAGGGCGTGGTTCGGGACAGGTACCTGGGGAGCAGGTTCCAGACGTGGGCGTTCTCGTTGATGGTGGCGGCGGTGCGGGTGCCGGTGCGGGAGTAGAGGATTCGGGTGATCGAGCAGTAGTCGATCGGGAAGGTGAGGGGGCGGGGGAGGGCCAGGATGTCGGCCAGGAGGACGTTGATGACGCCACCGTGGGCGAAGGCTACGACGGTGTCGCCGGGAGCTGTGGTGGCGACCAGGGTTTCGACGGCGGTGAGGACTCGCGTGGTGAAGGCGGGGCCGTCGATCTGGTCGGGGAGATGGCCCGCCTTGATGCGGGCGTAGGCGTCGGCGAATTCGGTTTTCGCGTCTTCGATCGGAATGTAGGCGGGCAGGTCGCGGTCGTACTCGGCGAGGTCGTCGATGACGTCGACCGGCAGGTCGCGTGCGGTCGCGGTGGGGAGCGCGGTGTCGCGGGCGCGGCGCTGGGGGCTGCTGACGATGCGAGCGATCTCGTGGGGTGCGAGCGCGGCGGGGACGCGGTCGGCTTGGAGCTTGCCGATGTCGGTGAGGCCGGGGTCGGCGGCGGTGGTGTCGCCGACTACGCGTTCGGGTTGGGCATGACGCACGAGTATCAGCTGCACGGTCAACACTCTGCCCTATCCGCCGGATACCAGGGCTCGGGGCCACCCACAGCCGAAACGGACTCGCGGGGATGCCTCGTCGTCGACCGAGGGTATCGCCGCGAGTCCTCCGGCTAGGTCAGGACTGGCCGTAGGGCGGCTGGCCGTAAGGCGGCTGACCACCCTGCGGGCCGTTGTAGGGCGGCTGACCACCGTTGTACGGCGGCTGGTCGCCCTTCTTCTTGTTCTTGAGCAGGAAGATGCCGCCGACGATGAGCACCACGATGATCAGGCAGCAGATGCCGCCGATGATCAGGCCGGAGCTGTTCTTCTTTTTCTTCTTGGCCGCGAGTTCCAGCGCGGTGTTGACTGCGTCCGAGCTCGCCAGGGTGTCGAAACTGCTGGTGAACATGTGCGGATCGACGAGTGTGGCTGTGGTCAGCAAGTCCAGATACATGAAATCCCATCCCGATGTGTTGGTGGTCCGGCATCCTCCCGGTGCCGGAACTCCGAGAGTAACGGTCTCACTGTGGCTTTCGGTTCGAAAGCCTCGCAAGCGCCACACAGAGCATGTGTTGATCGCGAACGCGTCGCGATCCGTATACACCTGTACCCGATTTCACCGCGGTTTCACCAACGGGAACGGCAGCGTCTCACGGATGCTGCGCCCGGTGATCAACATGACCACTCGGTCGACGCCCATCCCGAGTCCGCCGGTGGGCGGCATCGCGTGTTCGAGCGCGGTCAGGAAGTCCTCGTCGAGTTCCATCGCCTCCGGATCGCCACCGGCGGCCAGCATCGACTGCTCGGTGAGCCTGCGCCGCTGGTCCACCGGGTCGGTGAGTTCGCTGTAGGCCGTGCCCAACTCGACGCCCCAGGCCACCAGGTCCCAGCGCTCGGCCACCCCCTCGATGCTGCGGTGCGAGCGGGTGAGCGGGGAGACCGAGGTGGGGAAGTCCAGGTAGAAGGTGGGGTAGGTGGTCTGCGACTCCACCAGGTGCTCGTACATCTCCAGCACCACTTGGCCCGCGTCCCAACCGTGTTGGTAGGCCACGCCCGCCTCGTCGCACAGCTCGCGCAGCCGGGCCAGCTCGGTCCGCGCGGTCACCTCGGCGCCGATCGCCTCGGAGACCGCGCCGTGCACGGTCTTCACCCGCCACTCGCCGGAGATGTCGACGGTGTCGAAGCCGCCGTCGTCGTTGGGCCGCAATGCCACCTCGGCACCGTTGGCGGCCATCGCCGCGTGCTGGATCAGCCTGCGGCACAGATGCATCATCTGCTGGTAATCGCTGTGTGCCTCATAGGCTTCCAGGATCGTGAACTCGGGATTGTGGCTGAAGTCGACGCCTTCGTTGCGGAAGGTACGGCCGATCTCGAACACCTTCTCCATGCCACCGACGCACAGCCGTTTGAGGTAGAGCTCGGGGGCGATGCGCAGGTACAGGTCGAGGTCGTAGGCATTGATGTGGGTGCGGAACGGAGTGGCGTTGGCGCCGCCGTGCACCTGTTGCAGAATCGGCGTCTCCACCTCGAGAAAGCCCCAGACATAGAGCGAATCGCGCAGTGAGTGCAGGACCGCGCTGCGCTTGGCCATCACCTCGCGGGTCTCGGGGTTGATCGCCATGTCCACATAGCGTTGCCGGACCTTCGCTTCCTGATCGGCCAGCCCACGCCACTTGTCGGGCAGCGGATGCAGGCATTTGCCGTTCATCCGCCAGTCCTGCGCGAGCAGTGACAGCTCACCGTTGCGGCTGGCGCCGATCTGCCCGCTCACCTCGATGAGATCGCCCAGGTCGAAGAATTCGGTGAACTCGTTGCTGCGATCGGCGCCCACCCGTTCGCGATCGATCACCAGCTGGATCTCGCCGGTCCAATCGCGGACCAGCGCGAAGATCACGCCGCCGTAGTCGCGAATCCGCAAGAGCCTGCCCGCGATACGCACGGTGGTGCCCTTGGGGCAGCGTCTGGCCTCGGCGATGTCGTGGGTCGGCGGGTAGGCGACCGGATAGGCATCGATGCCCGAAGCCGTGAGCCGGTCGAGTTTGTCCAGGCGCACCCGCACCTGTTCGGGCCTGCGTGGACCCTGTTCGGCGTCGGCGCCCTCCGGTGCGTCCGGTGCGCTGCCGTCGGCGTGCAGGCCGGTGACCGTCGCGGGGACCGCCGCCGTCGTGCCGGTGTGCACGCCCGCGTCGGGCGCCTTGCCGATGCGCGGCAGGAACCCTTCGGCCAGCCCGCTCGCCGTGGCCACCCGCGGCAACTGCCTGCGTTCCTCGAACAGGAAGAACCGCGGCACCCAGCGCGGGTGGTATTTCACGTTCGACCGGTACAGCGCCTCGAGCTGCCACCAGCGCGAGAAGAACAGCAGCACCCCGCGCCAGGCCCGCAGGATCGGACCGGCGCCGATCCGGCCGCCTTCCTCGAACACCGATCGGAACACCGCGAAGTTCAGCGACACCTTGGTGATGCCGTACTGGTCGGAGTTCAGGGCGAGCTGCGAGATCATCAGCTCCATCACGCCGTTCGGGCTCTGCGGGTCGCGGCGCATCAGTTCCAGCGAGACGCCGGTGCGCCCCCACGGGACCAGCGAGAGCATGCCGTGCACGCGGTCGTCGTGGTCCACCGCTTCGACCAGCAGGCAGTCGCCGTCGAGTGGGTCGCCGAGGCGGCCCAGCGCCATCGAGAAGCCGCGCTCGGTCTCGGTATCGCGCCAGGCGTCGGCCCGCGCGACGATTTCGGCGAACTCGGTGGCGGGAATGTCGCGGTGCCTGCGGATCCGCACCTCGAGGCCGTTCTTGCGCAACCGGTTCGCGGCCTGACGCACCTGCTTCATCTCCGGGCCCGCCAGCGAGAACGTGCGGGTGTCGAGGATCGCCTCGTCACCCAGCCGCAGCGCCGACAGGCCCGCCTTGCGGTACGCGGTGGCGCCGAGTTCGCCGGCGCCCATCACGGCCGGCTGCCAGCCGAACCGGTCGGCCTGCTCGAGCCACGCCTGAATCGCCTGTGGCCACGCCTGTTTCGGGCCGATCGGATCGCCACTGGCCAGGCACACACCCAACTCGACGCGATAGGTGATCGCCGCCTTGCCGTTCGGCGCGAACACCACCGCCTTGTCGCGACGGGTCGCGAAGTAGCCGAGTGAGTCCTCGACATCGCTGCTCGCGAGCAGGCCGCGGATCGCCGACTCGTCCAGCGCGGTCATCGCGTTGTCGGCGCGCTGCGAGCGCAACAGTACGACCACCGCGGCCAGCAGCGCGATCGCGCCGAACAGGCCGAGCAGGAAGTTCACCCAGGCTCGCGGATGCCCGTCGAAATGCTCGTTGTTCACCAGCACGGCGGCGGTGACGCGATACACCGCCCACAGCGGACGCTGCACACCCGCGGGCAGCGAACCGGGGAACAGTTCGACCAGGCCCCAGCCGAGCAGGCAGCCGAGCGCGAGCCCGGACACCAGGACACCCAGCGCCTTCCACAGCGCGCCGGGCCGAACCCGGGTGTAGAACTCCTTACGCGCGGCCACCAGTATCGCGATGACCACCACATGCACGACGAAGGCGACCAGCGCGTCCACATCGTCGTCGGCGAAGAAGTCCAGGATGTTCGCCACCGCGTACAGCAGCAGGTACACGACCAGCAGCCACCAGGCGATCCGCTTGCGGGCCGCGGTCGCCCCCGCGAGCAAGCCGACGATCAACGCCCACACGAGGCTCGTGTCGGGGGCATCGAAATAGTAGGTGTCCACATAGTGCCGCGGCACCTGCGTGAGGATCCGCAGGCTGGGCGAAACACTCCACAAGAACAGCAGCACCGCGAACACACCGAGGACCAATCCGGCGATGTGCGGTACCTCGGACAACTTGCCGTGCGCGCGATGGGGCACCGGCGTGCGGTCCTCGACGATGGGGTGCTGCTCGGCCTGCGTGGAAGTCACCGATCCAGTGTGCGTCCAATCGAGCCGGAACCGGGTGGCGGTGGCTGCGGCGTGTTCGTCACCACCCGCAACGCCGGGGCCGGTGGTGACCGGTTTCGCGCGACGGGGTAAGTATTAGCGCATGTCGGAACCAGTTGATGTGCCGATCGATGACGCTGTCATCCGGCTCGGGCAATTCCTGAAACTGGCCAACCTGATCGATTCGGGTTCCGAGGCCAAGACGGTGATCGCGCAGGGCTTGGTGCGCGTGAACGACGAAGTGGAGCTACGCCGCGGCAGGCAACTCGAGATCGGCGACATCGTCGTCCTGGCCGGCAACAAAGTACGGGTGTCCGAGGGCTGACCCTCGAACACCCGCGTCGCCGTCAGTCTTCGGCGCGAACGACCACGCCGTCGGAGTCGCTGTAGAGCATCTCGCCCGGCACGAAGGTGATGCCGCCGAACTCGACGGGCACATCCTGCTCGCCGCTGCCGGTCTGGGTGCTCTTGCGCGGGTTGGTGCCCAGCGCCTTCACCCCGATGTCGAGGGTGCGCAGGATCGCGGAGTCGCGCACGGCGCCGTTGACGACCACGCCGGCCCAGCCGTTGTCCACGCCACGGCCGGCGATGATGTCGCCCACCAGCGCGGTGTGCACGCTCGCGCCGCCGTCGACGACGAGCACCTTGCCCTCGCCCGGCCCGCTCAGTGTCTGCTTGACCAGCAGGTTGTCCTGGAAGCAGCGGATCGTGGTGATCCGGCCCGAGAATTCGGCGCGGCCGCCGAACTGGATGAACTGCGTATCGCAGCTACGGATCTCGGGGCCGATCTCGTCGGCCAGATCGGCGGTGGCCACAACATTCGCTGATTCGGTCATGGATCAGATTGTGTCAGGCCCGCCCGGCCGCGCCATTCGTAGGCTCTCAGACCTGCTCGCTGTGTGATTTCTCGATCTCGCGAATGAGCGCGTCGGTGGTGTGCTGAACCGCGATCTTCACGAACGGCTCGATCGTCTTGCCGAGCATCTTGCCCGTGATGCCGCCGCCGACGGAGAAATCGATGTCCGCGTCCACGGTGCACGCGATCTCACCCTTGGGAATGAACCTGAAGGTCGCGACGATCTCGATGCCCTTGATCGACTTGGTGGCGATCAACCGGCCCTCTTCCCAGCCGACGACCTCGACGCGCGAGGTCAGCGACGCGGGGCCGAGCTTCATCTTCCCGTCGAACGTCGCGCCGAGGCCGTCGGTCTGCGCGGTGAGGGGTGTGAAGGATTCGATGCCGTACCAGAACTTCGGCAGATTGCGGTAGTCGTTCATGAACGCGAACGCCGCTTCGGCGGGCGCGGCGCAATCTTCGGCGATCCTCACTTCGGTCATAGCGGCCACTCTAATCGGTGGAATCGAGGCCGAACGGCACTCGACACCGAACGTGATCGAGGTGACTACCCGGTCACGGCCAGCGTCGCTGCCAGGCCGAATGCCACCGCCATCACCAGTACCTCGGCCGCCGCGTTGCGCAGGGAGACCTCGGCGGTCACGCGGTGGTCGCCGGCCTTGGGGACCCAGGATCGACGCCACCACCAGCCCAGCGCGACGAGCACACCCAGGATGATGAGCTTCGCGAGCAGAATCCGTCCGTAGCCGCTGGTCAGCAGCGAGGTGATGCCGCCGAGGCGGACCAGGCCGTTGATCAGGCCGGTGAGCGCGACGACAACGACCAGGGGCGCGGCGAGCCTCGAGTAGTGCGGCAGCGTCGCGGCCCATTCGCCCCGGGTGCGCAGCACCAGGACCATCGCGAGCAGCAGGCCGAGCCACAAGGCGGCGGCGAGTGCGTGGACCGCGGCGAGTACCGAGCCGAACATCTGCTGGGACATGTGCCCGGTGATCGGCCGCAGCGACAGCGCGACCGCCGCGAACACGAGCACCAGATCCGCCGACGCGGTGTCGGGTCTGCGGAAGGCCAGCGCCGAGTAGCAGGCGATCGCGCCGGTGCAGAACAGGATCGCGATCCCGATCTGGCCGCCGCTGAGCCTGCCGAGGAAGGTGATGAAATCGCCCGCGTCGAGCTGGGTCACGGCGACGCCGACGATCTCGGCGGCCTCACACACCAGCACGGTGAACTCGGCGGCGAACCAGACACCGGCCAGCGCGGCCAGCGGTCGCCAGGTGACCGTCAGCCGGTCGTTGAGCCGGGGCAGCGCGGCCAGGCCGAGCACCACCGCGCCCACGCCATCGGCGAGCACGCGCGCGAACGCCACCCACGCGAACCCGCCGGAGCTGCGCAATATCCAGGCCAGCACCACCCCGAGCAGCGCGGCGACCACGACCGGCACCAGGACACGCCACTGCCGCAGCGCGGCACCGGGCACCCGGCGACCGGTCGTCATCGTCGACTACTTCTTGCGGCCGGACCGGCCGCCGAGCAACGCCACCGCGAGGCCGGCGCCGAACAGCACCACGCCGCCGGCGATGAACACCCACACGGGCACCCCGCCGTCGCCGCCGTCGTCGGCCGTGTCCGCACCCGGACGCGCGCCCGGCGTGCCGGTGCCCGCCTTGCTCAGCGTGAAAGTCCGCGTGCCGCTCACGGGATGACCGTCGGCCGAGGTGACCCGGAACGCGATCGTGTACTCGCCGACCGGCCCCAGCTCACCCAGTTCCACACTCACACTGCGTCCTTCGACCAGCGCCTTGCCCTTCGACCACAGCCTGCCATCCGGGCCGACCACGGTCAGCGACGGAAAGTTCTGCTGCAGTTCCTCATTGAAGGTGACGCTGGCGCGCGCCGGTCCGGCCTCGACGGTCGAACCGTTCTCGGGAACGCTGCTCACCGCGCCGGAATGCGCACTCGCCGTGCCTGCCGCCGCGAAGGCGCAGGCGAACAGCACCGCGAGCAGGCCGACGAGCATCTTGCGCATCACGACGACCGCCGGGAGCGCACGACCAGGCCGAGGCCGAGCGCGGCGGCGAACAGGCCGAGGGCCAGGCCGATGCCACCCATCCAGCGGGCGACGTTGTCGGTCTCCGACTGGGTCGATTCGCCGGAGGCGACCTGGTGATCGCCGCCCTCGGCGCCGCCCTTCGCGGTCAGCGTGATAACCGGCGCGGGGTGCTCGGGCTCGGCGCCGCCGGTGCTCAGCTGGTTCCAGGCCACGACCTTGCCGTCGCTGTAGGTCTGCTGGGTCGGGAAGTTCACGGTGTCCTGGGTCGGCAGCGGGCCGAGCGAGAGCACGAACCGCTGGAACTGACCGGGTCCGACACCGGGATTACCCGGATCGGCGGACCACGCGACCGCTACCGTCTCGCCCTTGTCGTTGCGCTCGACCTTCGACGTCCAGCCCGGCATCGGCTCGGTCCGAACACTTTTCAGGTTCGGCACGGTGACGCGCAGCGCGGTGGTGGACGCGGTATCGGATTCGGTCGGCACCTTGAAGGTGGCGACGGTGTACTTGCCCTGGGCGGCGCCCGGAGCGTCGACGGTGACGTGCGCGGCCGCCGAACCGCAGGCAGCGAGGACCAGGCCCGCCGCGAGAGCGACGGTGCCGGTGCCGCGGGTGATGAAGTTGTGCATGGAATGCCTTGTCGTCCGAAGAATTCTGAGGTGGTCGCGATTCAGGCGAACACCGGCGGTGCGCGCGGACATCGCGCACCCCTCGGACGAGTCCCGCGCGCGACGGCGAGCGGGCCGAACCAGCGAACGGTCGGGTGGACAACAGCGAAGGGACTGCCGAGTACAGCCCGAATCACGCTCGACGCAACGAGGTACAGCCGCTCGGCGACGAGAATCAGTGCGGCACAGGCACATGCTGCCACCAGGTGTGCGGCGATCATCGGCAGGCTCGGCAGATGCAGTAGTCCGTGATGGTCGAGTGTCGCCGACAGCGCGAAGTGCCCGGCCCACTGACCACCGATCAACGCGGCGGCCGTGCGCATCGTCGCGGCATTCGCGAATCGGGCGGAGGGCCCGCGTGGCCCGGTGCCATGGGCGAACATCCCGGCGGTCAGCGAAACCAGCAGCAGCAGTGCGATTTCCGACGACCGCGGTACCCCGCCGCCGCCGATCCCGTGGGCGGCCACCGCCAGCCCGCCCACGAGTACGCCGCAGCCACCACCGCGCAAGCGGGAGGTGAGCTGCGGCGTTGTCACGGCAGGATCAGCGGACGCCGAGGCGGGCGAGCACGTCGTTCTCCAGCACGGACAGCTCGGCCGAGATCGACGCGTGCACGGCCTTGCGACGCGCGGCAGGCATCTGCTCGGCCGTGCGCACGGCCACGTTCAGATCGGCCATGCGCGAGCGGGCCGCTTCGACGAACTTCGTGGTGTCGGCATCGCCCGCCTTGTCGGCGGCGATCTTGTCGAGGGCTTCTTCGGTGTTGGTGATGCGGGCCTGCAGGCGCGCTCCGTGCCCGCTGAACTCGCTCAGCTGGTCCATGCCGATACCGAGCTGCTGGGCCTTGCGCGCGTCGAGCTGCCCGCGCACCATCGTCGCGCCGCGGTAGGCCAGCGGGGCGAGTACCGGGATCAGGACCCGGGCCACGCCGATGTACTTGCGGATCTGGCTCGCGCTGAACAGTTCGCGATCGGCCTTCGCGGCCGCCTTCTGCGCGGCCTTCTCCTCGGCCTGCAGGGTCGCGATCTGCGCCTTGGCCACCTTGTCGGCCGTGCGTGCCTGAGCCTTGGCCGCGCGCCGGGTGACGCGCTCGCCCGCCTTGGCCGCCTTGCGCTCGTTCTTGGCGCTCAGCTTCGCCTCCACCGCGGCTTTGTGCTTGAGTGCTTTCGCCTCAGCGCGTCGGCTCGGCCGCCGCTTCCGCTTGCTGAACAACCCCATGGGATCAGGCCCTCCGTCATGCTCGCCAAGTCATGAGGCAGGACCGCCTTCAAGCGGCCTGCCGTTCTTCGTAGCGTAGTGGGATGAGGGTAGCGATTGGGCATTGTGTCGGGGGTAAGGCCCATACTGCTTGCGTGCGTGCAGCCGAGGACGACTTCGACGGCGGGCCGGTGCGTAGCCCGGTCCCCGCTTCCGCTGCGGATTTCCGCATCGCCTTCCTGGACGCGCGTTCACTGATCGGATGCAGGCATCGTCTGCGCCTCGATGCCGAGAATCCGGGCGTGCTCGCCGAGGTGCGCGAGGATCCGGGCGTGCAGCAGCGGCGCGACGCCGCCACCGCCCATCGCACCAAGGTCCGCGACGAACTGGTCGCGGCCGCCCCCGCCGACTGGGTGGTGATCGACCCGGACCTGCGTGGCGCCGCCAAGGCCGCGGCGACGATGGCCGCCATCGAGGCGGGCGCCCCGCGCATCTGGGGCGGGCTGCTGCCCCAGGAAGCCGATACCGGGCGACGCGGCGGTGTCGAGATCCTGCTGCGCGACGACGATCGTGGCGGCTATATCCCGATCATCGTGGTGAACCACAAGGTCACCGACCCGCGCAGGCCCGACCCGGCCGATTTCCACCCACTGACCTCGGACCTGTTCCGCTGGCAGCCCCGCCGCGACAAGCACGTGAAACTGCGCCCGCAGCCGCGCGACCAGCAGCGCCTGGCCCACCTGTACCGCATGTTGCAGCGCTACGGAATGGCCAGCCCCGCCCTGATCGGTGGCGCGATCGGCCTGGTCAGCGACCGCATCCTGGTGCACGATCTGACGAATGTGCTGGCCGATTACGACCAGCGCTACGCCGACCGTATCGCGGTGGTGCGCGGCGAACTGCCGACCCAGCCGTCGAAGGTGCCCGAGTGCAGGCAGTGCCCGTGGTGGGTGCGCGGGCCCGACGCGCAGCGACCGGCGGGCCCGGAGGCGGTAGCGGAGCGTGACCACGCAGGGCCCTCGGGAGCGCAGCAGTCAGGCACAGCCGAGCCGAGTTGTGAGGCCACGCTGGCGCAGATGCGGGATGTGAGCCTGGTGGCGCCGGGTTCTCGGGCCGACGTGCTGCGCCTGCACGGGATCGAAACGGTCGACGAACTGGCCGCGTGGGAAGGCGACGATCCCGACGACTGGCAGCACGGACCGTTCGCCGAAACCGTCGTCACCGCACGCGCCTGGATCGACGGCGCCCCGCTCGTGCGCCGGTTCGAGCAGGTCAGCGTGCGTCGCGCCGATGTGGAGATCGACGTCGACCTGGAGAGTTACCAGGAAGACGGCGCCTACCTGTGGGGCACCCTGCTCGACGACGTCTACCGCCCGTTCGTCACCTGGGATCCGCTGCCCACCGAGGACGAGGGCCGCTCGTTCGGCGAGTTCTGGACCTGGCTGATGGAGCGGCGCGCCGAAGCCCACGCCCAGGGCAAAACCTTCGCGGCCTACTGCTATTCGCGAACCGCCGAGGACAAGTGGCTCTACGAATCGGCCCGCCGGTTCGCCGGCCGCCCCGGCGTGCCTACCCACGAGGAAGTGCGCGCGTTCGTCGACTCCAAGGAATGGGTCGACATGTTCCAGGCCGTCACGGAGCAGTTCATCTGCCCGAACGGCAAGGGGCTCAAGAAGATCGCGCCGGTCGCCGGGTTCGGCTGGCGTGATCCGGAAGCGGGCGGCGAGGCGTCGATGGGCTGGTACCGCCGGGCCGTCGGTTACGACGACGACATCGACATGTCGCAGCGCACCCGCCTGTTCGTCTACAACGAAGACGATGTCCGCGCCACCCAGGTGCTGCGCGATTGGATGTCGAAGCGGGCCGTAGCCGAGGTTCCCTCACTGGCCGATTTCGGACGGTAATAACATCGGGGGCGTGACTGAGCAGCACGTCGAAACCCTCGAGTTCCAGGCCGAAACCCACCAGCTCCTCGAGCTGATGATCCACTCGGTCTACTCCAACAAAGACACCTTCCTGCGGGAGCTGATCTCGAACGCTTCCGATGCGCTGGACAAGCTCAAACTTGCCGCTTACCAGGACAAAGACCTGGGCGCAGACACCTCCGACCTGCACATCGAGCTGGAGGTCGACCAGGACAAGCGAGTCCTGACCGTCCGCGACAACGGCATCGGCATGTCCCGCGCCGAAGTGATCGACCTGATCGGCACCCTCGCCAAATCCGGCACCGCCGACCTGCGCCGCAAGCTCACCGAGGCCAAGTCCGACGCCGCCGCCGAGGAGCTGATCGGCCAGTTCGGCATCGGCTTCTACTCCACGTTCATGGTCGCCGACAAGGTCGTCCTCACCACCCGCAAGGCGGGCGAGACCGAAGGCACCCGCTGGGAAGCCGCCGCGGGCAGCTCCACCTACTCCATCGACACCGTCGCCGACGCACCGCAGGGCACCTCGGTGACCCTCGAGCTCAAGCCCGCCGACGAAGACGATCACCTCTTCGATTACACGCAGGAATGGAAGCTGCGCGAGATCGTCCGCAAGTACTCCGACTTCATCGCCTGGCCGATCCGCATGCAGGTCGAGCGCACGGTGACCGAGGGGGAAGGCGAGGACAAGGTCGAGAAGACCGTCGTCGAGGACCAGATCCTCAACTCGCAGAAGGCGTTGTGGACGCGACCGCGCAGCGAGGTGAGCGACGAGGAGTACAAGGAGTTCTACCACCACGTCAGCCACGCCTGGGACGAGCCGCTCGAGATCATCCCGATGAAGGCCGAAGGCACCTTCGAATACCAAGCGCTGCTGTTCGTTCCGTCGATCGCGCCGTTCGACCTGTTCACCCGTGAGCACAAGCGCGGTGTGCAGCTCTACGTGCGTCGCGTGTTCATCATGGACAACTGCGAAGAACTGATGCCGGAGTACCTGCGTTTCGTCAAGGGCGTCGTCGACGCCCAGGACCTCTCGCTCAACGTCTCCCGCGAGATCCTGCAGCAGGACCGCCAGATCCAGATGATCCGCAAGCGCCTGGTGAAGAAGGTGCTGTCCACGGTCAAGGACATGCAGGGGGCCGAGGACCAGACCAAGTACCAGACGTTCTGGGCGCAGTTCGGCCGAGTCCTCAAGGAGGGCTTGCTCTCCGACACCGACAACCGCGAAACCCTGCTCACCGTCTCGTCTTTCGCCTCCACGGCCTCGGAGTCCGAGCTCACCACGCTCGCGCAGTACGTGGAGCGGATGAAGGACGGGCAGGACTCGATCTACTACATGACCGGCGAAAGCCGTGCGCAGGTGGAGAATTCGCCGCATCTGGAAGCCTTCACGGCCAAGGGTCGCGAGGTACTGATCCTCACCGATCCGGTCGACGAGATGTGGGTCGGTTCGGTGCCGGAATTCCAGGGCAAGACCTTCCAGTCCATCGCCAAGGGCGAGGTCGACCTGGAAACCGAGGACGAGAAGAAGGAAACCGAAGCCCTGCGCGAACAGCAGGACAAGGACTTCGGCGACCTGCTCACCTGGCTCGGCGGCACGCTCACCGACGTCGCCAAGGAAGTCCGCCTCACCAACCGTCTCACCACCTCGCCCGCCTGCCTGGTCGGTGACGTCTACGACTTCACCCCCATGCTCGAGCGCATGTACCGGGCCTCGGGCCAGGCCCTGCCGGAGTCCAAGCGCATCCTCGAGCTCAACCCGGCCCACCCCCTGGTGACGGGCCTGCGCGACGCCTACGACGCCCGCAAGTCCGACGCGGACGAAGGCAAGGTCCCCGAGCTCGCCGAAACCGCCGAGCTCCTCTACGGCACAGCGGTTCTCGCCGAGGGCGGCGAACTCAAAGACCCCGCCCGCTTCGCCCAGCTGCTGACCGAACGCCTGACCCGCACCGTCTGATCTGGAAATACTGAACTGCCCGCTGCCGTTTCGGTGGCGGGCAGTTTTGTTCACCGGCAATTCTGGTGCTGACTGGTCACATCGGGGTCACCATGGAGTGATGGTGGGGCACGAGATTCGTCGCGCAAGACCCGGCGACTACGACAGCATCATCGGCGTGGTCGACAACTGGTGGGGAAGAGCGGCCGTCCACAACCTCCCCCGCATGTTCCTCGACCACTTCCATCGCACCAGCCTGATCGCCTCCGACGACAACGGAATCTCCGGTTTCCTGGTGGGTTTCGGCTCACCCTCCGACCCCTACACGGCCTACATCCATTTCGTCGCCGTCCGCCCGGATGCTCGCAAAGCCGGCCTGGGCAGAACCCTCTACGAAGCGTTCTTCACCATCGCCCGCTCCGACAACCGCACCGTCGTCACCGCGATAACCTCGCCCGCCAATTACACCTCGATCGACTTCCACCGCAGCCTCGGTTTCGCGGTCGCAGGCCCCATCCCGGACTACAACGGCCCCGGCCGCGCCCTGATCACCTTCTCCCGCCCGGTATGAATGTTGTTATGTCAGAACAGTTGTCCTCCGATGTTCGTCCGTGGGACCTCGTCGCCGAGGGATATGCCGAGACCGGTGCGACCGTGCTCGCGCCCTTCGCCGCGCACGCACTCGAATACGTCACTCTCAGCTCGGAATCGGAGATCGTCGACATCGCGGCGGGTACCGGGTTGCTGAGCATCGCCGCCGCCGAGCTCGGTGCCCGAGTGCAGGCCATCGATCTCTCGCCGTCGATGATCGACCAGCTGGTCGCGGCGGCCGCCGACCACCCCACGGTCACCGCGCAGGTCGGCGACGGACAGGCCCTGCCCTACGAAGACAACCGATTCGACGCGGGCTTCTCCCTGTTCGGGCTGATGTTCTTCCCCGACCGGCCCGAGGGCTTCGCCGAGCTGTGCCGCGTCCTGCGCCCCGGCGCCACCGCGGTGGTCGCCGCCTGGGCGCCCGCGGCCGAATCCTCCCTCATGCGAGCGTTGTTCGGCGCCCTGACTGCGGCGGACCCGACAGCCACACTCCCGCAACCGAATTCGCGCAGCCTCCAGAATCCCCGAGTGTTCGGCGCGGAGATGCGCGCGGCGGGCCTGCTCGACGTGCGGATCCAGCAGCACACCGCCGAGCTCTGCTACCCGGACGCCACCACCCTGTGGGAATCCCTGACCCGCAGCAGCGCGCCGCTGGCTGTCGTGAGAGACGAAGTGGGCGAGGAGGAATGGCAGCGCCGCAGCGAAGCGGCCATCGCCCACCTCACCGTCACCTACCGCCCGAACACCCCGCTGCGCACCACCGCCCTCTTCGGCATCGGTACCGCACCCTGAGACGCCGACGGCGCCCTGCCCGGGTGGGCAGAGCGCCGTGTGGGTGTGCCGCGTGACTAGCGCGGGGCCATGCGCAGCGCGCCGTCCATGCGGATGGTCTCGCCGTTGAGGTAGTCGTGGGACGCGATGTACTCCACCAGCTGGGCGTACTCGTCCGGACGGCCGAGACGCGACGGGAACGGGACGCCTGCTTCGAGGCCCGCGCGGTACTCGGGGGTGACGCCGGCGAGCATCGGGGTGTCGATGATGCCGGGGGCGATGGTGTTGACGCGGATGCCGAACTGGGCGAGGTCGCGCGCGGCGGGGACGGTCATGCCGTGGACGCCGCCCTTGGACGCGGAGTAGGCGATCTGACCGACCTGGCCCTCGAAGGCAGCGACCGAGGCGGTGTTGATCACCACGCCGCGCTGGCCGTACTCGTCGACCGGCTCGGTCTTGGCGATGGCGTCGGCGGCCAGGCGCATCACGTTGAACGTGCCGAGCAGGTTCACGGTGATGACGGTGCGGAACAGCTCCAGGTCGTGCGGGCCGTTCTTGGACAGGATGCGACCCGCCCAGCCGACACCGGCACAGTTCACCACGATGCGCAGCGGCGCCGGGCCCTCGGTGATCTGGGCGATCGCCGCGGCGACCTCGTCACCGCTGGTCACGTCGGCCGCGATCAAGGTGACGCCCACGGGCACGTTGTCGCCCGCGCGCTCGATGGACGCGGGTACATCCAGCCCGAACACAGTGGCGCCCGCGTCGGCGAGGCGCTTGGCGGTGGCGGCACCGAGACCGGACGCGCCTCCCGTAACGATGGCAGCGGAACCCGAAATCTCCACGACAAATCCTCCTGTATTGAATGGCGGCTTATTGTGCCGCTTGCCAATAGTGGCACCCTAGCGTGAACCGGGTGTGGTCTGGAACACGCAGCCACAGCGCTGGGGAAATCGTCGTGAACACCGGTGTTTACCGGTGGTAGCGTGCCGTCATGAGATCGTTCGCCGGTCCGTCGGTAGCCGGACGCAGGGTCCTGATCACCGGGGCCGCTCGTGGGATCGGTGCCGCGCTCGCCCGCAGACTGGCCGCGCGCGGGGCCCACGTCGCCTTGCTCGGGCTGGAGCCGGAACTGCTGGCCGAAGTGGCCGCGGAATGCGGCGACGTGCCGTGGCGGTATTGCGATGTGGCCGATCGGGGGCAGGTCGAGCGGGTGGTCGAGGTACTGGTCGCCGAACTCGGCGGCCTCGATGTGCTGGTGGCCAACGCGGGAGTCGCCAAGCAGATGGCGATGATCGGCGGGGATCCGTCGGTGCTGGAGGAAACCCTCGCGGTGAACGTGCTCGGGGTCGCCTACACGGTGTCGGCGGCGGGTGCGCATCTTTCGCATCCGGGCGGGTATGTGCTGATGATGTCGTCTATCTCCACCGCCGTGCAGTTGCCGCTGGGCGGGGCCTACAGCGCCTCGGCGGCGGCGGTTGCCTCGCTCGGCGCCACGCTGCGCGCGGAACTCCGGTCGACCGGGGCCAAGGTGGGGGTCAGCTATTTCGCCGGGATCGATACCGACATGACGGCGCGTGGATTCGGCACGGCCGCCGCGCACACCGTGCTGGGGGAGACCAGCCTCACCGGGAGCTCACCCGTCGGTCCCGCCGTCGAAGCCCTGGAACGCGCCATCGCCCGACGACGCAAGACCGTGGTCTCGCCCTGGTGGGTAGCGTTGGTCCGCCCGTTCCGGCTGCTGGCCCAACTGGTCGTGCAGCGCGTGCAGGGCGATCGCCTGGCCCGCGCCATCGACATCGCCCGCACCGAGGATGTCCCCTTCACCACCGAACAGCCGGCCCGGCCCCGCAGAATGGAACGGCAATCATGAGCGATTCGACCCTGCGGCAACAACTTCCGCGTGGACGCCACCACCTGTCGCGCGAAGAAGTGATCGCCTCTCAGCGTGAGCGCATTCTCGTCGCGATGGGGGAGGCGATGACCGTGGGCGGCTATGTCGGCACGCCGGTGGCGGCCGTGCTCAAGCGCGCCGGGGTTTCCCGGGAAACGTTCTACGAGCTGTTCCGGTCGAAGGAGGACTGCTTCAACGCGGCCTTCGACCGGGTGTCGAGCGCGCTGGCCGAGAAGCTCCGGACGGTGATCGCCGACTGCGCCGACACCGACGCGCTCACCAGAATGGACCGCATCCTCACCGCCTACTTCGACCACATGATCGACGACCCGGCCTCGGCCCGGCTGTTCCTGGTGGAGGTCTACGCGGTCGGCCCGTCGGCCATCGAGGCACGGATGGACTTGCAACATCGATTCGTCGAGGTGGTCTCCACCATGCTCGGCGCCGAATCCGAGGACCAGCGGTTCGCCTGCGCGACCCTGGCCGCCGCGATCGGCGCCATGGTCACCGGCCGGATCGCCGCCGACGACCCGGAAAGTCTGCGCGGCATCAAGGATCAGCTGATCGCATTGGCCCGCCGTTCCGGAACGCTCTACGGCAGCGCGTTCGCTTAGGTTCGGTGGCGGCTGAGCCCGGAAATCACCCGGCCCGCCGGGAACGACAGCCTGCCGACCTGCTGCACCCACCGCTGCCACGCCGTGATGCTCTCGGGCAACACGATCCCGGCCTGCCCGGCGCGTGCGGTGATATCGCGCAGCGAATCGGACAGCAGCCGCCACGCCTGCGCCTCGGTTGCCGTGAGCCTGGCGTCGGCGGCATTGGCCCAGTGTTCGGTCGACGATCGCGGGCAGAGCCCTTCGACGAATTCCGTCCAGGTCGAGGTCGGCGCCGCAGTGTGCAGATGCGTGAGCAGCACCGGGCCCAACTGCGGGAACGCGACGAGGGCGCCGAGCAGGACGAGCGCGGGCAGACGAGCTTCGTCGGAGCCCTCGTCGGATCGGAGCCGTTCGATCGCGGAGAACAAGCCGTAGCTGTTGGCCAGCCGTTTGACCGAGCGCGGAGTGTTGATCAGTGGGGGACCGAGGAGCCCGAGCAACGTGATCTCGTTGTCGCCCATCGTCATCGGCGCGATGGTCTCGGTGAGTTCGAGGCGGCCGAGGTCGGGAACGGTGGTGGTGCGTTGCGGTGCGGGCAGAGATTCCTGGCGACGAGTCGGCGACGGTGGCGGGGGAGTCGTTGTCGCGGTGGACTGTTCGACCGGAACAACCGTGCTCGGCGCCTCGGCCCGGCGGCCGACGAGGGTGTTCATCATCGAGAGATAGCCGCCCGTTGCGAGCGGCGGCAAGGTGAACACCACCTGAAAGATCTTCTCCAGGTACTGCGGGGGCGTCGACGACCAGTGACCGTCATCGTCGGGGTCGACGACCAAACCGTCGGATTCCGGTCCACCCATGAGCATTTCGCGGTAGTGCGTGGCGATCGAGCGCAGCATCCAGCGCGGGTCGACGGCGACGACAACGACGAACAGTTCGACCGCGAGCAGGAGGTGGATGGCCTCGAGCAGTTGCACCACCCGCTGCGGCGGACAGCGATCGAGGTCGTCGATGTAGAGGACGATGCGGTCGATCGACGGAAACTCGTCGCCGACCGAATCCCGTGCGTTCCGCGGTGATTCGGTGTCGTTTGCGAGCAACAGCCGCGACATCTTGTCGAAGTCCTCCCGGATGCGCGTCATCACACCGAGGCTGCTCCGATAGCCGCCCTCGGCCGCACGGTCGGTGACCAGACCTGCCAATTGGCCTGCGGCGGTGAGGTTGTGCTTCTCGCGTCGCAAGGCGTCGAGGTTGGCTCGGCTGACCGCCAGCGCGGTCGCGCGCTTACTCGCGATGCGTGCGCGTTCGACCTCGACGTTGCGCATGAGCTCGGCGACCGAGTCGGTGTAGCGCTTGCTCATGTGGTGCAACCGTTGCAGGAAGGCGATGGCTAGCACCACCGCCGCGGTGCTCGCGCCACGGGCCAGGTCGGAGAGGAAGAACAGGCCGACGACGCCGGCGATCACCAAGATCAAGGTCAGTGCCCAGCGGACGCGGTTGCCCTTACCGCACAATGCCGCGGTTTCGCGGGCGTTCTGCCACCACTTCTCGTCGGTGGCGGCGCCCGCCCGCTGGTCGAGGGCGTCGCGCTGCTGTATCGCCCGCTCCCACAGCGCGTTCGAGAAGGCGGCACGCAACGCCAGCAGTTCCATCTGCCATCGCGGCGTGGCGGACGGCTCGGCTTCCAGCTCGGCGATCCGCTCGGACTCGGCGGCGATCCGCTCATCGATGTGATGCGCGGCGACGAGGGCGGTCTCCAGCCGCGACATCTGACGCTGCGCTGTCGCGGGATCGATGCCTTCGGTGCGAGACAGCTGCCCGAACATCTCGGTGACCAGGCTCGACCACAGATCGGTCTCGGCGTAGTGCCAGGCATTGAACCGCACCTGCCGCACATGGTGACACGCCCACTGCTGCTTCATGGCGTCGCGCACCCGGTCGTGCAGGAGTCCGAGGAAATGACTCTTGCCCTCACCCCACTCACCGAAGAGGCCGACAGCCAACGGCAGGCTGGTCGAGGCGGAGGTGAGCAGCTCGGCCAGCGCTGTGGCCTCGGTGGTGCGGTCGAGTTGGTCGACGGTGGTGGTGTTGTCGGTGCGATAGGCCGGCAGGCGCGGGTGTTCGAGCTCGGCCTCGAGTCGCCGGACGGTGACGGTGCCGGTGGCGGCGTCGCCGGTGGTGAGGGTGGGTTTGCCGTCGATCAGCTGCCAGATACCCCAATTGCCCTGGGGACGGGTCGTTGTCAGATCGACCACGAGTCGTCGATCGAAGAGTTGCAGCTGCACGACACCGCCGGCATAGCCCGTCGCCAGCACGGGAAGACCATTGATTCTCGCCCACGATCCCCAGGTGCTCGGCCCGGCCGAGGAAGCCGGGACCGCCATGTGGGAATCCGCGAACCTCGCGGGGTTCATCGGCGACGTCTCCGAGCGGGCGCCGACGGTGAAGTGGCTGATGCGGGTAATGACGGTCAAGCCGTCGTCGAAGCCGCACGCGAGCCAATAGCGAGGTTCCTCCGGCGAGCTCGAGCCGTCGGCGGGGAACCTGTCATCGAACGTGGCCAACCAGCGGGCCGGGCCCAGGTGACCGCCCTGCGAGCTCGCCGCACCCGGTTGCCGCGCCGGGTGGTTGTCGAAAAGCGACGTGCGCTGGAGCTGGTCGTACCCGACGGACAGGTACACCTCGACCTCTCCTCGGCCGGTGCCGACCATCAGCAGCCTGCCGTCTTCGGTCTCGGCGATCCAGGCACCGCAGGTGGCAGCGCTGCCGACCTCGACCCGCCCCACCGCTTCCCATGGTTCGGGGGCGTTCGGCTGAATTCGCCAGACGATGACGACGCCGTCGTCGTCCCCGGTGGCGAGCAGATCGGTGCCCGCGTTCCACGCCCCCCACCGCACCTCGGCGAGATGACCGCGCAGCAGTCGTTCGATGTATGGCGCGGTCGGATCGTCCGCACCGGAAGGGGGCCGCTTGACCGGCACCTGACGCACCACCACCGCGCCGTTGCCGTATCCGCAGGCCAGGGTCGGTCGCCCGGCGATCGTGGTCCACGCGCCCCATCGCGCCGGTCCACCCGGTTGGTCACTGAACACCCAGAGCGGGTCGAAGAACGAATCCGCGATATCCGCGGAGGTCCGCCGTACCGGCGGCGCCGCGAAGTCGCGCCACTCGGGTGCCGACCAGACGCGTACCTCGCCGTTGCCCATCCCGACCGCGAGCAACCACGCGCCGTCCACCTCGGTTTGCGTGCCCCACAGTGCCGGCCCGCTGCCGTCGGTCCGCAGGTATATCGACCGCCCGTCGGGCGCTGTCCGTGACTCGCTTCGGCTGATGGCGGTCGCGGTGGATCCGGACGACAGTCTGCCCGCCGGGATATCGGTAGCCCCGGACTGAAACCGCAAGGTCCCGTCGGCGCAGCCACAAACGAGCACCTGCCGACCTTCGATCGTCGCCCACAGGCCCCATTCGGTGGGTGACGCGGCCAGGCTGTCCGGGTCGTCGCTGCCGAAGTAGGTGGCCGACGGCGTCAGCCGTAGGTGGTCGAAAGCTGTCGCCGGTTCACCGGTTGCCGCTGAGCCCGCATCGCCTGCGGCCGCTGTCATCGGATAATTCAACCGCCGAATGCCGCGGCCCCGCAACAGATTCGCGCGTATCGAGGGGGGTGCACAGCAGCGGCGCGACACCGTGTCGGTGCCGCGCCGCTGCGAACCGGCGTGAACTCAGCGTGCGGTCTCGGCCAGCTCATCGCCGTGCACGGCGGGCTTCGCACGCGTGCGCCAGACGGCGACACCGAGGCCGAGCAGCGCGGGTGCGATCAGGGCGAGCACGGCCGAACCCCAACCGCCCAGCTGGGGCGCGAACGCGTCGAGCACGGTTTTGCCCGCGAAGAACAGGAACAGCAGGCCCGAGGCGATGGCGATGCCGCGCTCGGGCAGGTGCTTGCCCGCGAACTTGCCGACCAGGATGGCCAGTCCGCCCGCGGCGACCATGCCGGCGACCGAGCCGATCCAGACGGCCAGCCAGTTGTTGTTGGAGGCGAGGGCGGCGGCGGCGAACATGGTGCGGTCGCCGAGTTCGGCGAGGGTGAAGGCGGAGATGACCACCAGGAAGGCGTTGCGGGCGCTCGGCGGCTCCGGGGCCTCGTCGGAGTCGCTGTCGCTACTCAGCGCGTCGTGCAGGGTCCAGAGGCCGACTACCAGCAGGGTGAGCGCGGTGATGACGGCAATCGCGTTCGCGGGCAGGGCGGTGCCGAGGAAGTGGCCGACGCCCGCGGCGATGAGGTTCACGGCGACGCTGGCGACGCTGATGCCTGCCAGCACCACCCACCAGCGGTAACGCAGCGAGAAGGTCAGCGCCATGAGTTGGGATTTGTCGCCGAGTTCGGCGAGGAAGAGCACGCCGAAGCTCAGCAGGATCGTGGCGATCATGAAGTCAGCTCCCAGGAAAATACTCCGGCCTGTGGCTGAAAGACGGGTGCGCCTTCAGCCACACCGGTCGACGGATCGGTTCGTGGCCGAAGGTCTCGCCCACCGGTGGTCACCGGTTCACGCAGCCGGACCGCGCCGAGTTCGGCGGCGATCAGTATGTCGACTGGGCGATTGCGGGCTACTCCCCTTCGCTGTTCACCACTCTAGTCCGGTTGCTCCCGGTATGCCAAGTCCTGGTAATCCAAATCTCAATGGGCACAATAAGTTTGGGTGTGCGGCGGTGATAGTTCGGTTTCCCTGATTTCAGTGGCACGCAGACCCGTTGCCGAACATTCGCCCGCCCGTCGCGGGCGAAAGAGTCAGGCCGCCAGCAGCATTGCGAGCACGGCAGTATCGGGATCGCTGATCAGATCCATCCCGACCCGGCTCACCAGCGAGGTGATCGTGCCGTCGAGTTCGGCCTCGGCCCATGCCGCGCGATGCTCCAAACCGAGGTGTGGCACGCCGGGCAGCAGCACGCAGCCCGAGGCCGCGCCCGCGCATTCGGGCAGCGACGGACGGGTCTCCGACGGTGGGTGCAGCATCAGCAGCGCCGGCGGGGTGTGCGCGGCGAACCGGCCGGGTTCGATCGCTTCGTCGCCGAGTACCGGCCCCTCGGCCATCACCAGGCCCACCGTGCCCGGTTCCGGGTCGTCGGGTAGCTCCTCGCGCACCCCGAACACTGTGCTGGTCACCAGCAACCCCGGCATCGACGCCACCCGCACGGCCAGCACCAGCACCTGTGCCCATTCCTTGGTGGTATCCGGCCACCGCCCCGACACCACGAACCCGCTCAATCGTCCCCGCGCCTGAAACGGCGTGATCCCGATCGGACCCTGTGTATTCATGATGGCCTCCCGACTAACGGGGGCGACTGTGCCCGTATGACAGGAATAACCCCAAACCCGTCTGGCACACAAGTACCAGTGAGTGCCAGAACGGGCAATCCACGCAAAAGACCTCCCAGTCGATGACCGGGAGGTCTTTCGCGCAACGCCTGATTTCGCAAGAACATGGGTAACTCGTCGGGCACGCCCAGAAGCCTGGGGCACACGACCGCGAGTCCGGTCAAGAACCCGTGGAGCTACCTACGACCGGCAAAATACGCGGAGAGGCGGATCAGCCGAAGATGAGGCCCTTGCCCTGGCCGACGGCCCGGGCGAAGCGGTCCTGCACGTCGGCCCAGTTGACGACGTTCCAGAACGCGGTCACGTAATCGGCCTTGACGTTCTTGTACTGCAGGTAGAACGCGTGCTCCCACATGTCCACCTGCAGCAGCGGGATGATGCCGGTGGGCACGTTGGCCTGCTGGTCGTACAGCTGGAAGGTCAGCAGCTTCTGGCCCAGGGTGTCGTAACCCAGGACGGCCCAGCCGGAGCCCTGCAGCCCGTTGGCGGCAGCGGTGAACTGCGCGCGGAACTTGTCGAATGAACCGAACTGGTCGGCGATGGCCGCGGCCAGGTCGCCGTCCGGCTGGTCGCCGCCGTTGGGGGAGAGGTTCTTCCACCAGACGGAGTGGTTGTAGTGGCCACCGAGGTGGAAGGCCAGGTTCTTCTCCAGCAGCAGGATGGCAGCCAGGTCGCCGGACTCACGGGCTTCCTCGAGCTGCTCGAGTGCCTTGTTCGCGCCTGCGACGTAGGCGGCGTGGTGCTTGGTGTAGTGGATCTCGTTGATCTCACCGGAGATGTGAGGCTCCAGTGCGCCGAAGTCGTAATCCAGTTCCGGCAGCGTGTAGACGGCCACGATGTCCCTTTCCGTGTGTCGGGCTGTGTGCGCCCAGTTCGGACGACAACACCAACCATCATTCGTACACCCGCTCGCTGCAACCCCGCACACGCGGTTCCGCATTCCCTTGCGATCACCGAGATGGAAACTTCGCGGGCGTGGCCTGCGGTCGCGGGCCGCGAATACTACAGCGGCGGTGCGATGTCGGCTTTGGTGGTCCGGGCGTCCCCGGTGGCATGCGCGTCCCACCACCGACGACCACCCTCGATGAACTCGTTCATCGGAATCTCCAGGCCGGCGGTGTTCGTGACGACGATCTTGTCGAACCACACGCGGACGTCGAGTTCGCGCGGGTCGATGCCTTCTTCCTGGGAGAACTCGATGACGTGCGCGGCGATGCGCTGATCGAGCACCGTGTCGAAGCTGAGCAACTCGCTCCACAGCGTCCAGCCGCTGTCGTCGAGGTCGATGAACTCCCAGCCGTGCAACCCGCCGCCGCCGAAGCTCTCGATGGCCTCGTCGAGCTGGTCGAGGCTCAGGGGAAGCACACGGGCGTCGACATCGTCCCAGCGCTGGATGCGCAGGGAGGCCGCGACGCGGGTGACTCCGGTGAAGGTGAGCAGAACTTTCGTGTCGATCGGCGCGGGTCCATCCGTGGGTAGCGTCAGCACCTCCAGAGCGAGTTGCAGCCGGCCCGCCGCGGCATCCACTTCTACCCCTAGACACGTGGATTCGGACAAAGCGGTATTCAAGCCGTTGATGTCGAAACTGTCGAGTAGCCCCCTGCTCACGTTCATGCGCCCAGGCTACCGATCTGGCCGCCCAGATCCCAGGATTTAAGATTTTCTCTAGTGTTCTCGTTTTTATGGAACCGAATCGGTCCCGCTTGCGTCCAAGTAGATGTCGGGACAGAACACACTCCACGAATCCCGACGTCAGCGGCGAACGACCGCTCCGGGATGACATGGAGGGGAGTCCCGGATCGGTCGTTCCCGGCTGGTTCCACCCGGCTGTCGGCGTTGTCGGCAGCCGGTTCCCGTTGGCCGTGTGCTGACCGGTAGCTGAGGCCCGCGCAGCACCTCGTCGTCGCCCAGGCTCGCCCGGCAACGCGCGCGGCATGGCAGGATCGAGGCGTGACGAGCTCCGATGTCCCCACCGTGCCGGTGGGTGCGGTACCCGCCGCGTTCGACGACGCGGACCCCGCGCCGGGTGCGCAGCTGCTCGACGTGCGCGAACCCGACGAATGGAACCTCGGGCACGCGCCGGGCGCGATCCACATCCCGATGGTCGACGTGCCCGCCCGCCTCGACGAGCTCGATATCGACGCCGAGCTCTACGTCGTGTGCCGGCAGGGCGGCCGGTCCATCGAGGTCGTCCGGTATCTCGCCCACATCGGGTACGAAGCGGTCAACGTCGCGGGGGGCATGGTGGCCTGGCAGCAGACCGGCCGCCCGGTGGTCGCCGACGGCGACCACGAAGCCAAGATCTACTAGTCCGGAAGCGGGGTGCGCGGGTGAGTTCGGTGGTGCAACCATGTGCACGCTGTGGTGCGCGGTGGGCCGTGCAGGGCGCGCCGATGCACTGGTGCCCGCGCTGCCGAGGAGTGCTGCTCTCGCCCGGCAAGGTCGACGCGCCCGCCACCCAGCGCAACTACCGCTGGGTCGCGCGCCGACCCGACCACCGCACCCGTAAGGCGGGCGCCACCACCACCGCCCCGCTCGGGCCGACTCCGCGCTACGCCCAGACCCCGCGCTGGGGGCTGCTCGACCCGCCGCCGTCCGCGACCCCCACGCCCGAACATCCGCTGCGCGGCATCGCGGCCCACCGCGACCGGCTGCTGCTCGGCACCACGATCGTCTTCCTGCTCGCCGGGCTGGCCGAGTACGGCCGCTACCTGATCCTGTTGCAGAACCGCGCCCGGCTCATCCCCGGCTGGCTGCTGTCGATCTCCGACGCGACGGTGCTGGTGTTCGGCGTCATCGCGCCGATCTACGCGCTGGTGACCGCGGTGGCGCTGGTCGCCTGGCTGATCGAGGCGCGCACGATCGTGTTCACCGCCTACGGCAAGCGCGACCCACGCAAGCGCTGGTCGCTGATCGCGGGATGCCTTGTGCCGGGCGTCAATCTGATCTGGCCGGGCGTGTTCCTCACCGAACTCCTCGGTGCCGACCCCGATCCGCGTTCGTGGCGGGCCGTGCGGATCTGGTGGGCCGCTTGGGTGTTCAGCGGGCTGCTGTTGATCGCGGCGACGCTGTGGCGCGATGCGTCGACCCTGCAGGCCGAGGCCGACGGTGTCTCGTTCACCGGTTTCACCAACCTGTGTGCTGCCGGGTTCGCGATGCTCACGCTGTGGATGGTGCGCACGCTGGAAGGTCGCGACCTGCGCGGCGACATCAGGTCCGCGCATCGCTGGGTGATGGCGGCCGACCCCGCGCAGGTCGTCATCGCGCCCGTCGAGCCGGGCGCTGTCGCGGCGCGCGACGACGCCGGGCACGATGAGGCCGAACGCGCGGATGTTGTCCGGGCAGGCGAGAATACGCAGGAGGAGGTCGTGGCCAAGTGAGCCAGAACAATCGCCCACCCTTCGTGGTGGCGCATCGTGGCGCGTCGGCGGCACGACCCGAGCACACTCTCGCCGCGTACGAGCTAGCCCTGCAGGAGGGGGCCGACGGTGTGGAATGCGACGTCCGGCTCACCCGCGACGGCCACCTGGTCTGCGTGCACGACCGCACCGTCGACCGCACCGCCGATGCCACCGGCCTGGTCAGCGAACTGACGCTGGACGAGCTGCGCGACATGAACTTCGGCACCGACGACGCGCCGCAGGGCGTGCTCGCGCTCAGCGATCTGATCG
Organism: Nocardia sp. NPDC056541; assembly: GCF_042794235.1. NCBI lineage: Bacteria > Bacillati > Actinomycetota > Actinomycetes > Mycobacteriales > Nocardiaceae > Nocardia > Nocardia sp. NPDC056541. The sequence goes on from NZ_JBHTUD010000003.1 coordinate 401,597, forward strand.
GACTCGTCCTCGACTGGCGCACCCGCCCGACGAAACTGTTCATCGAGACCAAACACCCGGTGCGCTACGGCGCCCTGGTGGAGAACAAGGTGCTCGCCGAACTGCAGCGCTTCGGCATCGCCACCCCCGCCTCGGCCGATCATTCCCGCGCGGTGGTGATGTCGTTCGCGGCGACCGCGGTCTGGCGGATCCGCCGCGCCGCCCCGCTGCTGCCGACGGTGCTGCTCGGCGAATCGTCGCGGTTTCTCGGCGGCGGCGCGGCCACCACGGTCGGCGCTACCGCGGTGGGGCCGTCGGTGAAAACGCTGCGTGAGCATCCCGAACTCGTCGACAAGGCCGCCGCGGCGGGGCGGGCCACCTACTGCTGGACCGTCGACGATCCCGAGGACGTGACGTTGTGCGCCGACCTGGGCGTCAGCTGGGTCGCGACCAATCACCCCGGTCGTACCAAGGCGCTACTCGCCGGAGTCTGACCGGACGCGCCCTGGGCAGGGGGCGCGGTAAGCGAACTTGCCGCCCGGCCATAAACTCCACGCGTGGGTAAAAGCAAGCGGAACAGTCCGAAGCCCGACAGTAATCGGGCTCAGCGTCTCGCGCAGCGGCGTGCGGCGCAGGAGCAGGCATCCGCGGCCGTGACACGGCCGTTCGAGGGTCTTGCCGCCGAATGTGATCTGGTGGCGCTGCGGGAGTTCGTGCCGTCGGCGACCGCGACCTTGAAGCTCGCGCCGGGAGTGGCCGCGCAGCGTGAGGTCACCCTGGCGACGGTGCTGCCCGGCGCGGTGGCCGCGCTCGTGCGGGCAGGCGACGAGCCGGTCGGCTTCGTCGGCACGCAGATGCAGTTCCGTGGCGAGGACCCGTCGGCCGACATCGCGGCGGCGATCCTGTGGACCCAGTCGGCCGAGCCCGGTGAGTCGCTGAACTCCGCCGAGGCTGCCGACGGTGGTCCGCGCCTGGCCGATGTCATCGATCCCGGCGCCGATCTCGAGCTCACCGTGCACCAGGACTTCGACTGGTGGGTGCCCGAGGGCGTCACTCCGGATCCGCAGGTGGCGGCGACGATCGAGCAGGCCAAGCAGGCCATCATGCCGTCGGCGCGGCTGGATCTCGGCCCGGATTCCGTCGGCGCGGCCTGGTGGGTCGACGCGGGCGAGAAGGCGCATGTGCGCTGGGTGCGTCCCGAAGACGAGGACGCGCTGATGCTGGCGCTGGCTCGCGTGCACGCCACCGGTGGTCTGCACCTGGGTGAGGGTTCGCGTTTCGCCGGTTCGTTCCGCACACACGGTCTGCTGGTGCCGGTGTTCGACCTCGATCCCGAGCGGCACCCGGCCGAATGGGAGGCCCCGGCACGTGAATTCGGTGCTCGCCTGGCCGAGGCGCTGGCCTCCGACGCGCCGATGACCAGCGAAGAGCGTCGTTCGCGCGATGGTTTGCGGTCGCGTCAGGTCACCCTGCGCTGAACTTAATGAAACATGCCTCTTTCACAGATTTGGTCGGCTAGGTTCACGACTGAACCGGACAATCGGTGACAAGGAAAGTAAGAGGCATCGTGGAATTTCTCGGATCTATCGCCGGTCTCGCCCAGATCTTGATCGGCACCGTGCTGGCCAACACCGGCTCGGGCGGCTCCGGCTCCGGCTGGTAAAGCGCTCGCGAAGGATTCGGCTCGCTGCCCGCGAGCCGAATCCTTGTCGCGTTCGAGCTAGACGCTGCCGCCGGCCACCGACGGTGCGCCGGACGCGTCCTTCGGGGTGCTCAGCTCACGCCACATGAACGCCTCCAGATCGAACAGGTTCGACCCGGCGCGATCGGCGATATTGAGCAGCGTGGTCATGTGCGCCACTTCCTCGACCTGTTCCTTCAGGAACCACTGCATGAACTGCTCGCCGAGGTAATCGCCCTCTTCACGGGCGGTGCTCGCCAGCTGCACGATCTGGTCGGTGACCGTCTTCTCCTGGGCCAGCGCCAGTTCGATCGGCTCACGCGCGGACTCGAACTTCGACTTCGCCGCGTCGATGCCCGAGATCTCCACGGCGATGTCGCGGTCGACGAAATACTGCACGATCATCATCGCGTGATTGCGTTCTTCCACCGACTGTGCGTAGAAACGCTTCGCCAGCTGCGGGAGGTCGTTGTTGTCGAACCACACCGCGATCGCGATGTACTGGTGCTCGGCATTGAACTCATGCCGGATCTGGTCTTGGAGCAGAGTGTGGAACTTGCTTCGCGGGGTTTCCGGATGAATCGACATGGCGGCAACATTAATGCTGGTCATAGGGGGTTGTCATCCAAGTGCAGCCTTATTGAGGACAGTATTCCCTAACCAAGTATTTCCTAATAAGCGCCGATGTGCAGCCATTCCTGGGCTGCGCACGGCCGGCGCGCCGGCGCGGCTATGCCTTACTCGCGCCTGCCATTCGGGGCGCCGTGGTGTCGACGCGCACCGCGCCGCGCAGTTCACGGCGAATGAATTCCTCGACGTCGAACAGGTTGTCCTGCCGGTCGAGCACAGTGAGCAGCGTGGTCATTCCGGCGACATCGTCGACTTGCTCCCCCAGGAACCACTGCATGAATTGTTCGCCGAGGAAATCATTGGTGTCACGCGCGGCCGCTGTGAGCGCGCTGATCTGCGCGGTGGTGACCCGTTCACGGTCGAGCAGAAAGGCGATCGCGGCGCGCGGGGAATCGAATTCCGACCGCACTTCGCCGAGCCCGCCGATGCTGATCGGCACGTCGCGGTCGAGGAGGTACTGCACCATGCGCATCGCGTGCCCGTGGTTGGCCGTCGAACGCGCGTAGGTTTGCCCGGCCAGCTCGGGTAAATCCTGCGCGTCGAAATAGACGGCGGCGGCCAGATACTGATGAGCCGCGGTCAGACCGGCACTGACCTGGTCGCGCAGGAGTTCGGTGAACGACAGGTACTCGGGCATACCTCGACGTTACCGCGTCAGCAGCTCCTCCGGAATCTGCTGATCGGTGGCGAGCGCCTCGAAGAACCCGGAGGCCTTCGACTTGTCCCAGAGCAACACGTTGCCCACGTCGGTGTCGTCGAATCCGCCGATCGGGACGCTGGTGGTGACGGTGTCGCCGCGCATCGCCCAGCCCAGTGCCGCCAGGTTCCAGATGTGGTCCCCGTCGTCGACCTTGAGCGACCCCGCGACCCCGGTTGCCATGGGCCACAAGGCGAACGGATTGGCGAGGGTGCCCATGCCCGTTGCCTTCTTCAACAGCGCCGCCATGAACATCCGCTGGCGGTTCATCCGGTCGACATCGGCGGTCGGGGTCGCGCGGGTGCGCACGAATCCGAGGGCCTGCGGGCCGGACAGTTTCTGACAACCCGCGGCCAGGTCGAGCCCGGCCAGCGGGTCGACGATCGGCTCGTCCAGGCACATCTCGATCCCGCCGATCGCGTCGACCACGCTCGCGAAACCACCGAAACCGATCTGCGCGTAGTGGTCGATGCGCACTCCCGTGGCTTCCTCCACCGTCTGGACCAGCAGCGGAGCGCCGCCGAGCGCGAATGACGCGTTCAGCTTGTCCTTGCCGTGGCCGGGGATGTTCACGTAGGAGTCGCGCGGGAGGCTCACCATCGTGGTCGCGCCGGAGGACGGGATGTGCACCATCATGATCGTGTCGGTGCGTTCGGGTCCGGTGTCGCCGCCGGTCGCGAGTTCCTGTTCCTGCTCGGTCGAGAGGTCACCGCGGCCGTCGGAGCCGACGAGCAGCCAGTTGGTGCCCGGGGTATTGCTCACGCGGTCGCTGTAGGAGGGCAGCGCGGTGATGCGGGTCAGCGAGTTGTCCAGGTGCACGACCGCGGCGATGAGGCCGGCGATCAACAGCACGACAATCAGTGTGAACCACCGGAACGGATGCCGTTTGCGCCTGCGCCGCGGGGGCTGCGGCTGCCTGCCCCCGACGACCGGCGGGGGGTTGCGGCGGGGCGGCAGCGCGTCGTGATGGGGGACCGGCCGCTGGGTCGGCGCGTGTCTGACCTGCTCACGACGCGGCGGTGGTGGTGGTTGACGCGGCTTCTCGCGCTCGTACGGCATCTGCGAGTAGGCCAGCGGCTGGTCGCCGGAGTTGCCGCGGTGCAGCACCTGGGTGGGTTCGACGTGCGAGGCGCCGCGCCGGGGGGCCGGGTTGTAACGCACCGTCGGCCCGTCCTCGGGATTCGGGCGGCGATCGTTGCCGGGCGGACGGCCGTAGCGCGGATCCGGCGGCATCGCACGGCCGGGTGGCGGCACAGGACGACCTGGTGGGGGCACCGCGGGGCGGCCGGACGCCGGCGGCACCCGGCGTCTACGGGGGTCCTCGCGGGGATCGTCGCCGTTCATCACCGTCAAACTCTACTGATCGTGGAGAGCGCGAGTCGGTTCTGCGCGCTCGGTTACTACTGGGATACCCCGTCGGCGGGCCACTGTTAGCGCGAAACGCGGTGATGTGGTGAAACTCGCCGCGACACGCCGACCGCATCAGTGCACCGGCACGTGGCCGGTGCGTCTCACGGCAGCCAGCCGACCCGTCCGCGCAGCACGTTGTAGCCGAGATAGGCGACAGCGTCGATCGTCGCGTGGGCCAGGATCAGCGGCCACAGGCGGTTGGTGCGCTGCCAGTAGCGGCCGAAGATCAGGCCCATCACGATATTGCCGAGGCCGCCGCCGATCCCCTGGTACAGGTGATAGCTGCCGCGCAGCAGCGCCGAGGCGGCCAGCGACGAGTTCTCCGACCAGCCGAGTCTGCGCAGCCGGGTGATCAGATAACCCACTACCAGTACTTCCTCGGCCACGGAATTCGCACAGGCCGACAGGACCAGCACCGGCAGCCGCCACCAGTGCTCCGACAGCGAACTCGGCACGATGGTGACGCTCATCCCCATCGCGTGCGCGATCAGATACAGCGCGAGTCCCGGCACCCCGATCACCGCGGCCAGCGCCAGACCCGCCACGACATCGCCGCGCCGGATCCGCGCCAGCCCGATCAATTTCGGCCCGATCCCGCTGCGCCACAACAGATACAGTCCCAGCGCGGCCCACGCCAACAGCCGGGTCACCCCGACGAGCTGGAACAGCAGATCGAGGAACGAGTTGTTCGACCGCGACGCGTTCAATGCCACCGTGCGCCCGCCGACCCCGCCCGGCGACAACGCCGAATCGAGCAGGGACAGACCGGCACTGATCCCACTCAACCCGAAGGTCACGAGCAGAACGATCGCGATCTCGACTCGCAGCCCGAACCTGTCCCGCTCGCTCAGCGGGGCCTGGGGAGGATCGACACGCATGCGCGCAGTGTAAGCAGCGAACGCGCCGCATCAGGTTCCCGCCGAGCCCGGCAACCCGAAGTGAGACGCACCCCCCACCGAGAGCCCAACGCAGAACCCCCAGACAGCCTGGGCCGGGTGATCCTGATGTGTCTCTACCCAAAGGGGCCCGCCCCGATCTGGACTGACCGGAGGGTGCGACGAAGGAGTACCCGGAGGGAGGGAAGATCGGGGCCTCCAGGGCCCCGCTCGAGCGCGCCAGCGCTCCAATAACCCAGCTCAGATGCGGCGCAGACCGTTCAGAAACGGGCAGCCGGCCAGTACCCGCACCGCGCGGCTCAGCGATTCGATGTCGTCGGCCGGGGTGGGGAAGGGCAGCCGGACATCGTGGTCGCCGTCGTTGCTCTCGACCCGGAGCGTGAGCCCGTAGCGGTCGATGGCCAGCGGATGCACCAGCCCGCCCCGCAGCCGAGTCGGCAAGTGGCGGGCCAGCTGGGCGACCACGTCGGCGTGATCCTCGGACATGTGTTGCAGCCAGGCGCTTTCCAGCTCGCAGAACGGGTCGGCCGTGGCGGCGCGCAGGTCGGCGTGGTCGACGGATTCGGCGCCTGCGGTGTCGGCCAGTACCGCCGAGTTCACCACGATCCGCAGCAGCGTGACGCCGTGCCCGACATCGAGCAGACCCGGATGCGGGTACTCCTTGGCGATTTCGACGGCGAGCGCGCGCTGCGCCTGCTCCGGTACCTGGCGCACCCAACCGCGCAACCACACCAGCGCCCGCACCGGTTCGCGCAGCGGCAGCGGCGTGTGATCGGTGAGTTCGAGGACCGCCGAGGTCTCGTTGGCCGTGGCGGCCAGCGCGGCCGCGAGTGAGGACCCGGGCACCGCGATCACCGCGTCGCCGCAACGGCGCAGGTGATGCAGCGTGGTGGGGACCGGGTCGATACCGGGGAGCGCGAGCACCGCAGTCTCGGCATGAGCGCACGCACTTCGCACCCGCTCGGCGGTGGTCGGCGCGAGGATCGTGGTGGGGCTCGACATGACAACCTCCGCGAACGTTTGATTAGGTAAACCTAAGCTAAGTTACAAACGTCCGACACGCAAGAGGACACCCCGATGAATCGAGCCGATACGGTGGACGGATGACGCACGACGACCACGGCGACGACCATTCCGCCCCCGCCGAACCCGTCCTGCTGAACCTGTCGGCCCCCGCCCGCCGCAGCCTCGTGGCCGACCTGGTCCGCCCCGACGGCAGTTCCCCCGCCCCCGTGGACGTCGACATCCCCGACCCCGACCTCACCGCCTTCCTGGCCGGCATCGCCCACGCCGACCACGGCTTCGTCGCCCGCACCACCAGCGGCCCCCGCGCCCTGGCAATCGTCGCGGGCACCGTGGCCGCCCTCTGCGGCGAAGACATCCCCACCGCCCTCACCACCCCCGACCTCCCTTTTCTCAAGTCACTGAAACCCGCCGCGATCGAGGCCACCCGCACCGTCCTCCTGTCCATCGAAACCCCCGACGAACAGGCCATCACCGAGGCCTTGCGCGTCCTGGACTGACCCCCCCACACAGGGCACCCCGATGCGACTGGCCCTGCCCGCGACCGCCCGGGCCGGGTAGCCCGTGGATGTCTCTACCCAAAGGGGCCCGCCCCGATCTGGACTGACCGGAGGGTGCGACGAAGGAGTACCCGGAGGGAGGGAAGATCGGGGCCTCCAGGGCCCCGCTCGAGCGCGCCAGCGCTCCAAAAACACAGCCCCCAACTAACCCGGACCCGGTAAACGCCGATGCGCCCTCACCGACCCCACCCGGCCGACCGCCACGCGGTAGCTGTGCACGATATCCCCGATCTTCGAGTCCGAAACCCAGCCGACGCCAGCCGCTAAAGTTGCAGTGTGCCGTCTATTGCGTATTTCGGGCCGTCCGGGACCTTCACCGAGATGGCTCTGGCGAAGTTCGAGAACTCGGGGGCCTTCGACGGGCCGGTCGAGCGGATTGCCGCGCCCAGTCAAGGGGCGGCGCTCGACCTGATCCGGACCGGCGAGGTCGACGGCGCGGTGGTGCCGATCGAGAGTTCGGTCGAGGGCTCGATCCCGGCGACCCTGGATTCCCTCGCCATCGGACCGCGCTTGCAGATCATGGCCGAAACCGAGCTCGAGGTCACCTTCACGATCCTGGCGCGCCCCGGCACCTCGCTGGCCGATGTGCGCACACTCGCCGCCTATCCCGTGGCAGCCGCGCAGGTCAGGGAGTGGGTGGCCCGGAACATGCCGGAGGCGCGCCCGTTCACCTCGGCGTCCAACGCGGCAGCCGCCGAAGACGTGGCCGCGGGCACCGCGGACGCCGCGATCTCGACCGCGCTGGCAGGCGAACGACTCGGCCTGCAGACCCTGGCCGCGGGGGTGGCCGACCACGACCAGGCCATCACCCGCTTCGTGCTGGTCACCCAGCCGGGCATCGCCCCCGCGGCCACCGGCGCCGACCGGACCTCCGTCGTCCTCGAACTGCCCAACGAGCCCGGTTCGCTGATGCGCGCGTTCGCCGAATTCGCCACGCGTGGGGTCGATCTCACGCGCATCGAATCGCGCCCGACCCGCACCGGCATGGGCACCTACCGGTTCTATCTCGACTGTGTCGGACACCTCGACGACCCGGCGGTAGCGGAAACTCTGAAGGCCCTGCACCGCACGACCCAGGTCCGCTTCCTCGGATCATGGCCCGCGACAGCGGCAGTCGGCACACCTCCGCCGTCGGACGAACCGGCCGCAGAATGGTTGACGCAATTGCGAAAGGGGGTCGCGGACCTATGACTACCCGCGCGAAACTGATTCTGGTGCGCCACGGCGAGACCGAGGGCAATGTCGCGAAGATTCTCGACACCGCCGTGCCCGGCCTGCCGCTGACCGAACGTGGTGTGGCGCAAGCGAAAGCGTTCGGCGCCGGCCTGGAGCGCGCGCCCCAGGTACTGGTGTCGTCGGACGCGTTACGCGCCCGGCAGACCGCGAGTCACATCGAAGAAGCCACCGGCACACCGGCTTACGTCCTCGACGGCCTGTACGAGGTGCAGGTGGGCGATCTGCACGGCCGCTCCGACCGGGAAGCGCACGAACTCTTCCAGCAGATCTATCGCGGCTGGCACCTCGGCGAACTCGACGTGCGAGCCCCCGGCGGCGAATCCGGCCACGAAGTGCTGGCCCGCATCCTGCCCGTCCTCGACGGCCTGCGCGAGGAATTCCTGACCGCCGACGCCGACGCCGACGTGGTGGTGGTGAACCACGGCGCCGCGATGCGCCTGGTCGGCAAGGCGCTGGCCGGGGTGGCGCCGCCGTTCACAACGAACAACCACCTCGACAACACCGAGACCATCGAACTGCTCCCCACCGAAGACGGTGGCTGGGAATGCCTACGCTGGGGCAGATTCACCCCGCCGTTCACCATCAAAGCCGACCTCTCCGCCGACGACCCCATGGGTTAAACGCTCCGGCTGCGCCTACGGTTTACGGCTAAGTTGTGGGGGCGTTTGGTGGGTGGTTGCGGTGGGGTGGGCTTACGCCGGGTTAGCGGCTGCCGCGGTAGGGAATTCGGTGCGGACCGGGAGGGACTCGATGAGGTCGGCTACCGCGGTGCGGAGGCGGGGGTTGGTGCCGCTGGCGATGGACGACCATTTCACGCCGTCGTCGGCGACGCTGGCGGTGATGATGAATCTGCCTGCGCGCGTGTTGAAGACGGCGATGTGGTTGTCCTGGACATCGCGGGTGCCGTCGCCGTAGGCCACGCCGACGATCTCGGCGTAGGAGTGGATCTCCACTAGCGCCGAGGCCAGTGCTTGCGCGTCGGTAGCCGGATTGCCCACCTCGGCCAGGCGTTTCGTGGTGGCGGCCGCGTCGCCGGTGTCGCCGAAGATCGGCGCCAATTGTTCGGTGGGGGCATTCATCCCGTACAGCTCGAGCGCTTCGACCGGTCCGAGCGCCTGCAGCACCGCGCCGGGCAGATCGAGCCCGGCGTCGTCGATGACGTAGGACTGCGGCCCGCGCAGGGCGACGACCGCGCGGTCGTCGCCCTGCGCCAGACAGAATCGGTTGACCTGGCCTGCCACCACCCACCGCAGCGCGATGATCCACTGCGGCCGGTAGAGCACCCGCAGCCGTTCGGCGAGCTCGGGTGCCACCGCCTGACCGAACAGCAGCTCGCGTTCGGCCAGGGCGGTCTGTGCCACGTTCATGGCGGCGTCGTGCGCGGTGACGTTGTCATAGCGGCCCATGGCGTCGAGCACCACGGGCATCTCGTCGAATTCCAGTTTCTCCAGGAGGAACTGCATGTCGTCGAGCGAGAGCACGACGGCGCCGAGCAGCGAACCTCCGCTGCCCGTGCCGAGAACCGTCACTTGGCCGTTCCGGCGAGGTCGGCGCCGATCACACCTTCGGCCGCGTAGCGACCGTCGGTGAACTCGTCGGAGCGCACGTAGTCGCCGCCATCGTGCTCGTCGTCTTCCTCGCCCTTCTGCCGGTTGCCCATCAGCGGGTTGGCGCCGTTGCCGGCGTTGCGCACGGGTGCGCTCTCGACCCGGTTGACGACCGATTCCGAGACCGGCGCGCTCGCTGCCGCGTTCGAGGCGGGCGCACCCCAGCCCTCGGGCAGCTTCAGCGACCCCGCGCTGACGCCACCGAGACCGGCCGAGGTGGTGGCCATGCCGCCCACCGCGGCACCGGCGGCGCCGACACCCGCCATGACGGGCGCGGCGGCGGTGCCCGCGGGCACGGTGGCCGTGGCCGCCGAGATCGCGGAAGCGCCGATGTTGCCGACCGTGCTGACGCCGCCGGTGAGCACGCCACCCGCGGTGTTGGCCGCCTGGGTGGCCGCGCTGACCACACCGGGGTTGGAGACGAAGGCCTGCGCCGCGGCGACCGCGGTCTGCAGCGGATCGCCACCGCCGAAGTCGCCCTGCGAGGCGGAACCCGCACCGCTGGCGATGGCGGGCGGCATGGTGAACTCGCTGGGGACGGCGACGGTGGCCGAGGTAGCGGCCTCGTAGGTCTCCATCACCAGCGCGGCGCGGATGTCCATGGCATTGCGCGCGACTTCGGCGACCTCGAAGGCGCCGGAGACGACACCGGGCGGGTTGGCCGAAGCGGCCACCGCGCTGTTGGTGGCGACGATCTCGGGCAGGCTCGGCATCGCGATCGAGGCGACGGTGTAGGCGGTGGCGTTGGCCGCGCACTTGGCACTGATCGCCGCGGACGCGATGCCCTGCTGGCTGGCCCAGCCCGCGAACGGCGCCAGACGGGCGAGCACGGCGATGCCGTTGACACCCTGGAGGCCGACACCGACTTCGGCGATCACGCGCGTGATGGTGAAGGCGGCGTCGCCCCACGCGGCGGCCAGCGTGCCCCACGAGGTGGCGGCGGCGCTGATCGGGATCGCGTGTGCGCCCGCGTTGAGGGTGGTGGAGTTCACTTCGGCCATACGAGGCAGCCAGAACACCCCGGTGATCCCTGCGGTCATGTTTGTTTCTCCCCTGAGTAAATGATCGTCGACAGGATCTCGGTGCGACTACACCTGGACGGCGTTGATCGTCGCCGCGCGAGCCACGTCTTCCCCGATGTGAGTGGTCAGCTGCGAGCGCAGGGTCGCGGCCGCGTGATGCAGCTCGAGGATCGCCTGGGCGACCGAACCGTCGTGCTTGCCCGCCGCGGTGTTGAAGTGGGTCGCCGCGAGCAGCGACACCTCTTCGGCGCCGGAAGGCAGCACGTGCGTGGTCGGCCCGGCGAGCCCGGCCGCGATGGCGAGGCGCTCGGCGAGCAGATCCAGCTCCGCGGATGCGGCGAGGACGATTTCAGGTGCAACGAGAACGTGTCCAACCATGACCCGACTCCTTCTGGTGGCGGCTATCGGGAACCACGAGAATTCCCCCTACGAGTACTAGGACGCGAGAGCGGTTCATTCGGTTCCATCGATTCCCCACCCAGTTTCGCTAACCCCATCCCAGCTCATGCAACCGGTCGTCGTCAATCCCGAAATGGTGTGCTATTTCATGGATCACGGTGATCGCGACTTCTTCGACCACCTCGTCGTCGCTGTTGCAGATGTCGAGAATAGCCTCACGATAGATCGTGATCGTATCCGGCAACGATCCGGCGTAGTAGCTGTCGCGCTCGGTGAGGGCGATGCCGTGGTACAGCCCGAGCAGCGACGGTTCCTCGTCGTTTCGGGGCTCTACCAGCACCACAACATTGTCTATGGCACTGGACAGTTCCGCCGGGATCTGGTCGAGGGCATCACTGACCAGCTCCTCGAAACGCCGCTCCGGCATCCGCTCGGACAACGTCACCTCGGCTGGGGCTGCGGCGGCAGTGGCGCGGCGCCCGGCAGCGGCGCCGGGGTGGAACGTCCGGTGTTGGGCGGGGGCACCGGGGCCTGTCCGTCGATCAGGATCTCGCCGCGGGCCGAGCCGACGATGGGCGCGAAACCCTCACGGTCGGCGCCTTTTCCGAGCCAGCAGTCCAATTTGTGGCTGCCCGCGAGCCAGCTGGCGGGCTCCAGATAGTCGAAGAACAGGGTGAGTGTCTTGTTGCGGATGGCATCGGGGCTGCCGAGGTAGTCGCCCGAGAGCCGGTTGCACTCGGCCTCGACGAACTTGTCCTGATCGGCTTCCGACGGCGGTCCGCCGGTGAAGGCGGTGGCCAGGTCGACGGTGCCGACGATCTCCACCGAGTGCGGCTGGGTGCAGTCGACCGGGTCGGTGGGCAGGTTCTGATTGATGCCGAGGCAGGTGCCGGTGGCATGGGTCTTGGACTGATCACTCTCGGCGAGAGTGCCGGTGGTGGCCGGGCTCGTGGCGGTGGCCGCGACCTGGACACCGCAGCGCAGAGTCCGGTCGCCGTGCTGCCAACCGGCCGGGCTCGGCGACATCACATTCACCATGAACTTGCCGCGCGGGTCGAACCGGCCGCCCAGGTATTTCTGGACAGCGGTCACGCAGTGCTCGTCGCGCAGCTCGGTCATGCGCAGCGAATCGGGGTGACGGGTGCCGTCGGCGAACTCACGCCCCGGATAGGCGCTGAGGTCGATGACACCCGCCACCTCGAACAGGTGCTTGTCGCCGCAGCCCACCTTCACGAGGTCGCTGCGGTCGGGTTTGGACCAGGTCAGGCAGTCGCCCTGCGCGGCGCTGCTGAACTCTTTGTCACGCACCACCGGTTCGGCGCCGGGTTGGTGCGCTTCCACCTTGTCGGTGTCGAAGCCTGTCACGGCCATGGTGACCATGGCCGCGACGATCGCCCCGAGGGCGCCTATCAGCAGCCCCCAACGCAGTTTCGTCGCGGACAGGTGCAGGGCGCCGCCGCGACTGGGCGCGGCGGGTCCCTCGGCTGGGTTGCTCTGCTTCTTCGACATCGTCGACGAGTGTATTTGTCGCGGCGGACTGCCGGGTCAGCCCCGCAGAGCTGACACGAAGATGCCCGGTATGCGGCGCAGTTTGCCGTCGCCGTAGAAGTCGGTCAGTTTGCGTCCGGTGGAGGTGCCGGTCTTGTTCGAGACGAACCACGGCGGCTTCGGGGTCAGGGCGAATTCACCGCGCAGAATCGAGCGCGGAGCGGGGCGGAAGGGACCGCGGACCACGGTGCGTTCCACATCGTCGAGGAGGAAGGCGTTGTGTACGACGCCGATGCCGCTCTGGATGTCGTCGATGGTGTGGCCGGGGTAGGCGCCCCAGCTGGCGCGCGGCGTCAGGAACGCGAGACCGGTCCAAGCGTTGAGGGCGACGGTGCCGTAGCGCAGGTCCTCGATCGCGGTGTCGAGTTTCGCGCCGAGCTCGGTGATGGTCGCGGGGTCGGCGATGATGTTGGCGCCGAGCGTGCCCATCAGCTCCTCATTGGCGAAGTCGACCGCGTTGCCGAGGAATTCGGCCCCGGCGCCGGGGAGCTCGACCACGCCGAGCACCGGCGAGAAGTACTCGGTGCGCAGCAGCGGAGTGTCGCCTGCGGGCAGGTTCTCGACCAGGAGGCGGCCGTTGGCGCGGGCGGCGTCGGGGTAGCTCGCCAGCGCGCCCGCCACGCGGTTGTCGCTGCCCGGGTAGTAGGCGGTGCGCGCGGGAGCGTTGTCGATCGCGGCGCGCAGTTCGGTGAGGAACTGCTCCTTGAGCGGCCAGTCCGCGGCGAGCACCACCGTCTGCGCGGCGACACAGTTGTAGCCGCCGTTGTGCAGGCGCTGGGTGGCCACGTGCTCGGCCTGGAACTTCAGATCGGCGGCCGACCACTCACCGGGCACCACGATGCACGGCGCGACACCGCCGAGCTCGCTGGTGATCGGCTTGTCCAGGATGGGCTCGCCGGTCTTGTCCGCGCCCTGACCCCAGACGATCGCGTCGTGGGTCGGCGCGCCGCCGGTCATGTGCACGTGCGCGACCAGCGGATGGTTCACCAGGTAGCCGCCCTCGGGGGCCCCGCCGGTGAGGATGCGTACCACGCCGAGCTCGATGAACGGCGCGAAGATCGCCTGGAACACCGGCAGCAGCGGATCGGTGATCGGGTTGAGCTTGAGCGCGACGACGCGGTTGTTGGCGTAGAGCTCGTAGAGGGTGTCCAGCGGCGCGATCGACATGATGTTGCCCGCGCCGAGCACCGCGCCCACACCGTTGGTCTTCGCGGGGTCGCGCTGGGCCAGGCCGGCCTTGCGGCGCGCGGTCGCGGCATCGACGCCGGGCTTCAGCCACACATCGGCGCTGAATCCGCTCAGCAGCAGCTTGTCGTAGACGCCGTGCGGCAGCGCGGGCACCGCCACCCGGCCGCCGGGGGCGGTGGTGAGGTCGACACCGTCGAGCGGGCTCGCACCCTTCTCGAGCGCCGCCATCGACTCGCTCAGCGCCTGCGCGCCCGCGAGCATCGTCATCGGGCCCGACATCCACTCCTCCCCGAGCAGCGGGCTGTCGGCGTCGAGTTTCTTGATGGTGCGGGCGGCCGCGACCCAGGCCTCGGCATCGCGGGCGGTGAGCGCGTGCAGTTCGTCGAGCAGTTCGCGGCGGCGACGCAGGTCGGTCGCGGCCCAGGTCTTTTCCCCTTGGGTGAGATCGGCGAGCGCGGTATCGATGACGGCGGTGTCGAAAGAGGTACTCACACCGCAACTATGCCCCTGTGCTGCCCGATTGGCACTTCAACTAGGCTGTTTTCTCATGATCGACCTCCGATTCCTGCGCGAGAACCCGGAAGCCGTCCGTGCCTCGCAGCGGACCCGCGGTGAGGACCCCGCGCTCGTCGACGCCCTGCTCGAAGCCGACGCCGCGCGCCGGGCCGCCGTGGCCACCGCCGACAACTTGCGCGCCGAACACAAGGCCATGGGCAAGGTGATCGGCAAGGCGAGCAAAGAGGAGCGCCCCGCGCTGCTGGCCGCCGCCACCGACATGTCCACCAAGGTCAAAGAGGCCGAGCTCGCCGAGAACGCCGCCGACGCCGAACTCGACGCCGCGCAGCGCGCCATCTCCAATGTCGTGCAGGACGGCGCGCCCGCGGGCGGCGAGGACGACTATGTCGTGCTCGAAACCGTCGGCGCCCCACCAGTTTTCGACTTCGAGCCCAAGGATCACCTCGAGCTGGGCGAGTCGCTGCACCTGTTCGACATGGAACGTGGCGCCAAGGTGTCGGGCTCGCGGTTCTACTTCATGACCGGCTACGGCGCGTTGCTGCAGATGGGTCTGCTGCAGCTGGCCGCGCAGAAAGCCGTGGCCAACGGGTTCACCATGATGATCCCGCCGGTGCTCGTGCGACCGGAGATCATGGCGGGAACCGGGTTCCTCGGTCAGCACTCGGCCGAGGTCTACCACCTCGAAGAGGACGACCTCTACCTCGTCGGGACCTCGGAGGTGCCGCTGGCCGGCTACCACTCCGACGAGATCCTCGATCTGAGTGCGGGCCCGAAGCGCTATGCGGGCTGGTCGTCGTGCTTCCGCCGCGAGGCCGGTAGCTACGGCAAGGACACCCGCGGCATCATCCGCGTGCATCAGTTCGACAAGGTCGAGATGTTCGTCTACACCACCCCTGAGCAGGCCGATGCCGAGCATCAGCGGCTGCTGGCCTGGGAGCGCGAGATGCTGGCCGCCATCGATGTGCCCTACCGGGTGATCGACGTGGCGGGTGGCGACCTGGGTAGCTCGGCGGCGCGCAAATTCGACTGCGAGGCCTGGGTGCCCACTCAGCAGACCTACCGCGAACTCACCTCCACCTCGAACTGCACCACTTTCCAGGCGCGCAGGCTCTCGGTCCGCTACCGCGACGAGAACGGGAAAGCGCAGATCGCGGCCACGTTGAACGGCACTTTGGCCACGACGCGCTGGATTGTGGCGATCCTGGAGAACCACCAGCAGGCCGACGGTTCGGTGCGGGTGCCCGAGGCGCTGGTCCCGTTCGTCGGTACCGATATCCTGAAGCCGTAAGATGCTCAGTGTTTGCTGGCGACCCATTTGCCGGATGTGGCAAACACCCTGACCCATCAACATCTAGGCTGGTGCACGTGCGAGGAATCGGGGCGCGCGGCGATACCCGAACCCGGGTGCGGGCGGCATCGGCGTTGGCGACGGCAAAGGTCATGGCCAGGACAACGGGGGCGTTCTACGTTCTCGGTGGTGTCCTCGGCCTGATGATCACTGCCGTCGCGCCGGGCGACGACGGCAATCGCGCCGTGGTCGGCACCGCGGCGGCGATCTCGGTGGTTCTCGGTCTCACGCTGCTCGCGTGGGGTCCGCGGATGCCGCACGGCCTGCACCACGCCTACCTCGCCACCGCGGCGGTGCTCGTCGCGATCGCGGTGTACGACTTCCCCAACCTGGTCGGCGCCATCACCCTGGCCTCGTTCTTCGTCTTCGTCGCCTGCGACGCGGCGCTGTTCTTCGCCTGGACCCAGGCTGCCGCGCACATCGGTTTCGCGATGGTGCTGTGCCTGCTGGTGTTGCCCGCGCGCGGGTTGCCGTGGTGGTCCGGGCTGATCCCGGCGGGTGTCACCTTCGGCGCCGGCGTGGTGGTCGGCATCCTCACCAGGATGGCGTCGGAAGCCGATATCGACGTGCTCACCGGCCTGCTCAACCGGCGCGGTTTCGAGAAGCAGCTCAACCCGGCGATCGACGCGGCCGGTCGCGGCGGTCAGGGCATGGCCCTGGTGCTGGTCGACCTCGACCGATTCCAGAAGATCAACGATCACCTCGGCCACCGCGCGGGCGACGCCGTCCTGCAGCGGGTCGCCGATACCTGGCTCGACCTGCTCGCGCCCGGCCAGGTGCTGGCCCGCTTCGGCGGCGACGTGTTCGCGCTGCTGTTGCCCGGGACCACCGAGCAGGCCGCGATCCTGCTCACCGAACAACTGCGGGCCGCGGTGACCATGGGCTGCTCGGCCGGTGTCACCTCCTGGCAGCCGGGCGAGTCCGGTTCGCTGCTGGTCAGCCGTGCCGACGTGGGCCTGTACCGGGCCAAGCAGGCGGGCCGCAACCGCACGGTGCTGGAATCGTCGCGCCAGCTCCCACTGGCGGTGGAACTGCGCGAGGCCATCGACCGCGGTGCGCTCGACGTGCACTACCAGCCGATCGTCAGCCTCACCGAGGACGGCGGCCAGGCGGTCGGCGTCGAGGCGCTGCTGCGCTGGTCGTCGAGCGCGCAGCCCGAGGTCACCACCGAGGGCCTGATCCGTGTCGCCGAGGAATACGACCTCATCTCC
Source organism: Nocardia sp. NPDC056541 (assembly GCF_042794235.1). NCBI lineage: Bacteria > Bacillati > Actinomycetota > Actinomycetes > Mycobacteriales > Nocardiaceae > Nocardia > Nocardia sp. NPDC056541. The sequence goes on from NZ_JBHTUD010000003.1 coordinate 418,548, forward strand.
GACCTGGACGAGCTGGTCCTGCGCCGCGCCTGCGCCGACGCCGCCCGCCTGCAGGAGAGCTTCGCGTCGCTGAACCTCACCCTCAACGTGAACGTCTCCGGCCTCGAACTGGCCGAGACCGAATACGCCGAGCGGGTCGCGACCATCCTGTCCGATACCGGCTGGCCCGCCGACCAGCTCGTCCTCGAGGTGACCGAGAGCGAACTCGCCGCCGAATCCCAGACCGCGATCACCAACCTGCACACCCTGCGCGACCGTGGCGTGCGCATCGCCATCGACGATTTCGGCACCGGTTACTCCTCGCTGAGCCGCCTGGCCACCATCCCCAGCGACATCCTCAAGGTCGACCAGTCCTTCGTCGCCGCCATCCGCTCCGATTCCCCCGCGCCTCCGCTGCTCAGCGTCATCGCCGCGCTGAGCAAATCGCTCGACCTGCAGGTCATCGCCGAGGGTGTGGAAACCGAATACCAGGCCGCCGTCCTCACCGAACTCGGCTTCGCCCTGGCCCAGGGCTACCACTACAGCGACTCGCACCCGGTCTCGGAGCTCATCAACGATCTCAACGACGGCCGTCCGCTGGTGAGCGCCACCGACGAGGACGATTCCCTTGCCGCCAACGGCTGGATCCCGCTCGGATAATCGCTTGACCCGGCCGGTCGTGGCGCGAACGATAGAACCCATGCGGATGCTCGTCTACGGCTGTTGATCTTTCCCGCTCCGGCACGCGGTGGCCTGGTTGAGGCGTGAGCCGACCGGCGTCGGCGACCTCACGGTGCGCGCGGTCCTGTTCAAGGGCACCCGCGACCTGCTACCGATCTATGCCCTCTACGGCGTTCTCTTCGCCGATCACGGGCTGAGTACCGCGCAGATCTCGCTGCTGTTGGCGATCTGGTCGGTGACGGCGTTCCTGCTCGAGGTGCCATCCGGCGCGTGGGCCGACACGGTGCCGCGTCGTCGCCTGCTAGTCCTGAGCTGTGTGTTGCAGGCCGCGTGTTTCACCCTCTGGATGCTGGTGCCGTCGTTCGCCGGCTTCGCGCTCGGCTTCCTCGTCTGGGGTATCGCGAGCGCACTGGAATCGGGAACCTTCGAGGCGCTGATCTACGACGATCTGGTCGCGCGCGGTGCACCGTCCGCCTACCCGCGAATCATGGGGTGGACGCGCGGTGCGCAGGAGAGCACCGTGCTCGTGGCGATCATCGCCGCCGCCCCGCTCTTCGCCATCGGCGGCTATGCGCTGGTCGGCTGGGTCAGCGTCGGTGTCGGCCTCCTGCACACGCTGACCGCGCTGGCTCTACCCAGCGCGCCCGTCGCCATCTCCGCCACCGCTGTCGACGATCTCGAGGACGAGCCCGCACCCGGACCGGTGGGCCCGCACGTCAAACCGGGAGCGGTGGCGCCACAGTCGAGTTCGCCCGGTTCCACCTCGTCGCGCTATCTCGCCATGCTCAAAACCGGTCTCGCCGAAGCACTTCACGTCCGCCGGGTGCGTCGAGGCGTGCTGCTCGGCGCGCTGCTGTACGGCGTCACCGCCTTCGATGAGTACTTCGGCTTGCTCGCGGTGTCCGGCGGCGCGTCGACCAGTACGTCGGCGCTGCTGGTCGGCGTCACCGTCGCGGGTTCGCTGATCGGTTCGCTGCTGGCGGGCCGCACCGAGGTCGTGTCGGCTCGCACGTTGGCCATCGCGCTGTTCGTCGCCGGAATCCTGTTCATCGCGGGCGCGTTGGCGGTCGGGGTGGCGGCGGGCCCCGCGCTGGTCTGGGTGGGATTCGTCGGCATCGGCATCGCCTACGGCATCGACTTCAACGCCGAGGTCATCGCGGGTGCGCGGCTTCAGGATGCGATCGAGGGCCCGGCCAGGGCCACCGTCACCTCGGTGTCCGGGCTGCTCTCCGAGATCGTCGCGCTGGGTGTGTTCGCGTTCGTCGCGGCCGCGACACAGTGGCTCGCGATGTCGACGACTATCGCGCTGCTCGGATCGGTGTTGCTGGTCGCCGCCGCGTTGACGCCCACCTGGCTGCCGCCGCGTCACGGCACCGAGCGTGATAGGACTGAGAACGCAACCCCTGAGCAAGGGGGAGACTCCGGGTAGCACCCACCTCGCACCAAGGACGCCCATACGTGACGCCGACCGCCAACCGTCGAGGTCCCGGACGAGCGAGCTTCGCTGGGAGGCGCAAGACCGCTGGGCTCGTGTTCGGGTTCGCTATCGGGGCGGGAGTCGCAGTACAGGGGCGGATCAACGGTGCGCTGGGTGCGCGGCTGGCCGACGGGATCGCGGCGGCCACCATCAGCTTCGGCACCGGGCTCATCGCTCTGCTGATCGCCTTCGCAGTCAGCCCGGCGCTGCGCGCGGGCGTCACCAAGGCGCGTGTGGCGGTATCGGAGGGCAGGTTGGCGCCCTGGCAGTTGCTCGGCGGATTGTGCGGCGCGTTCTTCGTAGCGGCACAGGGACTCACCATCGCGGCGATCGGCGTCACCGCATTCACTGTCGCGGTGGTCGCGGGCCAGCTCCTGAGCAGCCTCGTGGTCGACCGGCTCGGCCTCGCCCCGAACGGCCGAACCCCGATCACCGCGTGGCGCCTCGTCGCGGCCGCCCTCGGCATCACCGGGGTCGTGCTCTCGGCAGGCGGCAGTTCCGCCCCGGCCACCGTCACCACCGGCGTCCCGGATATCCCAGCCCTGCTCATCGTCCTGCCCGCCCTCGCGGGCATCGGTCTGGCCTGGCAACAGGCGGTCAACGGCCGGGTCGGCGCCACCGGCGGCCCCTTCACCGCCACCCTGCTCAACTTCGGCGTTGGCCTGACCGCGCTGCTCCTGCTCGACCTGTACACCCTGGCCACCACGGGCCTGCCCACCGAATTCCCCACCGACCTCTGGCTCTACACCGGCGGCTTGATCGGCGTCGCGTTCATCGCCCTGGCCGCCGTGACGGTCGGCCTGATCGGCGTCCTGCTGCTCGGCCTCACCTCGGTGGCCGGCCAGCTGGTCGCGGCGATGGTGCTCGACGCCGCCGACGCGAGACTGTCGCTCACCACCGTTGTGAGCTGTGCGATCGTGCTGGCGGCGGTGGTGGTGGCGAGCCGGAGCAGTCGCTGACCCAGACGCTGAAATGCTAGGTTTCAGGCGAACTGCGGCTGGGATCTCGGCCGTTTCGCCGGGTGCGGCGGAGAGCGAGTTGGGGGAGTACCGAATTGATCGAGCCGCTGTCGACGAGTGACTCGCCGATGATCGGACGCTATCGGGTGCGCGGTGTGCTCGGTGCGGGCGGAATGGGCCGGGTCGTCCTGGCGACGGGCCCCGACGGGCGCTTCGTCGCGATCAAGCAGATTCATTCGCATCTGCTCGACGATCGTGAGTTCCGGGCGCGGTTCGAGCGTGAAGTCGCCATCTCCGCCCGGGTGTCGGGGGCATTCACGGCGGCGGTGGTCGATTTCGAGACCACCGGCGAAACACCGTGGCTCGCTTCGGTCTTCATCGCAGGGGTGGGGCTGGACAAAGCGGTGCGCGAGCTGGGCCCACTGCCGGTCCCCGCGTTGCGCACCCTGGCTTCCGGCATGGCCTCCGCGCTGCACTCGATCCACAGCACCGGCCTGGTGCATCGAGATCTCAAACCCGCCAACGTGATTCTGGCCGCCGACGGACCGCGCGTGATCGACTTCGGCATCGCGCAGGCGGTCGGCACCGGGGCCGCGCTCACCGAAGTGGGTGCCGTGGTCGGCTCGCCCGCGTACATGTCACCGGAACAGGCGAACAGCGAACCGATCACCTCCGCGAGCGATGTCTTCTCCCTCGGCTCGCTGCTGTGCATGGCCGCGACGGGAACGGCACCGTTCGCGGCGTCCTCCGCTCCCTACACCCTGTTCAACATCGTCCACAGCGAGCCGCAACTCGACGATGTCCCCGCGCCGCTGCGCGATCTGATCGCGGGTTGTCTGCGCAAGGACCCGAGGGCCAGACCGACACCGGCTCAGATCTTGGACTACCTGGGGGTCCTGCCCGTTCAGGCACACCCGTGGCCCGCGCCTGTCCATGCCGAAATCGCCGCCCAGACACAGAAACTGGTCGCGCTGACCTCGGACCCCGAAGCGACGCAGATCATTCCGGCGTACACGCCGATCGCACCGCCGCCCGCCCCGGTGCCTGCCGAGAAGCGCCGGACCGCACTTCGGCTGGGAATTGTCGCGGCGACCGCGGTGGTGATCGCCGGCGCGCTCACCGCAGTTGTCTTGCGCGCCAACGACTCCGCGACAACACCTCAGGACACGCCGCAGGCGATACCGACCGCGACGCTCCCCGGCCTGGACCAACTGCGTGGCACCGATGCGTGCACCTGGGTGCCGCAGGCACTCGGAAAGACCCTGCCCACCGAGGTCGCCGCGAAGGCCTCGCCGGATGTCTCGTCCTGGCGCTGGCAGGCGACGTCGAGTTGGGGATGTGACGGCACCTCTGGTGGCGCGCGCATGGCCGTCGAGATCGGTGCCGCGCTGAACGGATTCGAATCCGGCAAGCAGGTGGTCAACGGTTACGCGATTGCCCGCCGCGGCGACGACTGCGCGCTCGCGATCGAGGGTGGCGAGCAAGCCGCGCGTTGGGGCATCATCGTCGACACCTTCTCGCGCGGCGAATGCCGCCTCGCCGACCATGTCCTCGAGCGGCTCACCGCCTCGCTCGCCGAACTGCGTCCCGACACCGCCGCGCAGAAATCGCTGTCGTCGGTAGACCCCTGTGCCCTGGTGGACAATTCGGCCTTTGCCGCTCTCGGCCCGGTCGTGGCGAAATCCGCGCACTCCTGCGAGTGGTCGGGTGACTCCACCGTGCGGATCACCTTGTCGCAGCCACGGCGACGAGCGACCTCCATGGAGGAGAAGGTGATCGATATCGGCGACGGTGTGCTGGTCGACAATCTCGACAGCGTGATGCTGGGGCCGAACGAATGCCGTCGGGTGTATCAGTTCCGCAAGGTCGGCGAGACCTTTCGCGAGGATGTCGAAGTGTCCGTCAGCAATCCGAACCAACGCGAAGGGCAACTCTGCGCGATCGCCGATCCGCTCGTGAAGCAGGCGGTCGGCCGGTTGCCCGCGCGGTAGCGGCGCCGAACTCGCGGGTGATAGTTTCACGGCAGAGTTCGGGAGGGGCCTGGCGTTCGACGCTGCGGTCGGAGGGGAATGTTCGTGCGTAATCGGTTGCGTTGGCTGGCGCCGTTGTTATCGCTCACCCTGCTCACCGCGGCATGCGGTGACAACGCCGCACCCGATCACGGTGACTATGCCCTCGAACCGGTGGCGGGCGACTACGACGACGCGCCGAATGCGGTGCGCGGAACGCTGGTGGAATCCGTGCGCATCGGCGAGCGGTTACTGCTCGCCAACCGCATCGACCCGGAATTGACCGACGGCAACGGCGGCGGGCTGATCGTCGGGATACGCGGCGTAGACGATCTGCTCTCGGGCGTCCAGCGAACCGCACTCGGGCCGTTCGACGTGCTGGCCGGCTACGGCGCGATCGCGAGCAACGGCCAGTCGGACAACGAATCGAAGCACAAGCTGCTGTCGATCGCGATCCTGTCCCTACCCGATGAGGCCCAGGCGACGGCGGCCGCGCAGGCGATGGCTGCCGCGGACTTCACCGCGAATACCGAGAACGCGCCCCTGTCTCTTTCGGAATATCCTGCCGCACTGTCACATTGGCGACCCGGTGTGCCCACGGTCGGGAGCTGGCTGGTGTGGAAGAACCTGGTGATCAGGTTGTACGCCAAGATCATCGAGCCCAGCCCCGAATTGTTGACCGATCTGCTCACACGGACCTACCGCGCTCAGCTGGCCGAGCTCGGCACCTTGGTTCCGACGCCCGCCGCCGACATACCGAAGCTGAAACTCGACAGCGACAAGTTGCTCACCCATATAGTGAAGACCGGCGACTACTGGCCCAACAAGTGGGAATTCATGGTCTACGGCCCTCGTTCCTATGCCCTGCTACGCGACGATCCGTCGGTCAACCTGCGTGATTTCGAACAGAGCTCGATCGACGCGATCGCGGTGTCGTACAACAAGTTTCTGTATCGCGCGCGGGACAGCGAAGCCGCGAAGACCTACGCCGACCTCGAGGAAAAGCATTCGCTGGCTGCCGATTACACCCCGCTGACAGGTCCGCCGGGACTCTCGGGTGTTTCCTGCTACCGCGCAGCGAGGCCGGACAACAGGTCGGTTCCCGCCCGGCGGTTCTCCTGCCTGGTGCGATACAACGAGTTCGTGGTCCGCCTCTACAGCAACCAGGAGACCGATATTCGACAGCAGGCGGTCGCGCAGCACGCGCTACTGAGCGGGTCGTGGTGAACACGGGAGGCGCGGCGATGAAACCGCTGAATTCGCAAGATCCCGAACAGCTGGGCCGCTATCGCCTGCTTGCCGTGATCGGCCGGGGTGGCATGGGACAGGTGCTGCTCGGCCAGGGCCAGGACGGCCGGTTGGTCGCGGTGAAGCAGATCCACCGCCAGTTCACCGGCAATCCGGAATTCCGTGCCAGGTTCCGGCGAGAGGTGCTCGCGTCACAGCAGGTCACCGGCGCCTACACCGCGGGCGTGGTCGACCACGACGCGGAATCCGAAACGCCATGGCTGGCTTCCGAATACATCGCGGGCCCTGGCTTGCAGGACATGGTCGGCGAGTTCGGCCGCCTGAACCTGAGCGGGCTGAAACTCCTGGCCACCGGCCTGGCGATGGCGCTGCTCGAGATCCACCGCACCGGCCTGGTGCACCGCGACCTCAAGCCGAGCAACATCCTGCTCACCAACGACGGTCCACGCGTGATCGACTTCGGCATCGCCAGGGCGCTCGAGGACGACGTCAACCTCACCGCCACCGGAGCGGTGATCGGATCGCCCGCGTATATGTCACCCGAACAGGCCGAATGCCGTCCTTTGACAACAGCTTCCGATGTTTTCGCCGTCGGTGCGGTTCTCGCGATGGCGGCCACCGGCGCGAGCCCGTTCGACGCGGCCTCCACCCCGCAGGTCCTCTACAACGTGCTCTACAGCTCCCCGGATACCACCGGAATTCCGGAGCAGATCCGCGCGCTGGTCGATGCTTGCCTCGCCAAGGACCCGTCGGCGCGACCGACCCCCGAGCAGTTGCTCGACGCGGTGAGCGGGATCGACGCCGAACCTGTCTGGCCGGTCCGGATCCGCAGACGCATCGCCGACTGCCAGGCCGAGGCGGGTCGCTGGGCAGACGGAACCGCTGCTGCCACAGCGTCGATCGCACCCGAACAGCCGAAGCCGAAGTGGGCGCGACTGGTTCTCGCTGCCGCGACGATGTCGGCACTGGTGCTGGCTTCCATCGCTATTTGTGGCGTCGGCGTCGAGGGCAACGCGGTGGCGATGGATGATCCGCCACTGGCGCTGACCCACGACGAATCCCGCCGCCTCGACCTCTGCGCGTTGCTCGATCCGTCAGTGCTCGGTGAACTAGGCACTGCGACAAGTGAAGTCGTCTCGAACGCCATCGGCGGTTGCACCGTCGGGTATCGCGATCAGGCCGGTCGCACGGTGTCTTTCAGCCTGCGTAACAACGACAATGTCGCCGAGGTACGTGATGACAGACAGCCGATGGGTAGCTCCATCAATTGGATGCCGGTACTCGGACTTCACAAAGAGTCCGCCTCCTGTGACCGCATAGTGGTGACCCAGAGCGGTTTGCCGATGGCGCTGACTATGGGCGCGAGCACCTATCCGCCCGCAGGCGACCTCTGTCCGGCGTCCGAGCGCGCGCTCGCGGCGGTGGTCCGTCGTCTGTCGGTCAATCCGCCGCTGCGGACCTTCCCGCAGGGCTCGCTGCTGCCACTCGACCCGTGCTCGCTGATCGACATCCCGGCCACTCGTTCGTTGGTCGGTGATCCCGTGCGCACGTCGACTCCCCATAGCTGCGCGTTGACCGGCGCTGACGGCTCCTTTTCGCTCGATATCAACGAGCGCACCCGGCCGGACAGTGTTACGGGCGGAAGGGTCCGGCAAACAAGCACTATCGGCGATCACACGGTCTATCTCGACGGCAGCAGTCCCGAATACTGCACCTTCATCGTGATGGTGATGCCGACCAAAGACGATCAGGCCGAGCAAGTGCGGGCCCAGTACTTCTCGAACACCGCGCGGGCCAGTGGGAACTGTGAGACTGCCGGCGATCTGCTCGAACCCGTACTCGAGAAGTTGCCCCCATCATGACGATCATTCCCCTCGGTCCCAGCGATCCACCCACCATCGGTCGCTACCGAGTGCTCGGCACCCTCGAGTCCGCGGCCGGATTCCGGTCCGTGCTGGCCTCCGGCCCCGATGACTCGCTGGTCGTGGTGCGACAGGCGCTACCGGAACTTCTCGACGAGCCGGATTTCCGGATCAGGATGCGGCACAGCGCGATTGCCGCGATGCGTGTCTCCGGTTCCGCCAACACCACGGTGATCGATGTCGATGCCGACGCTGAGAAGCCCTGGGTGGCATCAGCATTCGTGCCAGGCGTGCGCCTCGACACCGCCGTAGCCGAGCACGGGCCACTGCCTGTACCTGCCGTTCGTACCCTGGCCGCCGCGCTCGCCTCCGCACTGCGGACCGTGCATGCCGCAGGCCTCGTGCATCAGCGCATCCGGGCCGACACGGTGCTGTTGGCCAGGGACAGTGGCCGTCTCGGTGAAGTCGGTATCACCCCGGCCGCCGGGACCGCCACTGCGACGGCGACGGGCACGCCGGACTTCCTGTCGCCGGAGCAGTCGCTCGGGTACGAGCTGACGCCGGCTTCGGACGTGTTCTCCCTCGGTTCCGTCCTCGCTTTCGCCGCCTCCGGCGTCGCACCGTTCGCCGCACCGTCGGTGCCGTACACGCTGTTCAACATCGCCCAGCGCGAACCCGATCTGAGTCGCGTGCCGGAGCCGCTGTTCGAGATGCTGGCCGCGTGCCTGCGCAAGGATCCGGCAGCCCGCCCCACGCCAGGACAGATCCTCGACTATCTCGGTGCCCAGCCGAGCGGTCCGCCACCGTGGCCCGCCCCCGTGCTCGATGACATCGGGCGCCAGCAACACGAGATCTCGGCGCTGCTGGCCGCCCTGCCCGCGATCACCGCACCGGAACCCGCACCTGGACGACCCTTTTCGGTGGTCATGGTCGAAACGGGTCGTGCGAGCGTCGAATACGGCAGGCGTGTACTGGAATCCGTGCGACTTCGCTGGAGTGCGGCGAGTCCGAGGGCTCGGAGCGGCCTGGCAGGTGGCCTGGCGGCACTGCTCGTGGCGCTCGTCGGGATCACCTACTTCGCGACACGCGAAGAGAGTGAGCCGGGGCCGGTGACCGGGCTGACCCTGGCGCAGTTACGGCAGGTCGATGCCTGCCCCTGGCTGGCCTCGGCCCTCGGCGACTCGGTGCCGGTCGCGCCGACACCACTGGCCGCGGATACCTGGGAGCTGACTCCGTCCCCGAGCTGGGGGTGTACCGCCAGTTCCAACCGCTACTCCTTCTACCTGTATCCGGGGAAGGAGGACGAATACCTGACACCCAATAAGACGGTGGTAGAGGGGGTTCCGATCATCGACGGCAGCTCCGCGGCCTGCACGCGGGCCATCGCGAGCCCAGGCGCCGAGCACGAATCCGGCATCGTCATCGTCCTCAACAATCCGTCCGGGGTGAAGGAATGCGCGGGTCTCGACTACATCGCGGCCAACCTCGCCCGTTCACTGACGACCGCGCCGCGCGCCGAGGGCAGGGAGTCCTCGCTGGCCCTGCTGGAACCGTGCACGCTGCTCGACCGCGACGCCGTCGCCGAGAAGATCGGCGTCCTGCCACCCGAGCCCACGATCGCCGACGCGCACACCTGCCGGTGGGACGCGCGCGTGCGAGTCACCCTGGAGCTGGTCAGCACCAGCACGAGCACTACGGGCAAGGACCTGGAGCTCGTCACGGTCGACGGGGTCCAGGTGTATCTCGGCAAGGGCGGTTCGAAGGCCATCTGCTCCCGCGCCTTCCTGATGCCGGATGCCGGGCAGGAGACCATCGAGGTCTCGGTACACGGAACCGAGGGATTCCGCGACGACTATTGCGCGATTGCCTCGTCCCTCCTGCGACAGGCGGTCGGGAAACTGCCCGAGCGCTGAGACAAGCCCGGCTACGGTGAATACTGCGATTCCGCAGACCACCACGAAAGGGCAGCCATGGACCAGCTCGGAGTAGCGGTAGTCGGATACGGCCTGGCCGGGTCGGTGTTCCACGCGCCGCTCATCGCCGCCGAGCCGCGGATGCGAGTGGCCGCGGTGGTGACCTCATCGCAGGAGCGGGCCGCGCAGGCGCGGGCCGAGTATCCGGGAGTGCGGGTGTGGAAGTCGGCGCAGGAGATGTTCGTCGAGGACGAGGACGTCGATCTCGCGGTGATCGCCACGCCGAATCGCTCGCACGCGCCGCTGGCGTTGCAGGCGCTGGCCGCCGGGTTGCCCGTGGTGGTGGACAAGCCGTTCGCGGTGACAGCGGCCGATGCCGAGGAAATGGTCGAGGCTGCGGAGCGGGCCGATCTGCCGTTGAGCGTTTTCCAGAATCGGCGCTGGGACAACGACTTTCTGACCGTGCGCGCCCTGATCGACGCCGGTGAGCTGGGTGAGGTCCGGCGGTTCGAGTCCAGGTTCGAGCGGTGGCGGCCGGTTCCCAAGGGTGGCTGGCGTGAAGTGGGCGATGCCGAGGACGGTGCGGGCATCCTGTTCGATCTGGGCAGTCACCTGGTCGACCAGGCGCTGACGTTGTTCGGCCCGGTCACCGAGGTCTACGCCGAACTCGACCGGCGCCGCCCGGAGGTCGGAGCCGACGACGACGCCTTCATCGCCCTCACCCACGCCAACGGCACCCGGTCGCAGTTGTGGATGAGTGCCGTTGCGCCGCAACTGGGTCCGCGCCTGCGTGTGCTCGGATCCGCCAACGGCTACACCGTCTCCGGCCTCGACCCCCAGGAAGACGAACTGCGCGCAGGCCGCCGCCCGGACGACGGAAAACCCTGGGGCACAGTCCCACCCGAAAAGTGGGGCACCTTCGGCGCAGGCGAGGATCTACGCCCGATCCCCACCCTTCCCGGTGACTACCCCGCCTTCTACGCGGGAATGGCCGCCGCCCTGCTCGACGGAGCTCCGGTCCCGGTCGACCCCCGCGACGCCGTGGAAACCCTGCGAATTCTCGAATACGCCCGCCACGTAGCCGAACCTGCCGATCTCACTTCTTGACCACCGGCACCGAGTCGAGCCGAAGGTGTGACCCGACGACTCCATCGAGCACATCCATGCAGAGCCGCAGCACGATGATGCGGAACGGCCGTAGCCGACTACTGCGCCGGCGCGATGTTCTGGTTGAGGTGGAACAGGTTGGCCGGGTCGTAGGTCTTCTTGACCGCGGCCAGGCGGTCGAAGTTCGGGCCGTAGTTGGCGCGGATGCGGCCCTGGTCGTCGGAGCCCATGAAGTTGATGTAGCCGCCGTCGGCGGTGTGGGGCTCCAGCGCGGAGTGGTAGTCGCGGACCCACCTGATGTTGGCGTCGTTGTCGATCGCATCGGGCCACATCCCGGCGATCACGGGGGCGAAATTCGCGGTGCGGTAGGCGAACGCGGTGTCGTCCACCGCGACGTCCTGCACGGCGCCGTCGATCGGGTAGAGGTGCATGGTGGACTGCACCGCGGGCACTCGCGGGCCGAACTCGAGATGAGCGGCGAGGGCGCCGTCGGTGAGTTCGGGTTGGAACGCCGCCTTCCAGTAGTGCTGCAGGCCGGGAGGAAGGAGACCGTCGAATGCGCTGTTGAGGGCCGGGTAGGGCATCCGGCCGACGTGCTCGGCCACCGGCGTCGCGACCGCCCGCAGGTCCGCGAGCAGGGCTTCGGCCTCCTGATCGGGGCCGTTGAAGCAGGACACCAGCAGGACGAACGGTTCGCCGACCCGTTCCTCGGGAATGAACGGCAGCGGCGGCGCGATCTGGAAGCCGGGGAAGGCGCCCATCGCGCGCGGTGCCGCCGCGATCCAGTCGCGGTAGGTCCGCAACAGCTCTTCGGCGACGTCGAGCTCGAAGAACATGGGTCCGCCGTAGATCGTGTCCACCGGGTGCAGGTCGAACTCCATTTCGGTGACCACCCCGAAGTTGCCGCCGCCGCCGCGCAGCGCCCAGTACAGATCGGGGTGCTCGGTCGCGTTCGCGGTCACGAAGGTGCCGTCGGCCAGCACCACATCGGCGGACCGGAGGTTGTCGATGGACAGACCGTAGGCGCGGGCGAGGTAGCCGATCCCGCCGCCGAGAGTCAGGCCGGTGACCCCGGTGGTGGAGATGATGCCGCCGGTGGTGGCGAGCCCGAAGGAATGCGCGGCGTGGTCGAAGTCGCCCCAGTCGCAGCCGCCCTGTACGCGGGCGATCCGCCGTTCGGGATCGACGCGGATGCCCTTCATGGCGCTCAGGTCCAAGACGATGCCGTCGTCGACGGTGCCGAAACCGGGCACGCTGTGGGCGCCGGCGCGGATGGCGAGGTCGAGTCCGCTCTCGCGGGCGGCCTCGACGGTGGTACGCACGTCGGCGACGTCGACCGCGCGGACGACCGCGAGGGGCCGGCGGTCGATCATCGCGTTGTAGACCGAACGCGCCTGGTCGTAGCCGGGTGAGTCCGCGGTGATCACCTCACCGCGAATCGCTTCGAGGATGGTCGATACAGGTGTGCCGTTCATTGTCGCTCCCTGGTCGGGTCGAGAATGAGCCGAACAAACGCAGTGCGTGATCGTGGAACGGAGGGGTGGATCGGACTTTCTCGATGGACCCCGAACTCAAATTACCCCGGTCGCCGTCCCTGGTTCAAGGTTCAGAGCTTGCGAGAGCGCAGCTCGTGACCCTTGGAGGTCTTGCAGCGCCCCGATTCCAGGTCCCACTGCCAGCCGTGCAGGTTACAGGTGAGGTTGTTACCTTCCACCACACCGAATTTGGAGAGGTCTGCCTTGAGGTGGGGGCAGCGGCGCTGGACTTCCCAGCCGTCGAGTTCGGTGACGGCGGAGTCGTCGTGTGCCTCGGAGAACCAGCCGTCGGCGTAGGCGATGCGCTCGTCGGTGAGGCACTTGAAGAAGGTGTAGAGGAACTCGTTGTAGCCGCCGATCCGCCACGCCTGGAAGCGGGTGGACAGGAAGATCGTGTTCACCCAGTCCGGCTCGTTGTCGCGCAGCACGGTGCGTACCAGTTCGGGGGCGATGCGGAAGCCGTAACGGTAGCGGCCTTCGCCCTCGAGCGGCGCGCGCACGGTGCGGTGCGGGAAGTCCAGGACGATGGTCTCCTCGCCGATCACCAGGCCCACGGGGTAGCCGATGCCGTCGCTGATCAGCGCGCTCTGCTTCATGATCGGTTCGAACAGCTCACGCAGCGGCTCGAGCAGCGAACCCTCTCCGGTCTCCCACGACGCCTTCTCCGCGGCCAGCACCGGCGCGAAACGCTGCGCCATCTCCGCGATGTAGGCGGCCTTGTCGCCGTAGATCCGATCCGGGTCGAACGGGTGCGCGAGGTCGAGCTCCTTACCGCGCACATCGGCGACCGAACCGGGGATCATCAGGATCCCGCCGGAGTTGCCGTGAATGTTCATCTGATCGAGGAACACGATCTGGTCGGGGAAGATGTTGCCTTCGTCGCCGCGATCGTCGTTGAGGTAGCGCAGCTCGTCGTCGAGGAACACCGGCGGACCTGCAGAGGGCACCACCCAGGTCGCGCCGACCTGCTCGATGTAGGAGCGCGCGCGATCCATGCCACGCTGACGCTTCTGCTTGCCGAAGTTGGCCTTGGTCCGCGCCGGGATGTCGTACACGGCCGGGTACCAGATCGCGCCCGAGTACTGCAGCAGGTGGATGTCGATGTCGCCGAACGCGTCGTGGATGACGTCCATGTCCACCGGTCGGGCGTCGTTCATGTTGAAACAGGTGGTCTCACCGTCGGAGATGAGAATTCCGGAGTCGCCGATCGGGCCGTCGGCGGGCGCGCGCAACGCGACGATCATGATGTCCACGGAGCCCTTCGGCCCGGTGATCGTGTGCTTGACCGAGTCCTCGGTCTCGAAGAACTTGGTGAAACCCAGCGCCTCGAGCTCACGGCGCAGGTCGAGCACCGGGTAGTCGGGCAGCAGGATCGTGGCGTCCTTGTTCACGTACTTCGCCAGGTGGGCGGCGTCGAAGTGATCGCGGTGCAGGTGCGAGACGTACAGGTAGTCGACATCGCCGAGGGTCTCCCAGTCGAGCTGGGAGTTGTCCGGGAAGGGGAACCACGACGCGAAGTACGCGGGGTTCACCCAGGGATCGCACAGGATCGTGCCGGCCTCGGTTCGGATATGGAAGCCGGCGTGTCCGACGCTGGTGATCTGCACGAGCTGTTTCCTCCTACCAGGATCTGATTCGCCGGATCAATGGCGAGCTACCGCCTCGGGCCCCCTGACTGCTTCGGCGTACCAGCCAACCAGGGTAGTGGCTAAATCGTTACGTCACCGATGCAATAGCCCTCAGCGGTCGCGACAACCGTGAAAGTGCGCGTCCGCGTGCCCCCGGGTGAGGTGGTCACAGGGACGTGAACTGCCAGGTAGTCGCCACGAACCTGCTCGGATCGTAGCTCCTCGCCGGTGTAGGAGGTGACATTGCCTACTTTGCCCGAGTCGCCTGTCAAGGGGGCTGCTACGGGGTTGCCGGTGCCCTCGGGATCCCAGCTCGCGGGCGAGGCCTTGCAGGTCAGCGGATGGTCTGCTTCGATATCTGCCGCGTTGAGTGGTTTGCCGGTGGCGCGGGCGAGGTAGCGGCGCACGGTGTGGCGCGCGTCGGCGTCGTCGTAACCGGGCTCGACGCCCGCCGCGGACACCCGTCCGCAGGCATATCCGGATGCCACGGATTCGCGGTCGACGGTGACGGTGACGGTTCGGTTACGCCAGGTCACGGTATCGGCGGTCGCGGTGCCCGGCGTGGCCAGGGCAGCCAGCACCGCCTGGGGATCGGCGTACATCTCGGCGACGGTGGCAGGCGGGATGGTCCAGCAGTTGTCCTGGAGTTCTTTCACCGTGCCGGTCTGTAGGTCGGCGGCCCAGCGGCGCACGGCGGTGACGGCGTCGGCGTGGCCCGCGACCGCGCCGACCTGGGGTGCGTCGGCGGGGAGCGGGCTGTTCGGCGCCGGTTCGCCGGGTGCGATGGCCTGGGTCGCCGTGGTCGTCGGCGCCGCGGCGGCCGTGGTCGACGCGGTAGTGGTCGTCTCGACCGGATCGCCCGGGATCCCCGACACCGAATCGCACCCGGCGACCAGGGCCGCGGCGACGGTCAGGCCCGTGACCAGCGCGTAGGCGCGGTGCGGGCGGGTCAGGGCAAGCTGGGCGCGTTCCACTACGACGTTCCTCGATTCCTAGGTCGTGGCACCCGCCTGTGACGACGGCGGGGGAGTGACTGTCGGGGCGAGCGGACTCGCCGGGGTGTAGACCGGTGTGCGCGAAGCGGATTCGCTGCGCGGGCGAACGCCGCGATTCTACGGTCACGGCCCGCGCCGATGGCACCCCTGCCGATGCGGAGATCTACGACTACGCTTGCGTACTTGTGGAACCCCTCTACTTCTCGATCATCGGCGTGGCCCGAACCCTGTTCTTCCTCGAAGGTCTGAAGTTCACTGTCAAGGGGGCGGAAAACATCCCCGCCACCGGCGGCGCCGTGCTGGCGGTCAACCACACCGGTTACATGGACTTCACCTACGCGGGTCTGCCTGTGCGCACCCCCCGTCGCTACATCAGGTTCATGGCCAAGCAGGAAGTGTTCGACAACAACATCTCCGGCCCGATCATGCGCACCCTCAAGCACATCCCGGTCGACCGCACCGCGGGCGCCGACTCCTACCAATCGGCGGTGCAGTACCTGCGCGACGGCGAGCTCGTCGGCGTGTATCCCGAGGCCACGATCAGCCGCAGCTTCGAGATCAAGGAATTCAAGTCCGGCGCGGCCCGCATGGCACTGGAGGCGGGTGTGCCGATCATCCCGATCACCATCTGGGGCGCCCAGCGCGTCTGGACCAAGGGCTTCCCCAAGCGGCTCGGCCGCACCAACACCCCCATCTCGATCGCCGTCGGCACCCCCATCCAGCCCTACGAACCCGCCGCCGACCTCACCGCACAGCTGCGCTCCACCATGCAGGAAATGCTCGCCGACCTGCAAGAATCCTATGAGCACGAGCCCGGCGCCTACTGGGTCCCGAAACGGCTCGGTGGCAGTGCCCCTTCCCTCGAAGAGGCCACCGCTCTCGACGAAGCCGAAGCGGCCGAACGTTTCGCCCGCAAGGCCGAGAAAACGCAGGACACCGAGGGCTGATATTTCGGCCTCGGGCGGGCTTACGCTCGAGAGATGACCACCGCGGCGGAGTTGAAGGCCCTGCAAGCTCCGGTGAAACAGCGCTACCGGGACGACCCGGCCGCCGCGGTCACCGCCCTGCGCGGCGCCGGTTCGTTCGCCGACCCCGGCATCACCTGCACGGTGCGGACCTTCGCCGGCCCGGTCCGCGCCGGCCTGCACCGCGCCACCGGCGGTGACGGCGCCGACGCCTGCTCGGGCGACATGCTGCTGGAGGCGGTGGCGGCCTGCGCCGGGGTGACCTGCCGCAGCGTCGCCACCGCGATGGGCCTGCCCATCACCGGCGCCGAGGTCGAGGCGGCGGGGTCCTTCGACGCCACCGGCACCCTGGGCATCGATCGAACCGTGGAGGTCGGGGTTTCGCCGATCGCCGTGACGATCACCGTCACCACCTCGGCTGCTGTCGACGACGCCGCCCTGGTCAAGCTCGGCGAACTCACCGAGCGCTACTGCGTGGTCGGTCAGAGCTTGCGGAATCCGCCGACTGTCCGGGTGGTGAGCGCTCCTGCGCCGTGATCGCTACTGTGCCCGTTCGGCTCGCGTGCGATGTGGCGGATGCCTGCCGAGGCGGACTCAGCGCGGAATCCGGCAGCGGGTCGGTGCCGGTAGCTTGCCGCGAAGGTAGGCGGCGGGTGGGACGCCCATGAGGGTGCGGAAGTCGGCGGTGAGGTGGGACTGGTCGTAGTAGCCGGTACTCGCCGCGAGGTGTGACCAGGGGGTGTCGCCCGCGTAGGAGAGGACCCGCCGCAGGCGTTGAATGCGAGCGAAATGCTTGGGGGACAGGCCGATTCCCATGGTGAACAGGTTGCGCAGCTGGCGCTCGCTGACAGCGAGGCGCGCGGTGAGTTCGGAGAGTGCGGGGGCGTTGTCGGCGGTGAGCGCCGAGATCGCCTCGCGCAGCACGATCCGGTGCGCCCGATCGGTATCCGATTCCGAGATAGTGTGCGGCAGTAGATCTTCCAGATGGGTGATCGCGTGTGCGGCGGGCACGCCCGTCAGTTCCGTCGCGAAACCGCCCAGCGGACCCGGCAATTCGTCGAGACGAAAGACGCGGTCGGTGAGTTCGCCCGCGGTCACGCCGAGCAGCTGGCGGGTCACGCCCGGTTCCAGGCGCAGCCGCACGCACCCGGCGGGCTCCTCGGGTGTCGAGTAGGACGCCTTCGTCTGCGCGCCGACGACGAACGCGTTACCGCGACCGGACTTTTCGGTGCGCAGGACGACCGTGGTGGTCGCGACGGGCGGATGCGCGAACGGCTGAGCGAGGTCGTCGAACAGTGGCGTGCTGGTGAGTTCGGTGAGCCACGGGCGCAACGATTCCGGTGTCGTCACGGGCGTCTCGATGTGCGCCGAGGTCAGATACTCCACCTGGTCGACTGTAGGCGGCGCGGGCCGGGATGTCCGTGCCGATTTCTCCTATCTTCGCAGGCAGCGCGGCGGCCATGCTCGTTCCATGATCCTGATCACCGGTGCGACAGGCACCATCGGAAGCGACATCGTGCGACAGCTGGCAGCCGAGGGCGTCGCCGTCCGGGCGGCGACCCGCGACCCGGAGCAGGCAGGATTCCCCGCCGGGGTGGAGGTGGTGCGGGTGGACTACCGCGACCCGGCGACGTTCGGACCCGCCATGGCGGGCGTAGCGGCCGCGTTCCTCGTCGGGATTCCTGGCCCGGACAGCACCGGCACCGATGCCGAACTGGTGGCTGCCGCGCGAAAGGCCGGTGTGCGGCGAGTGGTGAAGCTGTCCGCGGTCGGTACCGGCGACCCACGTCTCGGCGTGCCGGGTTCCTGGCATGTGCCAGGGGAGCAGGCCGTGCGCGACTCCGGCTTGGAGTGGACGATTCTGCGCCCCAATACTTTCGCGTCGAACACGTTCAGCTGGATCGAACCCCTCAGCAACGGTCACCCCGTCCCGAACCTCACCGGCGACGGCAGGCAGGCCGTGGTCGACCCACGCGATGTCTCGGCGGTCGCCGCAGCGGCGCTGCGCTCGAACGACCACCACGGCCGTATCTACACCCTGACCGGCCCCGACCTGCACACGGGCCGCGACCAGGCCGCCGTTCTCGCGCGGGTTCTCGACCGCCCGATCGCCGTCACCGACATCGCCGAAGCCGATGCCCGCGCGTTCATGGTCGCCGCGGGTCTTCCGCCCGCTTTCGTGGAAGGCTCACTGATCGGCCAGTCCTTCATCCGCGGCGGCCACAACGAGCTCGTCACCGACGACATCGAACGCGTCCTCGGCAGACCACCCCGCGGCTACGCCGCCTGGGCCGCCGACCACCGCGCCGCCTTCGCCCCCGTCGTCGCAGGCGGCGCGTTGAAGCCGAGCTGACCGGGCAGGGTCCGGTGCGTGGCGGCGCACCGGACCCTGCGGCTCAGTTCATGGTCAGCACCCACGACCCGTTGCAACCCCTGCGGGTGTTCATGTTGCCGTCGTAGACCCAGTTGAACCTGATCGGCGGGTTCGTCCGCACATTCCAATTTCCGGACGGTGAGGTGACCATCTTGCCGTTGCGCATCAGCACACCGACCTGATCGTGGTTGAACAGCCACTTTCCGCCACTGGTCGGGTAGTTCAACCGGACCGTCACCTGCCCGCCGGTGTGGTTCTGCACCACCAGGCACGAGTTCGGGTCGGAACGGTTGACCGCGTACTCCCCGAACCCTTCGTCCTCCACGTTCTCCCCACTGTCGGTGTACTCCACCGGGTCGGTGAAGTCGGCGTGCGCCGGTCCGGCCCCCAACACGGTCAGCGCCGTCATCGCGACGCCCGCCGCGATCATCCCCAGAGACTTCACAGTCGTTCCTCCCATGATTCCCGCGGTCACGACCGCCTGCGAAAAACCTTCCCCCGCAGCCTTTTCCGCATCCTTGTGACCTGCTTAACGACGCCCGCCGATGCGGGGTCTCACCGCCGCCCCGGGTGATGAGTGAGCCCGGATTTCGTAGTTCGGGAGTTTCGCGCTAAAGTTCGTACTCGCACGACGAAGTCACCGGCGCTCGCCGGATCGGTTTCGGAGGGCACGCGGATGTGGCGCAGTGGTAGCGCATCACCTTGCCAAGGTGAGGGTCGCGAGTTCGAATCTCGTCATCCGCTCAACGAAAAGCCCGGCCATCGTGCCGGGCTTTTCTCATTCCCGGTGCCGGTCGAGGCGTGGGTGACGCAGCGCAGGCAGAAACTCGCCGATCAGGGTTCGGCGCCACCAGATCCGTTCGCGGAACAGTTCGGCGGGCGTACTGAAGTGGTACTCGTACAGCCGGGCGCGCACGTAGTGCGGCGGTGCGTCGGGGAAGGGGCAGCGCCGCAGCAGGCGCAGGGTATCGGGGTCGTTGTCGAGCAGCCGGATCGCCAACGGCAGTGCCCACGATCGCGCGTAGGCCGGCGACAGCGCGGCGAACCACATCAACCAGTCCAGCCGCAGGTGATAGGGCGCCCACTGGCGCGGACGGTACCGGGGGTCGCCCGGTTTGCCCTTGAACTCGTATTCGCGCCACACCGTGTCCGGCGTGAGGTGGGTGGCGTCGGTGCCCTCGAGCACGATCTCCTGGCGGACCCGGGTGATGCTGCCGAACGCTCCATAGGTGTTGACCAGGTGCAACGGGTCGAACGAGGCGTTCATCGCCTGCTGTGCGGAGAGGAGGTTGCGCACCGGCCAGAAGCTCAGCACCACGACCATCGCGACGAAGGCGACGACGGCGCCGAGGAACCATCCGGGCGGGTCGGCCACCGGCGGCGCGTCCGGCAGTACCGGGTACGCGCTGACCGCGGTGGTTGCCAGCAGCAGAGTCACCCAGTTGAGCCAGGCGAAATTGCCGGAGAGCACCAGCCACGACTGCGTGACGATGATGATGCCCGCCGCGACGCTCGCCACCGGCTGCGGCGCGAACAGCCCGAACGGCACGATCAGCTGCGCGACATGATTGGCGGCGACCTCCACCCGGTGCAGTGGCCGGGGCAGATGGTGGAAGAACCAGCTCAGCGGACCGGGCATCGGCTGGGTCTCGTGGTGGTAGTACAGGCAGGTCAGGTCCCGCCAGCACCGATCGCCGCGCATCTTGATCAGCCCGGCCCCGAACTCCACCCGGAACAGCAGCCAGCGCGCGGCGAACAACACCAGCAGCGGCGGCGCGACGGTGTCGTTGCCGAGGAAGATCGCCAGGAACCCCGCCTCGAGCAGCAGCGATTCCCAGCCGAACGAGTACCAGGTCTGCCCCACGTTGACGATCGACAGATACAGCGCCCACAGCAGCAACCACAACGCCATGGCCGCCCACAGCGGCACCAGATCGGCGACACCGAGCGCGACCGCCATCGCGAGCACCGCACCGAACCAGGCGATGCCGGCATAGAACCGATCGGAGTAGTGCAGCTGGAACAGGCTGGGTGACCGGCGGAACGGCGTCCGGGCCAGGTATCGCGGGATGGGCAGCATCCCGCGCTCACCGAGGAGCGCGCGGAACTGTAGTGCCGCCGTCAGGAAGGCGAGGGCGTAGATCACCGCCAGGCCACGCTGGAAGATCAGCCTGCCCTGCCAGTACTCCGGTGCCGTGAACCACTCCATGCGTGTGCTCCCGGTGGTCGACGCCCCGCACCAGGGGAGTACCCGCGATCGGCGCGACGAAAATCTAGGGCCGCTCGAGTCCGGTGCCGCTGACTAGCGCGCCGCGCAGGTCGGGCTCGGTCCAGTGCCCGGCGATGCCGGGCCACACCCGCAGATAGTCGACGATGCGATCCAGATCCCAGCCGTGTGATTCGCGCAGCCCGGCGCCGATCATCGTCAGATATCGGGCCGAGGGCCGTCGCAGGGCCACGGTTTCCGGATCCCACGGTGAGGTGAAGGTGAGGACGGGAATCCCGTCGTGCGTCCCCGCGTGCACCACAGTCTCGTATCGACCCGGCCCGAGCCGCACCGCACCGTCGGCGAGGACCGGCGCCGGATCGAAGTCGATCGCCGGGCTTCGATACATCTCCTGCGCCAGGAGGTCACCGAACTGACCGACGGTCAGCAAGTACCCCCGTGCCGCCGCGCCGACCGGCCTGCCCGCCGCCGGGCGCGCGGCATAGAACCCGACCCCGCCGGTCCACACGGGGCTCTGCCAGGCGAAATACAGACTTCCCGGTAGGTCGAGCGGTGCGACGGCGGCCGGTGCGGACCGGTCACGGAACCCCGGATAGGTGTGGTCGGTTCCGGGCGGGGTGCCGCCTTCGCGGTAGTAGGCGAACCGCCGCGCGTGCATGTTGGAGCCGTACGCGGCGTACCAGACGTGCTGAGCTGTCGTCACGGGCTCACCTCGGGTGGGTCACGGTTCATGAGCGCAGGAAACGAATCCGCTTCTGCTGTCGATTCTTCCTTCGAATGGGGTCGGACATCGAGGGGAGAGATCATGAGATCAGTAATCACGGTGGCCGCGCTCGCGGTGCTCGCCGGTGGGCTCGCCGCGTGTGACGGTGCGTCCACGCCATCGCGCCTTCCGGTGACCACCCAGCCCGCGGATCAGGGCAACGCTTCGACCGTCGCACCTGCCTCCAACGAGCCACCCACCGCGCCCGGCACCGGCCCGAGTCCGGCCGACCTGCCCACCCGCGACGACGCCACCGTCGACGCCCGCGACTACCAGCAGCGCAACAACTTCTACTTCCAGTCGCCCACCGGCAACATCCTGTGCGGCTTCGTCGAAGAGGGCACCCTCGGCGTCGGCTGCCAGCTGGCCGACACACACGTGATCCCGCCCGAACTCCCCACCTGCGACAACTCCCCGGCCCGCAAGGTCGCCGCCCACATCTACGGCGGCACAGCGGAATTCCTGTGCACCAACCAGGGCTTCTTCGTCGGTGAGCCGGTGGACGGCACCACCAAGGGCGGCGGAAAAACCCTGAACTACGGCGACACCATCATCGTCCGCGGCGCCGCCTGCACCTCCACCCAACAGGGCGTCCGCTGTGACGCCGGCGGTCACGGCTTCTTCATCTCGGCAGATCAGCAGTACCTGTTCTGACTCCGATCACCGGACAGAAACAGAGGCGAGGTCCGTAGATCTACGGACCTCGCCTCTTGCCGACGGTCTACTGCGCGGTCGACTCGAACCGGCGCAGGCGCAGGCTGTTGCTCACCACGAAGACCGAGCTGAACGCCATCGCGGCGCCGGCCAGCATCGGGTTGAGCAGGCCCGCCATGGCCAGGGGAATCGCGGCCACGTTGTAGGCGAAGGCCCAGAACAGGTTGCCCTTGATCGTGGCCAGGGTGCGCCGCGACAGGCGGATCGCGTCGGCTGCGGCGCGCAGATCGCCGCGGACGAGGGTGAGGTCGCTGGCCTCGATGGCGACGTCGGTGCCGGTGCCCATCGACAGGCCCAGGTCGGCCTGGGCCAGGGCGGCCGCGTCGTTGACGCCGTCACCGACCATGGCGACGACCTTGCCCTCGGCCTGCAGCCGCTTGACGGTGTCGACCTTGTCCTGCGGCAGCACCTCGGCGATGACCTCGTCGATGCCCACTTCGTCGCCGATGGTGCGGGCCGCGCGGGCGTTGTCACCGGTGAGCAGGATCGGCGTCAGCCCGAGCTCGCGGAACTGCGCGATGGCCTGCGCCGAGCTCGGCTTCACCGCGTCGGCGACAACCAGCACGCCACGCGCGCTGCCGTCCCAGCCGATCGCGACCGCGGTCTTGCCTGCCGATTCCGCTTCCGCCAGCGCGGTTTCCAGCGTCTCGGGCAGCGGTTGTGACCAGTCGGCCAGCAGTCGCGCCCGGCCGACGATCACCGCGTGACCGTCGATCACGCCCTGCACACCGAGGCCTTCGACATTGGCGAAACCCTCCACCGGCAGCAGGGTGCCGAACTCGTCGCGTGCGCCCTTGGCGATGGCCTGCGCGATCGGGTGTTCCGACGAATCCTCCAGCGCACCAGCGAGTTCCAGCACCTTGCTGCCGAGTTCGCCCTCGGCGGGGATCACGTCGAGCAGCGTCATCTTGCCGGTGGTGACGGTGCCGGTCTTGTCCAGCACGATGGTGTCGACCTTGCGGGTCGATTCGAGCACCTCGGGTCCCTTGATCAGGATGCCCAGCTGCGCGCCGCGTCCGGTGCCGACCATCAGCGCCGTCGGCGTGGCCAGGCCGAGGGCGCAGGGGCAGGCGATGATCAGCACCGCCACGCCCGCCGTGAAGGCGGCGGCGATGGATCCGCCGGTGCCGAGCCAGAATCCGAGGGTGGCGACGGCGAGCGCGATGACGATCGGGACGAAGATGCCGGAGATCCGGTCGGCCAGCCGCTGTGCCTGTGCCTTGCCGGTCTGCGCGTCCTCGACGAGCTGTGCCATCTGGGCGAGCTGGGTGTCGGCGCCGATCCTGGTGGCGCGCACGACGAGTCGTCCACCGACGTTCACGGTGGCGCCGGTGACGCCATCGTCGACGCCGACCTCCACCGGCACCGACTCACCGGTGAGCATGGACGCGTCGACCGCCGACGTCCCCTCGGTGATCACACCGTCGGTGGCGATCTTCTCACCCGGCCGCACGACGAACTCGTCACCGACGGCCAGCTGTTCCACCGGAATTCGCGTCTCGACGCCGCCACGAAGAACCGCGACATCCTTCGCGCCGAGTTCGAGCAGGGCCCTCAGTGCCGCGCCCGCCCGTCGCTTCGACCGTGCCTCGAAATACCGCCCGGCCAGGATGAACGTGGTCACGCCCGCCGCGGCTTCGAGGTAGATGCTGCCGGTGCCGTCCATCCGCGCGATGGTGAACTCGAACGGGTGTTTCATGCCCGGCGTGCCCGCCGTGCCCCAGAACAGCGCGTACAGCGACCAGCCGAAGGCCGCGAGCGTGCCCATCGACACCAGGGTGTCCATGGTGGCGGTGCCGTGCTTCAGGTTGGTCCACGCGGCTTTGTGGAAGGGCAGCGCGCCCCAGATCACGACCGGTGCGGCCAGCGTGAGCGAGAGCCACTGCCAGTTGGTGAACTGCAGCGCCGGGATCATCGCCATCGCGATCACCGGCACGGTGAGCAGCGCCGACACGATCAGCCGGGTGCGCAGCGAAGCCGTCGGGTCCGCGTCGGCGACCGGCGTTTCGTCGGTCTCGGGCTTCTTCGGCGCGGGGAGTGCCGCGGTGTAGCCGGCCTGCTCGACGGTGGCGATCAGCGCCTCGGGGGAGACGTCACCGGTGAAGTCGACGCGTGCCTTCTCGGTCGCGTAGTTGACCGTGGCGGTGACCCCGTCGAGCTTGTTGAGCTTCTTCTCGATCCGGTTCGCGCAGGAAGCGCAGGTCATGCCACCGATCACCAGTTCTACCTGGCCGGTGCCCGGTGGGTGTGTCACGGCGGTCATGGGGTGCTCCTTCGTTCCTGATAGCAATTCTTGCTGAGCGATCACGGGTGAAACAGGTGGGGTCAGTGGCCGTGGCCGGGGGTGCCGTGGTCGGCGGGCGCGCTGGTCGGGGCCGGGTTGCTCGCACCGGTGGCGTTCGGCGTGGCGACCCGCACCGTGAACTCGGCGGTCCGCACCACGCCCTGGTGCTGGAAGTCGAGGAACAGGCGATAGTCGCCGGCGCTCGGTGCGTTCACGATGAAGTCGATGCCGGGTCCGGCAGGGGTGACTCCGTCGCCGGGCGCGCCCTCGGGATGAACGTGCAGGTAGGCGAGGTCGGCGGCGCGCAGGGCCACCAGGTGACCGTAGGCCCCGAGGTAGGGCTGCAGGTCGGTGACCGGGGTGCCGTTGCGGCTGACCGAGAGCGTCACCTTCGACGCGGTGCCGGGGGCGACCGTGCCGTTCAGCGCGACCGTGTACTCGCCGACCTGCGCGGTGGCGGCGGGGGCGGGCAGTGCCTGCACGTCGTAGGTGCCCGCGACCCGCAGATCGGCGCCGAGCGTCAGGTTCGACCCACCCTCGGGGGTGAAGTCGGCGTAGACGCGGTAGTCGCCGCCCCGGCTGAGGTTCAGCGGAACTGTCCAGGTTCCGGCCGGATCGAGGACCGGGTGGACGTGCTGGAAGCCCGCCATGTCGCGTCGGACCACGATCAGGTGCAGGTCCTTGTCGTGGCTGTTCACGTACTTCGTCACCGGTGCGCCGTTCGCGTCGAGGATGCGAAAACTTGTCGGCGACTGCGGTGCGGTGGTGGTGTTCGGCTTGTCCAAGGCCAGCGTGTAGCCCTGGTCGGTGGCGAGCAGCCCGCCGGGGAGATCGGCGGACGGTGCCGCCGCGGTCGAGTGCTCGCCGTGCCCGGCCGGTTCGGAAGGTTGCGGACCGACCAGGGCACCTGCGGCCAGAGCGATCCCGAAGACCGCCGCGAGGCCGAGGGCGAATCCGGCGAACTTGCCTGTTGCGTTCATCGGGATGCTCCGTATCCGTTCAGTCTGCGAGCTGGAAGCCGGCCGCGGCTACGGCGTCGGCGAGGGCGGTGCGTTCGGGCTCGGTGCCGTCGATGGTTACCGAGCCCGCGGCCAGGTCGACATCGACGCCGGTGACGCCGGGTAGGGCGCCGACCTTGTCGCGGACCTTGTTGACACAGCAGCCGCAGGTCATACCGGTGACGGTGACGGTGGTGGTGCTCATGGAACTCTCCTCGTTTCGCTCTCGATCATTACCATACCCCCCTAGGGTACTTTGTCAAACAGTCGCGCCGGCCTTGTCGGCGGCCGGGGTTCGCATGGTCGCCGCGGTGATGCCCGCCCCTGCCAGGGCGAGCACGCCCGCCCCCAGGAAGGCCGCGGAATAGCCGTCGGTCAGTGCCGAGGTATCTCCCAGTTCGCTCGCGCCGAACGCGGCGGCCACCGCCGTCATCGCGGCCAGTCCGAGCGCCGAACCCACCTGGTAGCTGACGTTGACGATGCCCGAGGCCAGCCCGCCTTCCTCGGGTCGTGCCGCCGAGATAGCGGTGCCGAGCGAGGGAATGAAGGCCAGCGACATACCCCCCGCCGCTATCAGCGAGGCGGGCAGCACGTCGATCCAGAAGTTGCCGGTCGGCCGCACCAGCGACATCACCCCGAGGCCGAGACCGAGCACGATCAGACCGGTGACGATCATCGGCTTGGCGCCGAAACGCTGCATCGCCTTCGGGGCGAGCACCACCATGCCGAGCATGATCAGCGTGGTCATCGGCAGTAGTGCCGCACCCGACGGGAACGCGCTGTACCCGAGCACCTGCTGCAGGTACAGGTTGAGGAAGAACCACATCGGCACCCACGCGGCGGCCAGCGCGAACTGGGCGAAGTTGGCGGCGGCCAGGTTCGGTGCGCGGAAGATGCTCAGCCGCATGAGCGGTTCGCCGCGCCGGGACTGGATGGCGACGAAGCCGGCCAGCAGCGCGGCGGCCAGTGCCAGCACACCCCAGGTCTCGCCCGAGGCCCAACCGACCTCCGGTGCCTGCACGATCGCGTATACCGCGGCCGCCAAACCGGCTGTCACAGTGACGGATCCGGCGATATCGATGGACCCCTTGCGCGCCGGAGCGGCGGGCATCAGCAGCGGCACGGCGATCAGCGCCAGCACGGCGATCGGAATGTTGATGTAGAAAACCCAAGGCCAGCTGATGTATTCGGTGATCACACCGCCGAGGAACACGCCCGCGGTGCCACCGGCGGGCGCGGCCGCGCCATACACGGCGAGCGCCTTGGTGAGCTCCTGGGGCGAGCCGCCGAACAGCATCATCAGCAGCGTGAGTGCGGAGGGCGCGATCAGCGCCGCACCACCACCTTGGATCGCCCGACCAGCCAGCTCGACGCCGACAGTGCCCGCGGCACCGGCGATGACGGAGCCGACGCCGAGCACCACCCAGCCCGCGGCGAATACCCGGCGAGCGCCGAGTAGGTCGGAGAGCCTGCCGCCGAGCAGCAGCAGACCGCCGAACGCCACCACGTAGGCGTTGAACACCCACGTCAGATTGCCCGGCGTGAATCCGAGTTCGGCCTGCATCTTGGGCAGCGCGATCCCGATGATCGAGGTGTCCATGATGACCATGAACTGCGCGGCGGCGATCACCGCCAGCGCCCACCACTTCCGGGTGGATTGCGATTGCGTAGTCACGACTTTCGTCCTTTCGAGCGGGGTGTGTCCCGTGCTCGGTACCATACCCCCCTAGGGTATTAATGTGTCAAGCAAAAACCCGGCTCGCGTGATGGTGCGAGCCGGGTCTGAGTGCTGCCCCGAGGTGTGCCCTGGGATTTAGCCGGCGTGGAGGTTGCGCGCCGTGGGGGAGGTCGGTGTCGTGGCCGGGTCGGGGGCGGTGCCGAGGAGGCGGTCGGCGGTGCCGGAGGTGGTCACGGTGAACCAGTAGTGCTCGTTCTTGTAGTGGTGGTGGCGGTGGTTACGCCAAATAGCCCGGTACAGGGCACGTTTCGGCTTGTAGTCGGTGTGGATCAGGTAGTGCGTCCACTCGTAGAGCAGGCCGAGTGTGGTGATGGTGAGCAGGAAGGTGAGGCCGAGGCCGGTGCGGGGGAAGGCCAGTAGGGCGATCGCGACCAGGGCGACGATCGTGAGCAGCAGCGACTTCGGCGGGATGAAGATCAGCGGGATGTCACGCGGGTCGACGTGGTGCTCGCGGTGTTTGCGGGCCAGCTCGCTGTCGAGAGTCAGCGGGCCGAGATGCCGTGGACGCCAGTGCAGCACGGTGACATGGATGATCCACTCGATGAGCGGGAACGCGGCCAGAATCAGCACGGGGACAAGGGCATCGGTGAGCTGCCAGTCGCCGATGGCGATGCGGGTGCTGACTGCGACCACGAAGACCACGGCGATCATCCAGGGTGACGGATGCCGGAGGAATTCGCGGGCCGCCTCGCTCAGAGGCATGCTGCGCCGGATCGACCGTGGCGAGCCTCGGTCAGGGGTTCGGCGGGATTCGGTCGCACGGGATTCTTCGGAGTCGTGCGACGTCGTTGTCGGACGGTTATCGGTCATGTCA
This sequence comes from Nocardia sp. NPDC056541, assembly GCF_042794235.1. Lineage (NCBI taxonomy): Bacteria > Bacillati > Actinomycetota > Actinomycetes > Mycobacteriales > Nocardiaceae > Nocardia > Nocardia sp. NPDC056541. The sequence goes on from NZ_JBHTUD010000003.1 coordinate 446,818, forward strand.
ATCCTCGGGTGGATCATGCCCCGTCGAGGGCATGGATCAGGGCGGTGGTCGCCGGCCCGAGCAGTGCTCGAGCGGTGTCGGCGGCCCGTTCCGGCTCGCCCGCGGCGATCGCGGCGGCCAGGTCTCGATAGGCGACGCCATTGCCCACCTCGGCGGACATGATCGGCGCCAGCGCGGCCAAGGCGGGTTCGTAAGCGGCGCGCAGCATGGAATACATCAGCCGGAAGGCGATCGAATCGGCGAGGTCGAGGATGTGGTCCCAGAATTCGAGGGCTATCCGTTGCTGGGTGAGTGGATCCGATTCGGCGACAAGGGAATCGACGGATTCGTCCAACAGGCCGAGGTCGCTCGCGACGCGCGAATCGTCCGCACCGCGCGATCGAACCCGCGCGGCGGCCAGCTCGGCGATCTTCGGCCCGTTGTGCAGCCGCGCCTCGAGAATGCTGCGAGCGACCGCGGGATCGATCGAATCACCCCGAAGCAGCAGTCGCGGAAGCACTTCCAGTCCGGCGCTGCGCCGATAGTCGAGCACGGTCGTCGCCTCGCCTTGCCGAACGGCCACCAGCCCCGCCGCGGCCAACCGCTGCAACGCCTCCCGCACCGCGGGCCGCGACACCCCCAGCGCCTCGGCCAGCTGCCGCTCACTCGGCAGCGTGCTTCCCGCCGCCAATTCCCCGCCCAGCACTTCGGCGGCGATCTGTTCGAACACATCACCGGAAACCGAGCGCTTCACCACGGGAGTCCATGCCATACCTCGATGATGCGCCATTGGAGGTAAGAGGTCAAGTGGTCAGACCAGTTGGATCACGAAAGAAGGGTGGCAAAGCTACCTGGTGGTCTAGCTGGGGTCGGAGCCCCGGATGGCGGAAAGCCAGGTGAAGGTGGCGGCGGCGACCGTCGTGGTGGCGACGAACGCGCCCAGTCCGCCGTTCATGACATAGACCCACAGCAGGCCGACGAGGGGAGCGCCGACCGCCTGCTGAATATCGAGGACCAGACGGCGGGCGATCCCGAACGTGGGCGGATCGATAGGGCGGGAGGGATTGTCCACGAGCTTGCCCGCCGGCTCGGTGGTGCGCACACGCCCCGAGGGGAAGAATCGCGTGTCCCCCGCGTGGATGGATCGGGCGGTCAGCTCCAGCTCGGCCGGAGTGAGCGTCGACAGCGCCGGCTCATAGAACACCGGCTGCCACACCATCCGATCACCACTGCTGATCTCCAGCCACGACCGGCTGACCAGCCGATACTGCTGCCGAACCCGCCTACCGCGCACAGCCCCTGCCGCAACGAGCCCGCTCGGGAAAACCCCGAAGGCAAGTCCGCCTTGATACGCGGTATAGGCGAGTACGGCGAGAGCGACCACGGCGAGCGCACTCAGCTGATCGACATCCGCGAACGGCACCCACGCGGCGATCACCGCGAGGGTGCCGCTCGTGACGAGCAGCGGATAGGTGAGTGCGCGCGCCGGGCCGTCGCTCACTTCAGGAAGCCGACCTTGGTGTAGTCGGCGGTGGCGAGCCCGAACGCGCCGTAGTTCGCGAGATTCTCCCGCACCGCATACGTACCCGAAGCCTGGTTCAGCGGAATCGAATAGCCTTCGGCGAAGATCATCTGATCGCACTGATTGGCGAGTTCGCGCGCCTTGTCGGGGTCGAGTTCGGCGATGGTCCGCTCGATCAGGGCATTGAGCTCCGGCGAACCGATCCGTGCCTTGTTGGACTGCAAGTTGTTCGGATCATAGGCGTAGATCTGCGGCAACGCGCCGAGCGGGAGATAGCTACCGCCCCAGCTGAATTGCGCCAGCTCGAAATTTCCCGGGTCGATCACATCCTTGAAAAGTCCACTACCCGGCACAGTTTGGATGTTCAGCTTCACCCCGATCTGTGCCAGATTCTGCTGGACGATCTGTGCGGTCTGGACCCAACCGTCCTGCTGGTACATCACATCGCGGATCTCGAGGCGGCGGCCGTTCTTCTCACGCACGTCGCCGTTGAGCTTCCAACCCAGGTCGTCGAGCATTTTCGCGGCCGCGGTCGGGTCGAAGGAGATGGGTGCCGAATTGTCCTGGTACCCCTTCTGCCCGTTCATGAAGATGTGGTTGTTGAGCGGCTTCGGATCGTCGACTACGCCATTCTGGGACGCGTTGACGATGCCCTGACGGTCGATCGCTTTGGAGATAGCGATTCGCACCTGTGGATCTTCGAGCAGCGAACCCGGCGCGCCGTTGAACGTGATGTGCGACCAGCTGGGTTCCGGCGTGCGCCGCAGCACTACGCCGGCGGCCTGCTTCGCGCCGGTGACATTCTCGATGCCTGACATGTAGGCGATGTCGAGTTCGTTGTTCTGGATCGCGGGCAGCCACGCCGAACTGTCGAGCACGCTGAAAGTGATGGTGTCGAGCTTAGGGGTGGCGCCCCACCATGCCGGATTGCGGCTCAACGTGATTCGGTTCTGTCCACGATCGATCGCGCTGATCTGGAACGGGCCCGCGCTCACCGCGAGCCCGTTGCGATCACGGTCGTTGAACGCGGCGGCGGACTCAGTGGTGGCCTTCGGATACAGCGGACTGAACTGACCCTGCCATTCGGCATAGGGCTGGGAGAAGGTGACGATCGCCTGCCGGTCGTCGACACCGCGCTCGACCTTCTCCACCCGCTCGAAGCCGCTGGTGGCTGTCATCAGATACGTCGTGTCACGTCCACTCAGCGCCGCCGCCTGCGAACGCATGTCCTCCCAGGTGATCGGCGTCCCGTCGGTCCACACCGCCTTGGGATTGATCGTGTAGGTGACCTGCTGCGGGTTGTTGCCGGTGAGCTGGATATCGGTGAAGTAGTCGTGGTTGATCGCCAGTTCCCCGGCCGCATTGCTGGTGTATGCCACGGGCAACGTCGGTTCGATCACGTCACCGGTGCTCTCGGTGCCGCCGTCGACTTGCAGATAGTTGAACGACTCCGGGAACGAGCTCAACACCAACCGCAGATTGCCGCCATCACGCAGGTCCGCCACATCGTGGGGGTTGATGTCGTTGGTGCTGCCGATCGTGGCGGTGCCCGGTGTAACGGCGTTGTCGGAGGAACAGCCTGACAGGATCAGGCCGACCGCCACGCACGGAATGGCGAACTTGGTACCCAGCGAGCGAATTCGCATGGTGATCCTTCCTTTCCGCGCGTGGCGGAGAGTTACTTGACGAAGCCGACCTTGGTCGCATCTGTCGATGCGAGACCGAAGGCACCGTAGTTGGCTACCGTAGAACGCACCGCAATCGCGCCGGGTGACTGCACGATGGGGAGTGAGAACCCGATATCGAAGATCATCCGGTCGGCCTTGTTGGCGAGCTCGATGGCCTTTTCCGGGTCGAGCTCGGCGATGGTCTCTTCGACCAGCGCATTGAGTTCAGGGGTTCCGATTCGGCCCTTGTTGCTCAGCCGGTTGTTCGGATCGTAGGCGTAGATCTGCGGCAATACGCCGAGCGGCAGAATGCCACCGGACCAGCTGAACTGGACGATATCGAAGTTGCCCGGGTCGACGACATCTTTGAACAGGCCGTTACCTGGCACGGTGCGGATATTCAGCTTCACACCCACTGCGGCCAGATTCTGCTGAGCGATCGTGGCGATCTGCACCCAGGCGTCCTGCTGGTACATGACGTCGGTCAGCTCGAGCTTTCGCCCGTTCTTCTCCCTGACCTCACCGTTGAGCTTCCAGCCCAGGTCGTCCAGCATCTTGGCGGCTGCAGCAGGGTCGTAGGACAATGGGGCGGAGTTGTCCTGGTACCCTTTCTGGCCCTTCATGAAGATGTGGTTGTTCAGCGGCTCCGGCTTCTCTACCAAGCCGTTCTGGCGTGCGTTCGCGATCGTCTGTCGGTCGATCGCCTTCGAGATCGCGACCCGCAATTGCGGATCCTCGAGAATCGCACCCGGGGCGCCATTGAAGGTGAAGTGCGAGTAGGTCGTCGATGGCGCGCGCCGCACAACCAGCCCCGGCGAACCGGCCGCAGTCTTCACTTCCTCGATGCCGGAAATGGAAGCCGCGTCGAGTTCGTTGTTCTGCAGGGCTGCCATGCGCGCGGAGTAGTCGAGCACGGCGAAGGTGATCGTATCGAGCTTGGGCGTATTGCCCCACCACTTGGGGTTGCGATTCAGCGTGATGCGCTGTTGGGCGCGGTCGATCGCGCCCACCATAAACGGACCTGCGGATACAGGCAGACTATTGCGTGCCCAGTTTTCGAACGTGGCAGGTGATTCGGTGGATGCCTTCGGATAGAGCGGGTTGAACATGCCTTTCCACTCGGCGTAATGCTTGGCGAAGGTGACCACGGCCTGGCGATCGTCGACGCCGCGCTCGACCTTCTCCACCCGGTCGAATCCGTCGGTGCCGCGGACCTGGAACGCGACGTCCTTGCCGCTCAGTGCCTGCGCCTGGGAGCGCATGTCCTCCCAGGTGATGGGAGTGCCGTCAGACCATACTGCCTTCGGATTGATGGTGTAGGTCACCTGTTGCGGCGCGGTGCCGGTGAGTTGGATATCGGTGAAGTAATCGTGGTCGACCGACAGCTCACCCGCCGCGTTCGACGTGACCGTGCCCGGCAGCGTCCATCCGATGACTGCCGAGACATCGGCACTCGCGTCCACATGGTCCGAATTGAAGGTTTCAGGGAAAGCAGTCAGCGCCAGGCGGAAGTTGCCACCGTCCTGGACTTCACTGACATCCTTGGGATTGATGTCGTTCACGGCACCGATGGAATCTGCGCCGATCTGCGAACTGTCATCGGACGCACAACCACCAATCGCCAACGTCATAGCGAAAACGGGCACCGCGATGCGGAAACCTGCCTGGCGGAGCCGCCTGGCGTACGTAGCTGTGGTCATTTCGTGAATCCGATCTTCGTGTAGTCGTACGTTGCCAACCCGGGGGAGCCGATGTTGGCGAGGGTGGTGCGGGCGCCGAAGCTGCCGTCGGACTGCATCAGGGGGAGGGAGTGGCCTTCTTCGAATACCTGGCGGTCGACCTGGTTCGCGAGGGCGATGGACTTTTGCGGATCCAGTTCGGTGAGTGTGCGTTCGATGAGCGCGTTGAGTTCAGGGGACCCGATGCGACCGAAGTTGCCTTGCAGGTCGTTCGGGTCGTAGTAGTAGATCTGGCGCAGGCTGGCGAGGGGGAAAGGGTCGCCCTGGAAGATGAACTGCGCGGCATCGAAATCGCCGGGCTGGATGACGTCGGTGAAATAGCCTGTGGCGGGCTTGGTATCGATGGTGAGTTCGACGCCGATGGTGGCCAGGTTCTGCTGGATGATCTGCGCGATCTGGACCCAGGTCGGATCGTTGTACATGACGTCGCGGATAACGAGCTTGCGACCGTCTTTGGTGCGGCTGTCGCCGGTGCGGACCCAGCCGAGGGCATCGAGTTCGCGGGACGCTGCGTCCGGGTCGTAGCCGAGGCTGTTGTCCTGGTAGCCCTTTTGGCCCTGGAGGAAAACGTGGTTGTTCAGCGGCCGGGGGTTTTCGACGAGTCCGTTCTGGATGGCCGAAACGATGCCCTGCCGGTCGATCGCCTTCGAGATCGCCACGCGGACAGCTGGATCGGCGAGAATCGAACCGGGCGCGCCGTTGAAGGTGATGTGGCGCCAGCGATTACCGGGAGCCCGGCGGATGACCAGGTTCTCCGTGCCGCCGACTGTCTTCACGTCGTCGATGGTGGCGAGCTGGGCGAGGTCGAGCTCGTTGTTCTGCAAAGCCTGTACCCACGAGGTGCGGTCGAGCACGCTGTAGGTGATGGTGTCGAGGACCGGCTTGTCGCCCCACCATTTCGGGTTGCGGCCCAAGACGATTCGGCCTTGCGATCGGTCGGTGTTCGTGACGGCGAACGGACCAGCCGTGAGACTGATCGCATCGACGAGGCTGGTGTTGAAGGCTTCCGGCGTGCTGGTCACCGACTTGGGGTACAGAGTGCTGTTACCCGCGAACTGGCCCCGCCAGTCGGCGAAGGGCGTGCTGAAGGTGAGGACCGCCTGGCGGTCATCGGTGCCCCGCTCCACCTTCTCGACGAATTCGAAGCCGTTGGTGATCGCGATCAGGTAGCGCTTGTCCCGGCCGCTGAGCGCGTTCGCCTGGGCGGCGATATCTTCCCAGGTGATGGGCGAACCGTCCGACCACACCGCACTCGGGTTGATCGAGTACGTCACTTGCATCGGGTCGGTGCTGGTCAGCGCCACATCGGTGAAATAGTCGGTGTCGACACTGAGCTGGCCCGCCGCATCGATCTCGAAAGAGCGCGGCATCATCGGGCGCACGATCTCGGCGATCTCGGCTTCGTTTCCGTCGTTGGACAGCGTGTTCCAATTCGCCGGGTACGAGGTGGTCGCCAAGCGCAGGTTGCCGCCCTCGCGCAATTCATCGACACCCTTGGGATTGATGTCGCTGGTGGATCCGATCGCATCGCTCAGCCCGGTCGCGGACTCGTTGCCACTCCCACAACCCGCCACGATCATCCCGGCCGCCACCACCACGGCAGCACATCGCAATCGGGCCCTGCGGCCTGCTTGCATTCGACGGGTTCTCATGGCGCCTCCTCTTTCGGCTGGACCGACGTTCTCAGCCGCTGACGACGGGTTCCGGTACGGCCGCGATGAGCGAGCGCGTGTATTCGTGCTGCGGATCGGCGAAGATCTGCTCGGCCGGACCGGATTCGACGATCTTGCCCTGCAGCATCACCGCGATGTCGTGGGCGAGGTTGCGCACCACCGACAGGTCGTGGGAGACGAACAGGTAGGACAGTCCGTGCTCGGCCTGGAGGTCGCGCAGCAGGTTGAGGACGCCGGCCTGGATCGACACGTCCAGCGACGAGACGGGCTCGTCGAGGACCAGCAGCTGGGTGTCGAGGGCCAGCGCGCGGGCGATGCTGATGCGCTGCTTCTGGCCGCCGGAGAAGTCCGAGGGGTAGCGATCGGCGTGCTCGGGACGCAACCCGACCTGCCGCAGCAACTCCGGCACCCGCCGGTTGACCTCGTCGCGCGACCGGCCGTCGATGCGCAGCGGCTCGGCCAGGACGTCGAAGATCGGCAGGCGCGGGTCCAGCGACGAGCTGGGGTCCTGGAAGACGATCTGCATCCTCCGGCGGATCTCGCGGGTGCGCGCCTTGGTGAGGGTGGCGACGTCGTTGCCGAGCACCTCGATGCTGCCCGACTGCGGGGGCACCAGGTCCATGATCTGCGACAGGGTGGTCGACTTGCCCGAACCGGATTCGCCGACCAGCGCCAGGGTGCGGCCCGCGCGCACGGAGAAGCTGATGCCGTCGACCGCGCGGACCTCGCCGGTGCGGCGGCGCAGCAGCACCCCGGAGGTGAGGGGGAAGGTTTTCACCAGGTCGGTGACGCGCAGGACCACGTCGTCGTCGGTGCGGTCGGGGTGCGCCGGGGCCGGGATCTCCTTGCGGTAGGCCTCGAAGAGCTGGTGGGTGCCGACCTCGGCGGTGCGGATGCAGGCGACCGAGTGACCGGGGCTCACCTTCTCCAGCGGAGGTTCGGCGGCGGTGCAGTCGCCGATCGAGACCGGGCACCGTGGCGCGAACGAGCAACCGGGCGGCAGGGCGTGCATGGCGGGCGGGGCGCCGAGGATCGGGATCAGCGGGGTGCGCGGCGGGCCGTCCATGCGCGGGATGGAGCCGAGCAGGCCGACGGTGTACGGCATGCGCGGCGCCGCGAAAAGTTCTGCGACCGGTGCGGTTTCGACGACCTTGCCCGCGTACATCACCGCGACCCGGTCGGCGACGGTGGCCGCGATGCCCATGTCGTGGGTGATCATGATGACGCCCGCGCCGGTGATATCGCGCGCCTTGCGCAGCAGCGCGAGGATCTGGGCCTGCACCGTCACGTCGAGCGCGGTGGTCGGTTCGTCGCAGATGATCAGCGCGGGATCGTTGGCGATGGCCATGGCGATCACCACGCGCTGTCGCATACCGCCGGAGAACTCGTGCGGGAACGCCCGGGAACGGGCCCTGGCATCGGTGATGCCGACGAGTTCGAGCAGCTCGATGGCCCGCTCGCCTGCCTCCTTGCGGCTCATCTCGCCGTGTGCGAGCAGGGCTTCCGCGATCTGATCACCGATCCGATACACCGGTGTCAGCGCGGAGAGCGGATCCTGGAAGACCATGCTGATCGAGGAACCGCGCAGCTTCGACATCTGCTTGTCGCCAAGGCCCAGCAGTTCGCGGCCGCGCAGGCGCACCGATCCCTGCACCCGTGCCTGGTCGGGCAGCAGGCCGATCACCGCGAGCGAGGATACCGACTTGCCCGAACCGGACTCGCCGACGATGGCGAGCACCTCGCCGTCGGCGACGGTGTAGTTCACCCCGCGCACCGCCTCGACGCGGCCTTCCTCGCCGGGGAACGAGACCCGCAGGTCGGTGACCTCGAGCAGGGGTGCGGTCGACGCGGTCATCGCTTCTCGGCTTTCTTCAACTCCACCTGCGCCTGGTCCTTGTGCTCGGCGACCTCCTTGCGCGACTTGCGCGCACCGCGGGCACCGGGGTCGAACGCGTCACGCAGGCCGTCGCCGACCAGGTTGGCGGACAACACGATCGTGATCAGCAGGCCACCGGCGAACAGGAACAGCCACGGATAGGTGAGCGCCGATTTGGTGCCCGCCGCGATGAGTGAACCCAGCGAGACGTCCGGCGGCTGCACACCGAAACCCAGGAAGCTCAAACCGGTTTCGGCGCCGATCGCCGCGCCGACGGCCAGTGTGGTGTCGATGATCAGGATCGAGGCGATGTTCGGGATGATGTGACTGAGGATCACCGTGCGAGTCGGTGCGCCCATATACCGCGCGGCGCGGACGAATTCGCGGTCACGCAGACTCAAGGTGAGGCCGCGGACGATGCGGGCGGCGATCATCCAGCCGAAGACGCTCAGCAGCACGATCAGGATCGCGATCGATCCGGATCCCTTGGTGCGCGGCGCGAACAGCGCGATGATGATGAAACTGGGGACCACCAGCAGCAGATCGACGAACCACATGATCGCGCGGTCGGTCCAACCGCCGAGCAGCCCGGCCACCGCACCCGCTGTCGCGGCGATGACGCTGGAACAGATCGCCACACAGAAACCGATGATCAGTGACTTCTGCAGGCCGCGCATGGTCTGGGCGAGCACGTCCTGACCGATCTGCGTGGTGCCGAACGGGTGCTCGAGGCTCGGCGGTTTCAGCAGCGCCTTGTAGTCCATCTGCTGGTAGTCCCACGGCAGCAGTGGCGGCAGCGCGAAACTGGCGACCAGCAGCACCACCAGGACCACCGCGCCGACCACGGCGGGCTTGTTGCGCAGGAAACGGCGCCACACCAGTTTGCGACGCCCGGCGGCGGCGACCTCGGGTGCGCCGACGGCGATGAGTTCGGTTTCGGTCATGAGACACGCACCCTCGGGTCGAGCAGGGCAAGGACGACATCGGAGAGCAGGCCCGACACCAGCACCACCAGGCCGGCGAACGCCGTCACCGTCACCACGACGTACAGGTCCTGGGCGTTGATCGAATCGACCAGCCATTCGCCGACACCGTGCCAGCCGAAGATCTTCTCGACGAAGGTGGCGCCGGTGATCAGGCCGCCGAGGCTGTAGGCGAACAGGGTGGCCATCGGAATCAGCGCGGTGCGCAGGCCGTGCTTGTACAGGGCGCGATTACGGCTGAGGCCTTTGGCTCTCGCTGTTCGGATGAAGTCGCTCTGCAGTACGTCGAGCATGGCGTTGCGCTGGTAACGGCTGTAGCCGGCCATGCCGTAGAGCGCCAGCGCCAGGGTCGGCAGCACCAGATGTTGTGCGCGGTCGACCATTTCGTTCCAGAAACCGTTGACCTGAGTGGCCGACGTCTCGCCGGTGTAGAGGAAGATCTGTGAACCGGTCATCGTATTGATCTGCAGCGCACCGTATTTCAGCAGTGTCGCCAGCAAGAAGATCGGTGTCGAGATGATCAGCAGCGACAGCACCGTCGAGAAATAGTCGCTGAACTTGTACTGCCGGATCGCCCCCGCCGCACCGATCAGCACACCGAGCACGGTGCCGATGACGGAACCGAGAATCAGCAGCCGCAGACTCACCGCCACCCGCCTGCCCAGTTCCTCGCTCACCGGCTGCCCGGCCAGGGTGGTCCCGAAATCCCCTTGCACGACGCCGCCGAGCCAGGTGAGATAGCGCTGGGGGATCGGCTCGTCGAGATGCAGCTGGTCGGCCTTCGCGTCGATCACCGACTGCGGCGGGCGTGGGTTGCGCTGCTCGAGGCTCTCGAGCGGGTTGAACGTGAGTGATGCGAGGCTGAACGTCAGAAATGATGCCAGCAGAAGGAGCACAACGTAGTTGAGTGTGCGCCGCAACAAGAAGCCGGTCATCAGTCCCCTCTGGATCGGGTAATCAGGCCCTGATCATAGGGACAGTCCGGCGTCCCCGCGTGGCGACGTGCGGCAGGATAGATGGGATGACGCACCTGCACCCGAAACCGCTGCTGGTGGCCAGCGACGTCGACGGCACCCTGATCGACGATTCCGACAAGATCTCGGCGCGCACCAAGGCGGCCGTCGGGGCCCTCGTCGCCGACGGCGCCACCTTCGTGCTCGCCACCGGCCGCCCGCCGCGCTGGATCGACCCGGTCGTCAGTGAGCTCGGGTACGCACCGCTCGCCATCTGCGGAAACGGCGCGGTCATCTACGACAGCGCCACCGATCGGGTGCTGTCGAGCCACACCCTCGACGTCGAGACCCTGAGCTGGCTGGCCGACATCGCCGAGCACGCGCTGCCGGGTTGCGGCCTGGCCACCGAGCGGGTCGGGGCCAGCGCGCACGACGCCGTGACCCCGCAGTTCGTCAGCTCACCGACATACGAACACGCCTGGCTCAACCCCGACGACACCGTCGTCTCACACGCCGAGGTGATCGACTCACCCGCGATCAAAATGCTCATCCGGCTCAGTTCGGCCCGCAGCTCCGACATGCGCGCGGCGCTGGCCCCGCTGATCGGCGACCGCGCCGAGATCACCTACTCCACCGAGAGCGGGCTGATCGAGCTGGCGGTGCCGCAGGTGACGAAGGCGTCCGGGCTGGCCGAGGTCGCGCGCCGGATCGGCGCCGAACACTCGTCGATCGTCGCCTTCGGCGACATGCCCAACGATGTCCCGATGCTGGCGATGGCCGGGCACGGCGTCGCGATGGGCAATGCCCATCCCGAGGCCCGGGCCGCGGCCGACGAGGTGACCGGCAGCAATATCGACCACGGTGTGGCGATGGTCCTCGAACGCTGGTGGCGCTAGCCGAGAGCCGCACCCCGTATGTCTCTACCCGAAGGGGCCCGCCCTGATCTGGACTGACCGGAGGGTGCGACGAAGGAGTACCCGGAGGGAGGGAAGATCAGGGGCCCGAAGGGCCCCGCTCGAGCGCGCCAGCGCTCCAAATAAACGGCCGGTGCCCCTCGCTCGGAGGGTGCACCGGCCGTTCTTCGCCGTGACCGGGGGTTAGCCGATCGGGGCGGGTTCGGGAGCCGGCGGGTCTGCCGGAACCTGCTCGAGGGGGATCTGTTCAGCGGACGCAGGTGGGGTCTGCGGTTCGGCGGGGATTTGCGGGTCGGCCGGAGCCGGGGCCGGCACCGCCAGTCCGAGCGTCGGGGCGGTAGGCGCCTGACCCGGCTTCGGCGGACCGTTCATTTCCTGCTTGTAGGTCTCGTCGTAGGTCTTCCAGAACGTCGTGACGATGCCCGTGAGCTCGTTGAGCACCAGCGAACCGTGCTGGAAGTCGGTGCGTAGACCGTTCGGGACGAGGTAGGAACTCGCGGTCGGCAGGCCGAGGACGCCCGAATCGGCGCCCAGGCTCAGATACTTGTCGAGAATCGCGCCGACCACCTCGAATACCTGACCGCCCTCGCCCGAATAGACGAAACCGTGGGCGAACTTCGCGTACTGACGGCCCTGCGCGCCCGAGATCAGGTCCGATTGCGGTGCGCCGAGCGGACCGTCGACCCCGCCCTTGGCCACCCAGTGCTTGGCGATCGCGTTGTCGACGGACAGGCCGAGGAACTTGTCCACCATCGCGCCCAGTTCGGCCATATTGCCCTGCGGTGCACGGGCTTGCTGGCTCGGCGGGCGGTTCACCGTCGGGGGCGAGGTGTAGGTGCCGGAATTGCCCGCCGCGATTCCGCGGATGCGATCCATCAGCGCGTAGGCGGCGTCACCGGGGCAGTCGGTGTTGCCGACATCGCGGTGCGCGAACACCACCGGCAGATCGACCGCTTCGTCCTGGGCGTAGGGCGTGAACTCGGTGCCCTCGGAGTACATCGTGGTCGTGCCCTTGGGATCGATCCCGGCGAGCTTGGCCCGCCAGCCGATGAACTTGCCGATCGCGTTGATCGCCTCGTTGCTCGGCTCCTCGTTCTCGTAGTTGCCCATCAGCGCCACACCCGCGGTGTTCTCGTTGAAACCGCCCGCGTGCGCGCCCTGGACCGCGCGGTCGAGGCCGCCGTAGCGGCCCTCGAAGATCTGGCCGTACTGGTCGACCAAGGCGTTGTAGCCGACGTCGCACCAGCCGAGCGTCTCGGCGTGATAGGCGTAGATCGCGCGGACGATGCCCGCGGATTCGGAGCGGCTGTAGTCGTTGCGACCGGCCGTGTGGTGCACGGTGATGCCGCCGACGCCGTCGTCGTAGGTGGGTTCCTCGCAGCGGATCGACTCGTCGGCACCCCACTGCGCGCGGGTGATGACCTTCGGTCCGCCACCGGGCAGCGCCGCGGCGACGTCGTTGAGCGCGGCATCGATCGCGGCCCGCCCCGGATTGATCAGGACGGCCTTGAGCGCGGCCTCGGTGAGGTGGGCCGGGTCGTGGTCCGGGCCCGCGGTGGGCTTGCGGGTGACCAGCATCTGCACCGCGGTGGTCTCGCCGACGTAGATCGGTTCGGTGCCGGTCGGTGCGTCGGCCGGGGTCTGATCGGTGGCCCTGGTATCGACCGGATCGGCGTTGTACCAGGGGCCCCAGTTGCCGTCGAGCTGGCGAGCTCGCAGCTTGGTGGTGGTGTTCGCCATGTCGCGGGCGGTGACGGCGACCATGCTGAACGGGGTGTCCTGGGTGAGTTCCTTGACCTGCGCGCCCACCTGATCGATGACGTCCGCGCCGACCGCGCCCGGCGAGAGGGCGGGAGTGTCGGGGGTCGTGCCGGGTTCGAGGTTTTCCGGGTCGGCGATGAATTTTGCTCCACCGGAACGGCTTTGGGAGACGGGGGCACCGGTCGCGGGCGCGGCCGGAGGCTGGGCGGCGGGCGCCGGTGCGGCCGACGTCGGCGTGGCCCCGGCGGGAGCTTCGGGTGCGCCCGGAGCTGGTTGCGCTGGAACTGGCGCGGCTGGGGCAGCCTGTGCTTGGGCTGGCGCGGCAGGAGCCGCTGGGGCCTGGGTGGCCGCGCCCCCTGGTGCCGGAGCGGGCGCGCCCGGAGCGGGCGGTTGGGCTTGCGGTGTCGCGGCCGGTGGCGCCGGCGGCGCGGTCGGGACCGATGTGCTCGGGACCGGTGGGCGCGCGGGCGTTGCGGCCCCGGGTGCCGCCGCGCCCGGCGTGGCCTGCTGCGTCGGGGTGGGCTGCGGCTTCGTCGGCAGCTGCGGCAGCTGGATCTCGGTGGGCAGCGCCACGCCCGGGGGCACCGGCAATCCCGGGGGGATCGGGATCGAGCTCGGCAGCTGCAACATGCGCAGGTCCGAGAGGTGCAGGTCGGGCAGATCGAGGCCGGTCAGGTCACGCAGCGGGACCGTGATGTCAGGAGCCGTGGTCAGCGCGACCTCGGCCAGCTGCGTCGGCACGGCCGCGACCTGGGAATCGTTCGCGCTGCGGTAGTCGGTCGAGTCGCTGAGGGCGAACGCGCCGATCGGTGCGGCGACAACAAGGGTCGTGACCACCGGGAGCACGTAGGAACGTTTCGGCTTTCGGTATCGCACGTGCGACTCCTATCGGGTCGAGCTCGTGTTTTTCCGCGCATGTGATGCTTGCTTCCTCTAACCTCACGCATCACACTAGTTAACATACGTCACACATCTCAACCTCAACTCGAGACTTATGTGATTGCTCGAATGTAGCCCTCGGATCCCGCTAGGCGACGACGACATGCCGACGCGAGCTCCGCCGGTCGAACCGCGAAACCGTGGGAGCGCAGTATGAGAGCGGACACCAAGATCACCCGCAGTACCGGCCGTGGCACCCGTCGCAGGGCTGTGCCGATGATCCGGACCGTGCCGCTGCCGGTGCTGGTCAGCGGAACTGTGCTGGCGATGGCCGGGGCGATCGGGCTGTGGCAGATCGCCCCGGGGCAGATCACGCCTACCGCCGGCGCCGGACACGGTCGCGGCATGAGTCAGGTCGGGGCTTTCGACAACGCGCGGGCGGGCTGGACGGCCGAGGAGATTCTCGGGCACTACTACCCCGGGGCTGATCTCGGGCAAATCGGCCCCACAACGATCGGTGTCCGGCTCCAGGCACAGGACGACGCCACCCTCGACACCTTCGCCGCCGCCGGTGCACAGGTCGCCGGTCGCACGATCGGACCCGGCGACGCGGCCCATCTCACCCCGCTGCCCGACGGCGGGGCGAGCGTGGTGGTGACCGCGGGCTGCGACGGCGAAGTTCTGTGGCAGGCCGCGACCGACGATCCGTTCGTCTACCCGGTCGGCGCCGGTGCGGGCAGACCCGCCGACGAACATCTGACCCTCTGCGGCGGCACCGCCTACCGCGGCGCGCTCGGGGTGGCGCTCGAGGGCGAGTCCTTCCGCACCGTCAACCAGGTGGACCTCGACGACTATCTAGCCGGCGTACTACCCGCGGAAATGCAGGCCAACTGGGCAGACCAGGGCGCCTTCGAAGCCTTACGCGCACAGGCGATCGCGGCCCGCTCCTACGCGCTCGCCGAGAGTCGCTACGCCTACGCGCAGACCTGCGACACCACCGACTGCCAGGCGTATCCCGGTACGGTGAAGGAGGATTCGCGCAGTACCGAAGCCGTCGCCGCCACCACGGGCACGGTATTGCTGCGTGACGGGCAGATCCTGCGCTCGGAATACTCGGCGGCGCCGGATGGCGGCAGGCCCGCCGACATCCAGACCTTCGAGGTCGGACCGGCACCCAGCGAACTCGTCGAATCCGCGCCCGCTCCCGCCCCCGTGGTTCCCGCGACACCCGCACAGCCGGATCTGACCATCGAGGCACTGGCGGGTGAGTCGGTGATCGACACCGAGTACCGGCGGATCGGCGGTGCGGGCAGTTCGGTGGGCGAGCCGATCGGTCCGGAAATGCTGCTGCCGCAACGGGCAGGCACGTATCGGCTGTACACGAACGGTGTGATCGTCGCGACGAAGACGCTCGGCGCACAGGTCGTCGACTTCTCCACGCTGCTCCAGCTCGTTCCGGACGCGGGTGACCAGTTGCCCGCGACGGCCTCGGGCCGGCCCACCCTGAAGATGCCGGAAGGCAATGTCCCCCAAGCTGTTGCACCGGGCAACCCCCAGGGAGTGCAGTTCCCTACGGAGGCCGAGGTCAGTGGCGAGCCGGTACACGGTCCGGTGAATCCCGCTGCGCCCGGCGCACACGATGGGGCACTGAACGGCCCGGCCGCCGTACCCGGCGCGCACAATGGGGTTCCGCACGGCCCAGCCGGCGTGCACGACGGGGAGTAGACGGACCGACCGTACGGGTCGGGTCAATCGAGCGTTGTGTCGTCCAGTGCGACGGCCAGGGTGCGCAACAGGTCGGCGAGCTGCTCACGGTCCGTGGCGCCGAGGGCGGAGAGCAGGCGCTGCTCGTTGGCCACATGCAGCGGCAGCAGCCGGTCGACGAGCTCGCGGCCCTCTGCGGTGAGCTGCACGAAGACCGAGCGCCGATCGTCGGGGGAGGGGACGCGCCGGACCAGGTTCTTCGCGGCCAGGCGGTCGATGCGGTTGGTGATGGCCCCCGAGGTGACCATGGCGGCGCGGTTGAGCGCTCCGGCGGTGAGGCCGGTCTCGCCGCCGGAGCGGCGCAGCGTGGCCAGCACGTCGAACTCCCAGAATTCCAGGCCATGACCTGCGAAGAAGCGTTTCAGATCCTGTTCGAGGACGCGCGAGAGCCGGGTGATCCGGCCGACGATCGCCATCGGTGACACGTCGACATCCGGGCGTTCGATGTTCCAGTGCTCGGTGATCAGGTCGACCGCGTCGCGCATCTGTTTTTCCTCTCGGTTGAAACTCTTAATGTTCATCTACTTGACGCAGAGATACCTAGGCGGGTAGATATTTCAACGTTGAGATTATCAATCAGGAGTGAACATGACGACCGCAACCCGCCCCACCGGCTACGTGGGCACCCTCGCGCTCACGGCTCTCACCCCGATCGTGTGGGGCTCCACCTACGCGGTGACCACGGAATTCCTGCCCCCGGACCGGCCGCTGTTCACGGCGCTCATGCGCGCGCTCCCCGCCGGATTGATCTTGCTCGCGCTCACCAGGGTGCTGCCGCACGGCAAGTGGCTGGGTCGGGCCGCGGTGCTCGGCGTGCTCAATATCGGCGCGTTCTTCCCGCTGCTCTTCCTGGCCGCGTACCGGCTGCCGGGTGGTGTCGCCGGGGTGCTCGGCGCGGTGGCGCCGATGTTCGCGCTCGGATTCGCGGCGGTGCTGCTGGCCGAAGCGCCGACGCGGCGCAAGGTGATCGCGGGTGTCGTCGGGGTGTTCGGTGTCTCGCTGGTCGTGCTCCGCGGCAGCGCTGAGCTCGATTTCCTCGGTGTGGTCGCCGGTCTCGCCGGTGCGGCCTCGATGGGCGCGGGAACCGTGCTCACCAAGAAGTGGGGGCGTCCCGACGGTGTCGGCCCGCTGGCGATGACCGGGTGGCAGCTCACCGCGGGCGGGCTGTTCATCGTGCCGCTCGCCCTGCTGATCGAAGGCGCGCCGCCCGCGCTCGACAGAGAGGCCGTCGGCGGCTACCTGTACCTCGGCATCATCGGCACCGCGCTGGCCTACTGGCTGTGGGTCCGCGGAATCTCGCGGGTGCCTGCGACTTCGGTGTCCTTCCTCGGTCTGCTCAGTCCGGTGTCGGCCGCGGTGATCGGCTGGATCGCGCTGGGTCAGGCGCTGACCGCGCTGCAGATCGTCGGTCTCGGCGTCGCGCTCGCGGCTACCGTCTTCGGGCAGATGCCGTCCAAGTCTGTCGGCGTCCCCGTTGGAGATGTTGCGGGAGAACAGTATTCGCCTGCGGATGCGGTGCCGGATCCGGCCGGGCGGCGCGGTGATGCCGAGTCGGCCGTGAATTCTGTTGCACCGAAGCTGATTCCAGCGCCGGTTCGGGTCTGAACGCTGATCAGGTCAGCCGCGCATCGCCTGCATCAACTGGTCCTCGGTGAGGGCCGGCACCGGCAGGGGGTGCGCGGCTTTCGCGCGTAGGCCGTCGAAGATGAGGGCGAGATTGCGTCGCCAGAGGTCAGGGGCGACGGTGCTGGTGGCGGCGAGAACGCTGATGTGGGACCAGGTGATGAAGGCGATGTCCTCGAGGGTCCAGTCCGGGCGAAGGGCGCCGGCTTGCTGGGCGCGGACGATGATGCGGCGCATGAGGCTGTGGCCGTATTCGCGTGCGCGTTCGACGGCGGCGCTGGGGGGATTTCGCAGCGCGAGGTCGCCGAGAATGCGGTCCGACGCCTGGAGTTCGCAGATCTTCTCGACCAGGAAGACGAACGACTCCCACGGGTCGGTGATGTCGAGTGCCTGTTCGGCGACCCGGCCGCCCGCTTCCAGCCGGTCGGCCACGGCGGCGGCGATCAGTGCGTCGCGGGTGGGGAAGCGGTTGTAGAGGGTGCCGATCGCGACGCCCGCGTGGGCGGCGATGTCCTTGAGCGGAGCGTCGAGCCCGCGTTCTTCGAAGATCTCGCGGGCTGCCGTCACCAGCGCGACGCGGTTGCGTTCGGCGTCACTGCGCAACGGCTTGTCCTCAGGCATCCGCTGATCCTACAAATCCGGTGTCCGAAATATCTTGAGCATGGGTTCAACTTAGTGCTACGTTCGGCATAACTTGAACCAACACTCAACTTAGGGGTATCGGATGAGTACGCTCGCGATCTTCGGCTACGGACCAGGACTCGGCGCCGGGACAGCACGACACTTCGGCCGCAACGGTTTTCGGATCGCGGTGATCGGACGCGACCCGGTAGAACGCGCCGCGGCGCTGCGGGCGGAGGGCGTCGACGCCGAACCGTTCATCGCCGACGTCACCGATCCCGCGCAAGTGCTCGACGTGATCGGCCGGGTCGAGGAGAAGCTGGGGCCGATCGACGTCGCGCTGCATGCGGCGGCCGCCGATATGTCGGTGCGCAGCGCCACGACCATCGACGTCGACCTGCCGTCCCTCGCCCTGCCGATCGCGCTCAAGGTGCACTCGCCGATCCTGCTCACCCGCGCCCTGCTGCCCGCGATGCTCGCCCGCGGCAGTGGCACGCTGCTGTTCACCTCCGGCGCCTCCGAGGAGCATTTGCAGCCCTACCTGGCCAATGTCGGGGTCGCGCTGGGGGCCCAGCGCGCCTACGTGCGGCAGCTGGCACGCGAAGTGGACGGCACCGGCGTCTATGTCGGGCTGTTCGCCATCGGCTCGCTCATCGAGAACAGCGCGGTCCAGGCGGTCATCGACGCGAATCCCGACCTCGTGCCCCCCGGACTGGTGCTGCCGCGGATCGATAATGCCGAGCTGGGAGCGCGGTTGTGGCGCATGTACACCGAGCGCGACACGGTGGAGGTCGAAGTCGGCTTCGCGTCTTGACCTTGACGTAGCGTCAACTTGCAGAGTGGAGGGACCGACGAGAAAGGGAGCAGGTCATGGTGGGTGAATGGTCCATTCAGGACCTCGCGAAGGCCGCGGGAACCACCAGTCGTACGTTGCGCCACTACGGGCAGCTCGGGCTGTTGGAGCCGAGCCGGATCGGGGCCAACGGCTATCGCTACTACGACCAGACCTCTCTTGTTCGGCTGCAGCGAATTCTGCTGCTGCGCGAACTCGGCCTCGGCCTTCCCGTGATCGCCGAGGTCCTCGCCGGGGAACAGGACACCGCCGGTGCGCTGCGCACCCATCTGGCACTGCTTCGGCAGCAGCAGGATCGGGTGGCGCGACAGATCGAATCGGTGTCGACCACTCTGCACAAGACGGAAAGAGGTGAACCACTCATGGCCGCAGAGGTTTTCGATGGTTTCGACCACACGCAGTACAAGGACGAAGTCACCGAGCGCTGGGGTAAGGAGGCCTACGAGAGCGGCGATCGCTGGTGGCGTTCGCTGACCGAGGCCGAGAAGAAGGGCTTCCAGCAGACCCAGCTCGACATCGCCACCGACTTCGGAAAGGCCTTCACCGCAGGACTTCCCGTGGAAGGCGACGTCGTCCAGGCGATCGTCACCCGGCATCGCGCCTGGCTCGGCGTCGGCACACAGGGCAAGGCGGTATCGAACGAATACCTGCTCGGCCTCGGCGAAATGTACGTCGCCGACCCTCGCTTCCGGGGCAACTACGACGTGCACGGCCAGGGCGTGGCCGAGTACATCCTCGAAGCCTTCCGGGCTTACGTCGCAGCTCATCCCGCCTGAGCGGTTGACGGGCGCACGATCGGGTAGTGAGGTGACAATCGCCCACACCGTGCTCGATCGGGCGTCGCGCCGTATAACTGACGGCGACGTCGAGAAATAGCGGGGGCAGTGGTGGAACAGGTGCGGCCGGAGCGGCCTTCGCGTGCGGTGACCGCGCTGATCGCGGGCTGGCTCGGGGTGCTGGTCGGCGCGGCGGGAATCTTCGTCGGCACGGCGACCGCCGTACTCCGGGTGCTCGGGCGCGAGATCGACCTCGACTACGTGGGCGCGGGGATCGTCGGCGGGCTCGGGGTGGTGTATCTGCTCGGGGCGGTGCTGCTGTTGCGTCGGCGGATGCTCGGCAGGCGAATGCTGCTCACCATGGCCGCGGTGATGGCGGGGGCGACGTTGCTGGTCGTCGTGCTCAACGGGGCCGGTCACGGCTGGCGGTTCGGGCCGCTGGACGCGTGGCTGGCGCTCAACGTGGTGATCCTCGCGCTCAGCCTGAGTGAGCCGACGCGGCGCTGGACCATCACGCGATAGGGCGTAGCGGTGGCGGTCGGCTCGACGCGCGTGCTTCTCGAACTCGGTACGTCGCGGCTGATGGCGCTACGGTCGGGGGATGGTCGTGCTGGAGACGAAGTCGAAGAGCGGTGAGGTGGCGGCGATCGTCGCCGGGTGCCTCGCGGGGATCGCCGCCGCGGCGAATCTGGTGGGTGCGGTGGTTCTCGTGCGGTCGTTCCTGAGCGATCCGGGCGAACTCGACGACTCGCTCACGCTGTTCGCCACGCTCGGCGGGCTGGTGTCGATGTTCGCGTTCGCTTACGGCGGCCTGCTGCTGGCGCGCAGGGACGACACCGGGCGCTGGGTGATCGTGGTCGCCGCCGGCGCGCAGCTCGCCCTCGGGGCGCTCGGCCTGCTCGCCGCGCTCGTGAACTACGACTCCGGGTACGGAATCCACTGGTTCGCCGACGAACCCGTCATCCGCTCGATTGCGACCGGCCTCGGCGGGGTACCCGGCGCGGTGACGGCGATCGTGAATCACAGTTGGGCGGCGGCACTTTCGGGCGCGCTGTTCGGTGGGCTCGTGCTGTTGTCCGCGGCACTGCCGTGGACCGCGGCCTATACACTCGCTCGCCCGGACGATGTTGCCGGACCGAACGTATAGTTTCAGCAGGTCAGCATTGCCGTGGAGGGGTGCTGCGAGGCCGGGAAACGAGTTAGCGGCTTCAGGGACAGCTCGCCAGGAGGGGGAACACGATGGGGTATCCGTACGGTCCACAGCAGGGCCATGACCCGTACGCGGGGCAGGGGTATGCGCAACCCGGTTACGGACCCGACCCGTACGGCGGTCAGCCGGGCTATCCGCAACCCTACGGCGCACCCGTCCAAAACGGTTATGGCGCACCGGCTTACGGCGCCGCGCCCTATCCGTACGCCCAGGGCTACGGTGAGCCGCGAGCGGGCGGCGGCACGGCGATCACCGCCGCGGTCATCTCACTGCTGCTGTCACTGCTCGCACTGGCCGGCCTCGGTATCGCCGCGGCGATCCTGTTCGGCGAGAACACCGGAAGTGCCGCCGGGGACGAGGTTCGATCCGCGGCGACCGTCAGCCTGCTGATCGGTGCCGCGGTGGGCCTGCTGTGGTTGCTCGGCGCGATTCTGCTGTTCCGCCGCAAGACCGCGGGCCGGGTGATCCTCATCCTGCTGTCCACGCTTGCCCTGGTCTTCAGTGCGATTTCGATCGTAGCGGCGGTCTCGACCGGGTCGGAAGAGCCGGCGGTCACCCTGGTCGTCGGGATAATCACCAGCATCATCCCCCTGCTGATCCTGGTTCTGGCGGCCGCGCCGTCCACGGGCCGCTGGATCCGGGCAGGGCGGCCGGGCGGTTATCAGCAATACCCGCAGTACTGACGGTCGGCGCCGGCGGCTCGGTGCCGGCCGCCGCGCTGTCCACCGGTCGCTGGGTACGGGCCGAGTGACCCGGCGGATACCCGTTTCAGGGGTACTGACCCGGTCTGCTGGGCCGGCGCCTTCCTGAAGGATGGATCGGCCCTGGTCAAGGCGTGGTCGGAGACTCCGCCGGGACAAACGGTGGTCTTCCGATACGCTGGGCACCCGTGACCGCCGCATCGTCCTCGGGTAACTCCGTCAACGCAGATTCCAATGCCCCGGCAAACCAGTACGACCTGATCGTGGTCGGCTCCGGTTTCTTCGGGCTGACCGTCGCCGAGCGTGCAGCGAACGTGCTGGGCAAGCGGGTATTGGTGATCGACCGCCGCTACCACCTGGGTGGCAACGCCTACTCCGAACCCGAACCGGAAACCGGTATCGAGATCCACAAGTACGGCGCCCACCTGTTCCACACGTCCAACAAGAAGGTCTGGGACTACGTCACCCAGTTCACCGAGTTCACCGGGTACCAGCACCGGGTGTTCGGGCTGCACAAGGGCCAGGCGTACCCGCTGCCGATGGGCCTCGGCATGATCTCGCAGTTCTTCGGCCGCTACTTCACCCCGGAAGAGGCTCGCAAGCTCATCGCCGAGCAGGCCGCCGAGGTCGAATCCGCCGACGCGCAGAACCTCGAGGAGAAGGCGATCTCGTTGATCGGCCGCCCGCTCTACGAGGCGTTCATCCGCGACTACACCGCCAAGCAGTGGCAGACCGACCCGAAGGAACTGCCCGCGGGCAACATCACCCGCCTGCCGGTGCGCTACACCTTCGACAACCGCTACTTCAACGACACCTACGAGGGTCTGCCCAAGAACGGCTACACGAAGTGGCTGGAGAACATGGCCGCCTCCGACCTCATCGAGGTCAGGGTGAACACCGACTGGTTCGACGTGCGTGACGAGATCGTCGCGGCCAACCCGGAAGCACCGGTCGTCTACACGGGCCCGCTGGACCACTACTTCGACTACGCCGAGGGCGAATTGGGCTGGCGCACCATCGACTTCGAGACCGAAGTCCTCGAGACCGGTGACTACCAGGGCACCAGCGTCATGAACTACAACGACGCCGACGTCCCGTTCACCCGCATCATCGAGCCGCGCCACTTCCACCCCGAGCGCGACTACCCGACCGACAAGACGGTCATCATGCGCGAGTTCTCCCGCTTCGCGCAGACCGGCGACGAGCCGTACTACCCGATCAACACCCCCGAGGACCGCGCCAAGCTGCTGGCCTACCGCGAGCGGGCCAAGCAGGAGACCGCCGAGAAGAAGGTGCTGTTCGGCGGCCGTCTGGGGACCTACCAGTACCTGGACATGCACATGGCGATCGGTTCGGCGCTGAGCATGTTCGAGAACGTGCTGCGTCCGCACCTGGAATCCGGCGCGGCATTGGTGGACGAGGCGTGACGAAAGCCATGCTCGAAGACGTGACCACCGAAACTCGCGCCATTTCGCTGCTGCAGCGGGTCATCCTGCCGCGGCCGGGTGAGCCCCTCGACGTGCGGACCCTCTACCTGGAGGAGTCCACCACCAACGCCCGTCGCGCGCACGCCACCAGCCGCACCGCGCTGTCGATCGGCGCGGAATCGGAGGTGTCGTTCTGCACCTACTTCAACGCGCTGCCCGCCAGCTACTGGCGTCGCTGGAGCGTGCTGAAGTCGGTGGTCCTTCGCCTGGAACTGGCCGGGCACGGCCGCGCCGACGTCTACCGGTCCAAGGCCGACGGTTCGCGAATTCACGTGCAGGGCAAGGAGTTCGCCGTCGCACAAGGCGCGGACTCGGTGGTCGTGGAATTCGAAACCGATCTGGGCCCGTTCGAAGACGGCGGCTGGATCTGGTTCGACATCACCACCGACACGGCCGTCACGCTGCTGTCCGGCGGTTGGTACGCACCGCAGGAAGCGGCGGGCACCGGCTCGATCGCGGTCGGCATGCCCACCTTCAACCGCCCTACCGACCTGGTCAAGACGCTCGGCGCGCTCGGCTCGGATCCGTTGGTGCTCGGCAACATCGCCGCGGTGATCGTCGCGGACCAGGGCAACCGCAAGGTGGTCGACGAGCCCGGCTTCACCGAAGCCGCCGCGACCCTCGGCGACCGGCTCTCGATCTGTGATCAGCCCAACCTCGGTGGTTCCGGCGGATACAGCCGGGTCATGTACGAGGCGCTCAAGACCGACGCCGAGTACATCGTCTACATGGACGACGACATCGAGATCGAGCCCGACTCCATCCTGCGTGCCCTCGCGTTCTCCCGATTCGCGAAGTCGCCGCTGCTGGTCGGCGGGCAGATGCTGAACCTGCAGGAGCGTTCGCACCTGCACAGCATGGGCGAGGTCGTCGATCGCGGGATCTTCATGTGGTCCTCGGCGCCGAATGTCGAATACGACCACGACTTCTCGAAGTACCCGCTCAAGGACCGCGACAACTCCAAGCTGCTGCACCGACGCATCGACGTCGACTTCAACGGCTGGTGGACCTGCGTGATCCCGCGTCAGGTCGCCGAACAGATCGGTCAGCCGCTGCCGCTGTTCCTCAAGTGGGACGACGTCGAGTACGGTCTGCGCGCCCGCGAAGCCGGCTACCCGACCATCACCCTGCCGGGTGCGGCGGTCTGGCACATGGCCTGGTCCGACAAGGACGACGCCATCGACTGGCAGGCCTACTTCCACCTGCGCAACCGCCTCGTGGTCGCGTCCCTGCACCTGCCCGGCGACGGCAAGCCGATGATCGTGAACACGATCAAGGCCACCCTCAAGCACCTGCTGTGCCTGGAGTACTCCACGGTCGCCATCCAGAACGAGGCGATCCGCGACTTCCTGGCCGGTCCCGAGGGTCTGTTCGACCTGCTCCCCACCGCGCTGGGCAAGATCCACGGCATGCGCAAGGAGTTCCCGGACGCCGTGGTCGTGCCCTCGTCCACCGAACTGCCGCTGGCCAACCGCCACGGCGTCGGCGCGGTCGGCGAACCGGGCAACCCCATCGCCAAGGTCGCGCGCCTGGCCAAGGGCGTGGTGCACAACTTCCGCAAGGCCGATCCGGCCGCCTACGAGACGCCGCAGCTCAACGTGCCGACGCTGGACGCGCGCTGGTACCTGCTCTCGCAGGTCGACGGCGTCACCGTGACCACCGCTGACGGCCGCGGCGTCGTCTACCGCAAGCGCGACCCACGCCAGGCCCGCGACCTGCTCAAGGAAGCCATGCGCCTGCGCAAGGAACTCACCGCCCGCTTCCCGGAGATGCAGCAGCGCTACCGGGCCGCGCACGCCGAGCTCACCAGCACGGCGGCGTGGGAGAAGACCTTCGGCCTGAACGGAACCGCGAAGTGACCGACACCGAACTGCCCGAGCTCGAGCTGGCCGAGGAAGGCTGCTGCGGCGGCTGCGATTGCAGCGGCGACTACGTGGAGGTCCCGGTCGAGGTCGCGATCCTCAACGCCGTGCAGGGCACCATCGGCAGCAACCCGGCCGTCGTCTCCGCCGCGCGCGGCATGTCGCACTTCGGCGAGCACGCGCTCGGCTGGGTCGGCATCGCCGCCGCGGGCTGGCTGGTCGACAAGCCGCGCCGCCGCCAGTGGGCCGGTGTCGCGGTCGGCGCGGTCGGCGCGCACGCCGCGTCCATCGTGATCAAGCGGATCGTTCGCCGCCCGCGCCCCAACGATCCGTCGGTGCAGGTCAACGTGTCGACGCCGAGCAAGCTGAGCTTCCCGTCCTCGCACGCCACGTCCACCACGGCCGCGGCGGTGTTGCTCGGGCGGCTGACCGGGCTACCCTTGCCAGCGGTGATCGTCCCACCGATGCTGCTGTCCCGAGTTGTACTCGGGGTGCATTACCCTTCCGACGTGATCGCCGGTTCCGCTTTGGGGGCCGCGTCGGCTGCTGCCGTGCTAGCCGCCGAAAAGAGACTCCGACAGTGACCGCAACTGAAAGAACTTTGGCCCAGATGAGCGAAGAACCGTCCGCCGCCGTCCTTGACGAGGGTGCTGTGAAGGGCCCGCCGAAGACGCTGCTCGGTGGTGTCATCAAGGCCATGCGCCCACGTCAGTGGGTCAAGAACGTCCTGGTGCTCGCCGCACCGCTCGCCGTAGGGCCGGAAGCGGTGGGCGACGCGGGCGTGCTCGTGCATGTCGCGATCGCGTTCATCGTGTTCTGCATGGCGGCCTCGGGCATCTACCTGGTCAACGACTCGCTCGACGTCGACGCCGACCGGGCGCACCCGACCAAGCGGTTCCGGCCGATCGCGGCGGGCGTCGTTCCTGTCAACCTGGCTTACGCGCTGTCGGCGGTGCTGCTGATCGGTTCGATCGCCGGTTCGTTCCTGGCATCGTGGCACCTGGCTGTGGTGATGGCGATCTACATCGGCATCCAGCTGGCCTACTGCCTCGGGCTCAAGCACCAGGCCGTGCTCGATATCTGCATCGTGTCCTCGGGCTTCCTGCTGCGCGCCGTCGCCGGTGGCGCGGCGGCCGGAATCGCGCTGTCGCAGTGGTTCCTGCTGATCATGGCGTTCGGCTCGCTGTTCATGGCCGCGGGCAAGCGGTACGCCGAACTGGCGATCGCGCTCGACACCGGCGCCAAGATCCGCAAGTCGCTCGAGTACTACACCCCGACCTACCTGCGCTTCATCTGGACGCTCGCGGCCACCGCGGTCGTGGTCTTCTACGGCCTCTGGGCCTTCCAGCAGGACTCGGCTCGAGACACCCAGTGGTACTCGATCTCGATGATCCCGTTTACCATCGCAATCCTGCGTTACGCGGTCGACGTCGATGGTGGCGAGGCCGGTGAACCCGAAGAGATCGCGTTGGGGGACCGCATCCTGCAGTTCCTCGCTATTGCCTGGATCGGAGCGGTAGGTGTCGCTGTCTATCTCACCTGACGAGATGTTGGTAGCGGAGCAGGATTCAACCGAAGACGAGCAGCTACGCGACGACGAGTCGCCGCGTCCTGACGCGCGTTCCTCGGTTCTGTCCCGCGCCATCTTCGTCGGTGGGGTGGTCATCACCGCCGTGCTGTTCACGGTGGGTGCGTGGCAGCGGCGCTGGATCGCCGATGACGGCCTGATCGTGCTGCGCACGGTCCGCAACCTGCTCGCGGGCAACGGCCCGGTCTTCAATGCCGACGAGCGGGTCGAGGCGAACACCAGCACCGCGTGGACCTACCTGGTCTGGTTCTTCTCCTGGCTTACCCAGGCCCGCCTCGAGTACGTGGTGCTCGGGGTGGCGCTGGTGGTCTCGGTGCTCGCGGTGGTGTTCGCGATGCTCGGCACCGCGCGGCTGTGGGGCGGAACCAGCGGTCAGTTGCTGATCCCTGCCGGTGTGCTGGTCTACATCGCGCTGCCGCCCGCGCGTGACTACGCGACCTCCGGGCTGGAGAGCGGCCTGGTGATCTGCTGGGTCGGGCTGCTGTGGTGGTTGATGATCCGCTGGAGTCAGGCCGCCGTCGTCCGCGTGCCGAGCCTGTTGGGCCTGGTGTTCCTGGCCGGGCTCGCGCCGCTGGTTCGTCCCGAGGCCACGCTGATCGGCGTGCTCGCGCTCGGGATGATCTTCCTGGCGCCGATGCCCGCGTTCCGGTTCGGGCCGATCGCGCTGCGGGCGCTGATCGTGTTCGTCGCCGGGATCGTGCCGGTGGGGTACCAGATCTGGCGGATGGGCTACTACGGCCTGCCCTACCCGAACACCGCGGTCGCCAAGGACGCGGGCGGGGCCAAATGGGGGCAGGGCGCCATCTACCTGTGGGACCTCGTCGGTCCGTACTACCTGTGGATTCCGCTGCTCGTGCTGCTGATCGCCGGTGTGGTGGCCGGGGTCGCGCGCGGCTTCGCGCTGCCGCCGTTCTCGGTGGCTGGCCTGCGTGCGTGGCTGCGTTCGCCGAGCGCGGTCGTGGTGATGGTGCTCGGCAGCGGTCTGCTGCTCACCGTGTACGCGGTGCGCGTCGGCGGCGACTTCATGCACGGGCGGATGCTGCTCACCCAGCTGTTCCTGCTGCTGTTGCCGGTGGCCGTGGTCCCGATTCCGATGCGATCGCGGCGCAGCGACTGGTCTGTCGGACTGCTGTTGATCGCGCTGCTCGGCACCGCGGGCTGGTCGCTGTACGCGTCGAACACGACGGCGATCACGACCGGCACGAAGATCCGCTCGTCGGGCATCGTCGACGAGCGCATCTACTACGTCCTCAACACCGGCCGCGACCACCCGATCCTCGCCGAGGACTACCTCGACTACCCGCGTATGCGGGCCATGGTCAACGACATCGCCGCCAACCCCAAGGGCGGCCTGCTGCTGAACTCGCCCGCGTTCACGTTCTGGTACCTCGACCCGCCGCCGGAGCCGATCCCCGAGGAGGGTTCCGGGCACACGGTCTACTTCCTGAACCTGGGCATGACGAGCATGAACGTGCCGCTGGACGTCCGCGTGATCGACCCGATGGGCCTGGCCTACCCGCTGGCCGCGCACTCGGACCGGCTCGCCGACGGCCGCATCGGCCACGACAAGAGCCTGCTGCCGGACTGGGTCGTGGCGGACTCGGGCATGGTCGACATCCACCCGTGGATGCCCTGGTACATGGACGAGAAATGGGTCACCCAGGCGCGCACGGCGATGTCGTGCCCGCAGACCCAGGCGCTGATGATCTCTGTGCGCGAACCGCTCACCCTGGACCGGTTCAAGCACAACTTCCGCAATGCCCTCGCCTTCTCGAAATACCGGATCGACCGGGTGCCCAAGTACGAGATCCAGCGTTGTGGGCTGGTTGATCCTTTCCCCGAGCCCCCACGCTGAACAGGCCCGGCCGGTCGGTATCGATACCCGTCGACCTATGACACACACCGGCTGGCCAGGCCTTATTTAGTGGTGTTCGCCGCTAAATCACTTTTCGGTAACGCCAAGCTATGTATGTAGCGATATGGTCACTGGAGGAACGGCCCGTCGGCGCACTGGTGTGCCGGTAACTAGTCGGCGGTCATTGCAACCGCGGTTCCGCGCGAACCGCATGAGGAAAGGCCCATAACAGAATGCGTGGCGGACGTCTCAGAGCCCGGGGAGCCGGCTGGCTCAAACGATCGGTGCTTCTCTCCCTGGCTGTAGTGCTGCCGATCGGTGCGGCTGTGGCCGGTCCCACCGGCACCGCGACGGCGGCCTTCGATCCCACAGGTTTCGACTTCTGGGTCGACTCGGAGATGGGCCCGATCAAGTCGCGGATCTTCCGCGCGGCCGATGGCAACACCAATCGGGTCGTGTACGCGCTCGACGGTATGCGTGCGGGCGACGACCTCAGCGGCTGGGAGAAAGACACCAATGTCGCCCGCGCGCTGATGGACGCCAACATCAACGTCGTGATGCCGGTCGGTGGCCAGTCCAGCTTCTATGCCGACTGGAACGCGCCGAGCAGCTTCTTCGGCCTCGACGCCGGTTCGGGTGGTAGCTCCACCGGTTCGGCGGCGACCGGTTCGGCGATGACCGGTTCGTCGGTCGCGCCCACCCAGGTGGCGGGCAAGAAGAACACCTACAAGTGGGAAACCTTCCTCACGAGCCACCTGCGCAACGCGCTGTCGGCGCGCTTGGGCTTCAACCCCAACAACAACGGCGTGTTCGGTCTGTCGATGGGTGGCTCCGCCGCGCTGACGCTGGCCGCCTACCACCCCGACCAGTTCAGCTTCGCGGGCTCGTTCTCCGGGTACCTGAACATCTCGGCGCCCGGTATGCGTGAAGCCATGCGCGTGGCGATGGTCTCGGCGGGCGCGTTCAACATCGACGCGATGGCGCCGCCGTGGGGCCAGCAGTGGTTCCACATGGACCCGTTCGTCTTCGCCCCGCGCCTGGTCGGCAACGGCACCCGCATCTGGGTCTCCGCGGCCAGCGGTATCCCCGGCGCCGGTGACGTGTCCAACCCGATGGAGATCGTCCAGGGCGTCCCGCTGGAGCTGCTCGCGATGGTGAACAGCCGCGCGTTCCAGGTCCGGATGGCCACCCTCGGTGGCGGCAACGCCCACTTCGACTTCCCGATCACCGGCGTGCACAACTGGCGCAACTGGGAGACCGAAGTCAACCGCATGATCCCGGACCTGTCCGCGAACATCGGCTAGTCACTCCAGCTCGACCCGAAAACCGCCCGGTGCCTCGTCAGCGCCGGGCGGTTTTCTTCGTTTTCGTCACGATCCGAGCCACAGGCGGTGACGAATCATGTGCGACAGATCACCGGGAGTTGTGCTCTGGGTCACTTTCCAGCAACATGTAGACCATTCGTCACCGATTTATACACAGTGAGCATGCGTCGAGGTTGAATCGTCCGTTTTGCCCTGGATTGGTTTCTCTCGACGTCCGATGAGGGATCCGACTGCGTAGCTCGGGATTTGCGCGTTCGGTCTGCGAGAAAGGTCTAGTCGAATGCGAACACTGCGCCGCAAGCGTAGGCCCGTGAAGACCGCAGCCCCTGGTTCGTGGGCTCGGCGCTGGGCCGCGGGCGTATCCATGGCTCTGCTCGTTCCGATCGCGACGGCCGTCACCGGAGGAATCGCCCCCGCCTCGGCCGGCTTCAACGGCAACGCCTTCGATTTCTGGGTCGATTCCGGGATGGGTCCGATCAAGTCGCGCGTGCTGCGCGCCGCCGACGGCAATACCAACCGTGTCGTCTACGTCCTCGACGGCATGCGCGCACCGGAGACGCTCAACGGCTGGGAGATCGAAACCGATATCCCCAACGCGCTCGCCGCGGCGAATATCAATGTGGTGATGCCCGTCGGCGGCATGTCGAGCTTCTACGCCGACTGGAACGCGCCGAGCGATTTCTTCGGTATCGCGGGCAACGGTGCGCCGTCGTCGGGTTCCGGCGCGGGCAACGCGCTGGCCGGTGGACCGGGCAAGAGCTACCGCTATCAGTGGGAATCGTTCCTCACCGGCGATCTGCGCAATGCGCTCGCCGACCGCCTCGGCTTCAACCGCTTCCGCAACGGCGTGTTCGGCCTGTCGATGGGCGGCTCGGCCGCGCTGACGCTGGCCGCCTACCACCCGGACCAATTCTCCTTCGCCGGTGCGTATTCGGGGTACCTGAACATCTCGGCCCCCGGCATGCGCGAGGCCATCCGGCTCGCGATGCTCGACGCGGGCGGCTACAACGTGGACTCCATGGCACCGCCGTGGGGCCCACAGTGGCTGCGGATGGACCCGTTCGTGTTCGCCCCCAACCTGGTGGGCAACAACACCCGGCTGTGGATAGCGGCCGGCTCAGGCTTGCCGACGAGTACCGACGGCCCGAACATGGGCACCGTCAACGGGATGGCGCTGGAAGCCTTGGCGCTGGCCAACACCAAGGCTTTCGAAGTCAGGATGGCGACGCTGGGCGCCCGTAACGTCACCTACTCTTTCCCGGCCTTCGGCATCCACGCCTGGAACAACTGGAATGACGAAGCACTGCGGATGATCCCGGATTTGTCGAACAACATCGGCTAGCCGATCTCCGGAAACGCCCGGCGCATAACTGCGCCGGGCGTTTCTTTTCTCCCGCTGACCCCTCGCCACGTCCGTCTACCAGGGTTGATCGGGCCAGCCCGACACGCCGCCCATACGGGCATTTCACAGCCGACTTCTGTTGGCCTTGCAGTTAATTCGTGCGTGGAATATCCTCCAGCGAGCGTAAGTGTGACCAGATCGTTGTTTCATCCGTCTGATCGACCGGGCTGTCGGGGCCGCGTCGAGGACGGCAGACGAGGCTGGCATGCCATAACAGCAGAAAGAGAGCGGAATTCACATGCGTTTCGGCAAGGCCGTCGCGCCGGCATCTCGTGGTTGGCGTAATCGAATTCTAGCTGTCGGCGCTGCAGCCCTTGTGCTGCCGATCGCCGCGGGAGCGGCCCCGACCGCGCTTGCCGCACCATCGGTGTCGGCACCCGTGTTGCGCGCACCGGCCGGTGGCTACGAAGAACTCATGGTGCCCTCGAAGATGGGCCCGGTGAAGGTCCAGGTGCAGTGGGCGCGCAACGGCGGCAACGCCGCGCTCTACCTGCTCGACGGCCTTCGCGCCCGTGACGACCGCAACGCCTGGTCGTTCGAGACCAACGCGATGCAGCAGTTCAGCAACGACAACGTCACCCTGGTGATGCCGGTCGGTGGCCAGTCCAGCTGGTACGCCGACTGGACCGCCGCCAGCAACACCAACGGCCAGAAGACCACCTACAAGTGGGAGACCTTCCTGACCGAAGAGCTCCCGGCCTTCCTCGAGGGCTACGGCGTGTCCCGCTCGAACAACGCGGTGCTCGGCCTGTCGATGTCGGGTCCGGCCGCGCTGCGCCTCGCCGCGCTGAACCGCGATCAGTTCAAGCACGCGTCCTCGCTCTCGGGCCCGCTGAACTGGGGTGCCCCCGGCATGCGTGAGGCCATCCGCGTGATGATGCTCGACGCGGGCCGTTTCAACGTCGACGCCATGGCCGCGCCGTGGAGCTCGGCGTGGCTGCGGATGGACCCGATGGTGTTCGCCCCCGAGCTGCGCGGCCTGCCGCTGTTCATCTCCTCGGCCAACGGCCTGCCCGCCCAGCACGACAAGCCGGCCGGCCTCGGCGGTGCCTACAACACCGCCAACGCGATGGGTATCGAGGCCATCTCGTTCGTGAGCACGCTCGCGTTCCAGCGTCGCCTCAACACCCTCGGCATCAACGCCGTCTACGACGTCGGTGCCGCCGGTACCCACTCGTGGAAGTACTGGGAAGACGAGCTGTGGAAGGCGCGTCCGCACATCCTGAATGCACTGGGCGCCTAGTAGTTTCCGCTCAGCAACAACTCGAAGACCGGCTCACCCCCAGGGTGAGCCGGTCTTTTTGCTGCGCACGCGGCTCGCGTGTCCTCCCCAGTTATCGCTCATTATTGCGGTACAACCGACGGTGATGCTGTGTCCCAATTCCGGGATGAGGAGGGTCGCGTGTGATGAAACATCGTGTCTCGGTTCATAGTGTTTCAGCGCCGATGCGGCGGATCCTCGGCATCGCGGCCATGGCGGCGGCGCTGCTCGCGCCAACTGTCGCCGTTCCGGCGCAGGCGCAACCCGCGGTGTCGGCGGTGCAGCGGGTGGACTGGCTCTCGGATCGGCGGGTGGCGCTGTGGGTGTACTCGGCCGCCATGAAGACCCCGATCCAGGTGCAGATGCTGTTGGCGCGGGACTGGAATGTGCGCCCCGACGCGAAGTTCCCGATGATGCTCATGCTCGACGGTCTGCGCGCGCAGGACGACGAGAACGGCTGGACCAAAGACGCCGACGCCGAGGGTTTCTACGCCGACAAGAACGTCAATGTGGTGCTGCCGGTGGGTGGTCAGTCGAGCTGGTACTCCGACTGGCTCGCGCCCGACAACGGCTTCACCTACAAGTGGGAGACCTTCCTGACCAAGGAACTCCCGCCGATCCTGGAACGTGACTGGCGAACCACGGATGTGCGTGGCGTACAGGGACTTTCGATGGGCGGCACGGCGGCGATGAACCTCGCGGGCCGCAATCCGGGGCTGATGAAATACGTGGCCTCGTACTCGGGCCTGCTCACCACGACGACACTCGGCATGCCGCAGGCGATCACCTTCGCCAACAAGGACGCGGGCGGTTTCGACGCGGGCGCGATGTGGGGCCCGCCCGGCAGCCCCGAATGGGAGGCGCACGACCCGTACCTGCTGGCCGACAAGCTCAAAGGCGTGAGCATGTACGTCTCCAGCGGCAGCGGCCTGGCCGGCTCGCACGATCAGCTCGGCGAAGTGCCGTTGATGAGCGAGAACTGGGCGGGTACCGGCCTGGAGATCCTCTCGCGCCTGTCGACCCAGAATTTCGTCGCCAAGCTGGAGAAGCTGGCGATCCCGGTGCAGGCGAACTATCGGCCCGCGGGCACCCATACCTGGCCGTACTGGGATTTCGAGATGCGTCAGTCGTGGTCGCAGGCCGCCGCGGCGCTCGGGACCGATCCCGGCGGCGCCACCTGCACGCTGGGCGGGGCGATCGCCGGGGTGGCGCAGGCGGCGAACTGGCTGGGTAACTGCCTCACCGCCGAATACCCGGCGGGCACCGGAATGGTGCAGGACTTCCCGAACGGCCGGGTGTTCCATTCCGCGGCGGCGGGCACGCACGCGGTGGGCGGGCGCATCGGCGGCACCTACGCCGGTATCGGCGGACCGGCCTCGCCGCTCGGCATGCCCACCGGCGACGAGCACGGCCTGCCCGACGGGCGTGGGCGCATGCAGACCTTCGAAGGCGGCTCGATCTATTGGACCCCGCAGACCGGCGCGCAGGTGATGCGCGGCGCGTTCCTCGAGGAGTGGGGCAAGCAGGGTTTCGAGGGCGGTCCCGCCGGTTACCCGGTGGCCGCCGAGGCGCGCACACCCAGCCGTGACGGCTCGGTACAGGCCTTCGAACACGGTCCGATGTTCTACAGCCCGGCCACCGGCGCACACCGGGTGCAGGGCTTCGTCCTGGACAAGTACAGCCAGCTCGGCTTCGAGAACAGCCCGCTCGGTTTCCCGGTCGCCGAGGAGGCGCCGCTGAAGGATCTCGGCCGATTCAGCCGGTTCGAGGGCGGCAACATCTATTGGAGCCCGCTCTCGGGCGCCTGGTCGGTGCGCAACGGCGCGCTCGCCGACGCCTGGGGCGCGCAGGGGTTCGAGAACGGCAGGCTCGGGTATCCGGTGAGCGACGAGTTCACCGTTCCCGGCGGAATCCAGCAGAACTTTCAGACCGGGTTCATCGTGGTGCGAGACGGCAAATCCGAAGTCCACGGGGTGTGATCTCGGGCTGAGAACTCTCTGAGCTTCGCCGCGCAGTGCCCGGCAGCGCCGATCCTCCGGCTAGCCTGGTCTGCGACCGCTTCCCTGACGAACGATCGAGGAAAGACATCTTCATGCATCGGATCCCTGGCACGGTAGCCGGATCGGTCGCGGCCCTGGCTGCCGTCGCCCTGTTGTCCGCCTGCGGCGGCAACGACTCGACCGCGTCGCAGACGCCCACCCTGTCCACCAGCGCGGCCGCGAAGTCGACGACGACGCCGCCCGTGGTCATCGAGCCGCCGGCCGAGGCCCCGTCGAGCACCGCGCCGGAGACCAGTGCGCCCGCCGAGGAGCCGACGCCCCTCCCGCAGACCAGCGCCGCCGCACCCGCGACCGGCAAGGACAAGGCGTTCCTGGACGAGCTGGCCAAGAACGGGATCACCCCGGGCGACCAGACGACCGCGATCACCACGGCGACCTACATCTGTTCCACCAAGGGCACCGGTGCCAGTGACGCCGACGTGGCCACCTTCGTCGCGGCGATGGCGGGCACCGACCCGTCCTTCGACGCCTCGAAGATGGACGTCAACAAGGCAGCACAGATCTACATCGCTGCCGCGAACTCCACCTACTGCTAGTGACGCCCCGACCGACGCGACGCACCCGCAGGTTCTGGCCTGCGGGGTGCTTGACCGTGCTGGCGCTGCTCGTGCTGGCGATCATCGTCATCGTGCTGCTCTGGTACCTGCTCGCGGGCCGGTTGAAGGAGCCGGGGCCGACGCCGCCCGGCCCGCCGCCGCCGACGTCGCAGTCGGCCGATTGCCCCGATGTGATGCTGCTCTCGATCCCGGGCACCTGGGAGTCGTCGAGCGCCGACGATCCGTACAACCCGCAGGCGAACCCGATCTCGTTGATGCTCAGCGTGTCCGGGCCACTGCGCGCGCAGTTCCCCGACAACCGGCTCGAGGTGTACACGGTTCCGTACGTGGCGCAGTTCTCGAACCCGATCGCGTTCCCGCCCGACGGTCAGGCTTCCTACAACAACAGCCGCACCGAAGGCACCGCGCGCGCTACCGACGTGCTGGCTCAGCGCCACAAGGAATGCCCGTTGACGAACTTCGTCATCGCGGGCTTCTCCCAGGGCGCGGTGATCGCCGGTGACGTGGCCGCCCAGATCGGCGCGGGCAACGGCCCGATCCCGGAGGCCAACGTGCTCGGCGTGACAGTGATCGCCGACGGCCGCCGCACCGCGACCGGCCCGGGGCAGCCCACCGAGATCGGTGATCCGCCGCCCGCCGGCGAGGGCGCCGAGGTGGCGCTCAAGGGCGTCAACGTGCCAGGCATCAGCATGACCGGGCCGCGGCCCGGCGGTTTCGGCACGCTGGCACCGAAGGTGAACTCCCTCTGCGCGCCCGGCGACATGATCTGCGACGCGCCGCGCCAGGCGCTCAATCCGGCCAACGCGCTGGGCAGTCTCGCGGCGCTGATCCGCTCGGCGGGCAACCCGGTGCACGCGCTGTACGCCTCGAACACGGTGGACGGCAACGGCACAACGGCCACTCAATGGACGGTGAATTGGGCCGCGGGGCTCATCGAGAACGCGCCACATCCGCCCCATTCCTGACGGAGTTGTCACAGTCACAGTGGGGGCGTGATTGCCATGGATCATGCCTCGCTGTGACATCCGCACGCCGGATCGCTCACACGCTGTAAAGTGCGCTGGGAATTGCGCCCGAGTACACACCAGCCAGGAGCGAAGAGTTCATGACCGAAGCTGCCGCACCCGTCGGTGAGTTGACCGCGCTGGGTACGCCGCTGCGTCCGTTCCGCTTCGGAGCGGCCGGAGAGGGCAACAAGCAGGAAGGTGGCGCGCGCAAGTTCGTTCAGACGGCGCAGGAAGCCGAAGAGATGGGTTACGACACCTTCTTCGTTCCTGATCACCTGGGCGATCAGATCGGCCCGATCGCCGCGCTGGGCGCACTCACGCAGGCCACCTCCAAGATCCGCCTCGGCACCTCGGTGCTGGCCAATGGTTTACGTCATCCGGTCGTGGTCGCCAAGGAGCTGGCCACCCTCGACGTCCTGTCCAAGGGGCGCCTCGAGGTCGGCGTCGGCGCGGGCTGGATCAAGGAAGAGTTCGACAACGCGGGCATCGCGTTCGAGCGTCCCGGCATCCGGCTGGAGAAGCTCGACGAGTCGCTGACCATCCTGGACACGCTGCTGCGCGGCCAGGAGTGCAATTTCGAGGGCAAGCACTACCAGGTGCGCGGCATCAAGGGCACGCCGCGACCTCGGCAGGGCCCGCGCCCGCCGCTGTGTACCGGTGGCGGCGGTCCGAAGATGCTGGCGCTGGCGGCCAAGCACGCCGATATCGTCTCGGTCGTCCCGCAGACCACCAAGAACGGCAAGGGCCTGCTCTCGGGCATTACCCTCGAGAAGACGATCGAGAAGGTCAACATCGTCAAGGCCGCTGCCGGTGACCGGTTCGCCGATATCGAACTGAACTGGGCCATCACCGCCATCGTCATCACCGACGACCGGGAGAAGACCGCCGAGATGGCGCTGCGCGCGATCGAACGCGGCCTGCATCCCGACCTCGAAGTCGACGTCGAACTGACCGTCGAGGAAATCCTGAGCTCGCCCTACATCGCGATCGGCACGTTCGAGGAAATCGCCGAACAGGTCAAGCGTGTGCGCCAACTCACTTCGATGTCGTATGTGGGCATCTTCCCCACCCAGATGGACGCATTCGCGCCTGTCATTCCGCTGCTGCGGGAGGACTGAGCGGGGGCTCTCTGTAACATGACTCTGGTTTGAGAACATCTAGCCGATAGCGGTCACCGCGCAGACCGCTCGAAAATCCGCAGGTTGTCGACGCACGTTCGTGTGAGTTCGACGGCCGGTGGCGATATAGCGAGTCGAGGCCGCAGAGCTTGTCATCGCGTCCTCGCAAGGAGAAGAAGGAATGGAAGAGACTTTCGACGACTACCTGGACGCAACCGGGAATATCAACATTCCCGAGGGTCGGACCCTGGTCGATCACGTCGAGAAGCACACCCGTAACGATGCGAATACGCTCGCGTACCGCTACATCGACTATTCGCGGGAACGCGACGGCGAGGTGCACGAGCTGACCTGGCAGGAGTTCGGAGTACGGCTGCGCGCGGTGGCCGCTCGCCTGCAACAGGTGACCAACCCGGGCGACCGGGTCGCGATCCTCGCGCCGCAAGGCCTGGATTACGTGATCTCCTTCTTCGCGGCGATCTACGCCGGCACCATCTCGGTGCCGCTGTTCGATCCCGACGAGCCGGGTCACACCGACCGCCTGCACGCCGTCCTCGGTGACTGTGAGCCCTCGGCGATCCTCACCGCGACCTCCTCGGCCGCCGGTGTGCGCCAGTTCTTCCGCTCGCTGCCCGCCGCGCAGCGCCCGCGCATCATCGCCGTCGACGCGATCCCGGACACCCTCGGTGACTCCTGGGTGCGCCCCGACACCGCGATCGACGACATCGCCTACCTGCAGTACACCTCGGGTTCCACCCGGGTGCCCGCCGGTGTGGAGATCAC
The DNA here is from genome assembly GCF_042794235.1 of Nocardia sp. NPDC056541. Lineage (NCBI taxonomy): Bacteria > Bacillati > Actinomycetota > Actinomycetes > Mycobacteriales > Nocardiaceae > Nocardia > Nocardia sp. NPDC056541. The sequence continues at coordinate 484,617 of NZ_JBHTUD010000003.1, forward strand.
CCACCGCGCGGTCGGCACCAACCTGCTGCAGATGATCAACTCGCTGAACATGAACGAGAACTCGCGCGGCGTCACCTGGCTCCCGCTGTTCCACGACATGGGCCTGCTCACGGTGATCCTGCCCGCGGTCGGCGGCAAGTTCATCACCATCATGTCGCCGAGTGCGTTCGTGCGTCGCCCCTCGCGCTGGATCAACGAGCTGGCCGCCGTCTCCGACGGTGCGGGCACGTTCGCGGCCGCGCCGAACTTCGCGTTCGAGCACGCCGCCGCGCGTGGTGTGCCCAAGGCGGGCGAGTCGCTGGACCTGTCGAACGTGATCGGCCTGATCAACGGGTCCGAGCCGGTGACGGTCTCCTCGATGAAGAAGTTCAACGAGGCGTTCGCGCCGTACGGTCTGCCCAAGACCGCGATCAAGCCCTGCTACGGCATGGCCGAGGCCACGTTGTTCGTCTCGGCCACTCGCGCCGAGGACGAGGCCAAGTACGTCTATGTCGACCGCAACGAGCTCAACGCGGGCCGCATGGTGCGCGTCGACCAGTCCGACGAGACCGCCATCGCGCAGGTGTCGTGTGGTTACGTCGGGCTGTCGCAGTGGGCCGCGATCATCGATCCCGAATCGGCGGACACCGCGCAGGGTCGCGAGCTGCCCGACGGTCAGGTCGGCGAGATCTGGCTGCACGGCAACAACATGGGCATCGGTTACTGGGGTCGCCCCGCCGAGTCCACCAAGGCGTTCCGCAACAAGGTCACCGAGCCCATCGAAGGTGGGCACACCGACGGCACCGATCCCGATGCCGACTGGATGCGCACCGGCGACTTCGGCGTGTACTTCGAGGGTGAGCTCTACATCACCGGTCGCGTGAAGGACCTGGTGATCGTCGACGGTCGCAACCACTACCCGCAGGACCTGGAGTACTCCGCACAGGAGGCCTCCAAGGCGCTGCGTCCCGGTTTCGTCGCGGCCTTCGCGGTGCCTGCCAACCAGCTGCCCGCCGAGGTCTTCGCCGCCGACAGCCATTCCGGCCTGAAGTTCGACGTCGACGACGCGTCCGAGCAGCTGGTGGTCGTGGCCGAACGTGGCCCCGGCGCCGGTAAGGCCGATCCCGGCCCGATCGCCGACGCGGTGCGTGCCGCGGTCTCGATGCGTCATGGTGTGACCGCTCGTGACATCCTGCTGGTCCCCGCGGGTTCCATCCCGCGGACCTCCAGCGGCAAGATCGCCCGGCGCGCCTGCAAGGCCGCCTACCTCGAGGGAACGCTGCGCGGTGGTTACACCCAGCAGGCTTTCCCCGATGCACCGGAAGAGTAATTCGGCACGTCCGAAAAGGAGGTGACGTCCGGTGTGCGATGCAGGCCGGGCGTCATTCCACGGCGCGCCCTGTACGCAGACAGGTAGCTTGAGGAATTGATGGCTAACAACGAGGGCACGCCCACCCCGAACCCTGACGTCCCTGCCGAGACGAACGATCTCTCGGTAGCCGAGCTGCGCGAATGGCTGCGCCGCTGGGTCGCCGACGCGACCGGGCAGTCTGTCGACGCGATCACCGTCGACCGGCCGATGGAGGAGTTCGGGCTCGCTTCGCGCGATGCTCTCGCCCTCGGTGGTGACATCGAGGACCACACCGGGGTCGCTCTCGCCCCGACGGTGATCTACCAGCATCCGACGATCGCGTCGCTGGCCGAGATCATCGTCAACGGTGAGCCGGAGCCTGAGCCCGAGGATTCCTCGGAGTACACGGCCGCGTTCGCGCCTTCCGAGGGGCACGACGTCGCGGTGGTCGGTCTGTCCACGCGTCTGCCGGGTGCGGGCACCACGCCCGAGTCGACCTGGGAGTTCATCATCGGTCGCGGTGACGCGATCCGTGAGCTGCCCGAGGGTCGCTGGTCGGAGTTCCTGACCGACCCGTCGGTGGCCAAGTCCATCGATCAGGCCAACACCCTCGGCGGCTACCTGGACCAGGACGTCATCAAGGGCTTCGACGCCGAGTTCTTCGCGATGTCGCCGATCGAGGTCGAGCAGGTCGACCCGCAGCAGCGGTTGATGATGGAGCTCACCTGGGAGGCGCTCGAGCACGCGCGCATCCCGGCCAGCGACCTCAAAGGCGGTCAGGTCGGCGTGTTCGTCGGCTCGTCCACCAACGATTTCCAGATGATCGCCTCGCTCGGTCTCGGCGACACCGATCCCGATGCGCCCGCCTCATCGCGCGGATACGCGCTGCTCGGCGGCTCGACCGGCATCATCGCCAACCGTGTCTCCTACTTCTACGACTTCCGTGGCCCTTCGGTCACCGTCGACACCGCCTGCTCGTCGACCATCGTGGCGGTGCACCAGGCCGTGCGCGCGCTGCGCAGCGGTGAGGCCGAGGTGGCGCTCGCCGGTGGCGTGAACATGATCCTGGCCCCGGTCATCACCCTCGGTTTCGACCAGAACGGCGCCGTCGCCAAGGACGGGCACATCAAGGCGTTCTCCTCCGACGCCGACGGCATGGTTCGCTCCGAGGGCGCGGGCATGGTCGTGCTCAAGCGCCTGGCCGACGCCGAGCGGGACGGCGACAACATCCTGGGCGTCATCAAGGGTTCCGCGGTGAATTCCGACGGCCGCTCCAACGGGCTGTTCGCGCCCAACCCCGACGCGCAGGCCGATGTTCTGCGCGCCGCCTACCGCGATGCGGGCATCGTCCCCAACACCGTCGACTACATCGAGGCGCACGGCACCGGCACGCCGATCGGCGACCCGATCGAAGCCGAGGCGCTGGCCCGGGTGATCGGTCGCGGCCGTGACGCGGACAAGCCCGCCCTGCTCGGTTCGGCCAAGACCAACTTCGGCCACCTCGAGTCGGGCGCGGGCGTGCCGGCTCTCGCGAAGGTGCTGATGTCGTTCCAGCACAACGTGATTCCGCCGAACATCAACTACGCGGGCCCGAGCCCCTACATCCCGTTCGAGCAGGCCAACCTCAAGGTCGTCGACGAGGCCACCGAGTACCCGCGCTACAGCGGCGTCGCGACCGTCGGCATCTCCGGCTTCGGTTTCGGTGGCACCAACGCGCACATGGTGCTCCAGGAGTACGTGCCCACGGCCCCGGTCGTCGAGGACGTCACCTCTGAGCAGGTCGCCGCCGAGGAGATCGAGGGCGAGGAGACCACCGACGTGGTCGCCGAGGCCGTCGCGATCACCGAGGCCGCGGTCGAGCCGGTGCCGCCGTTCGTCGAGTGGGACGGCGAGCGCGACGAGCCGCTGCCCGTGGTCCTTGCCGTTTCCGCCTACCTGCCGTCGCGTCGTAAGCGGGCCGCCGCCGAGCTGGCCGACTGGCTGGAAGGCGCGGGCGCCGATGTCGCGCTGACCGATGTCGCCCGCTCGCTGGCCAAGCGCAGCCACCAGCGTTCGCGTGGCGTAGTGGTGGCCAAGACCCGCGAAGAGGCCGTCGCGGGCCTGCGCGCCATCGCCGAGGGCAAGCCGGGCGCCGGTGTGTTCACCGCCGATTCGCCCGCGTCCAACGGTCCGATCTGGGTGTTCTCCGGTTTCGGTTCCCAGCATCGCAAGATGGCCAAGCAGCTCTACGGCGAGAACGCGATCTTCCGCAAGACCGTCGACGAGGTCGACGAGCTCGTGCAGGACGAAGCGGGTTACTCGATCCGCGAGATGTTCCTCGACGACGAGCAGGACTACGACGTCGGCACCTGCCAGGTCGGCATCTTCACCATCCAGCTCGGCCTCGCCGCGTTGTTGCGCGCGCACGGCGCGGAACCGGCTGCGGTGGTCGGTCATTCGATGGGTGAGGTGGCCGGCTCCTACATCGCCGGTGGCCTGACGATCGAAGACGCGGTGCGCGTGATCTGCGCCCGCTCGCGCCTGATGGGCGAGGGCGAGCAGATGCTCACCGACGACGAAGTGCGCAATATGGCACTGGTCGAACTCAGCGCCCACGACGTGGCGCTGCTGCTGCCGAAGTACCCCGACGTGGAGTGCGCGGTGTACGCCGCGCCGACCAACACCGTCATCGGCGGTCCGCGTGAGCAGGTGGAGCAGATCGTCGCCGAGGTCGAGGCGATGGGCAAGTTCGCCCGCATCCTGCCGACCCGCGGCGCGGGCCACACCTCCCAGATGGACCCGCTGCTCGGCGAACTCGCCGCGGAACTGGCGGGCATCGAGCCGACCTCGCTGAAGACCGGTCTGTACTCCACCGTGCACGAGGGGCTGTACTTCAAGCCCGGTTCCGATCCGATCCACGACGAGCCCTACTGGGTGAAGAACCTGCGCCACAGCGTGTGGTTCACCAACGCGGTGAAGGCCGCCGTCGACTCCGGGCACACCACCTTCCTCGAACTGGCGCCCAATTCCGTTGCGCTGATGCAGGTTCTGGGCACCACGTTCGCGGCGGGCGTGCACGACGCGCAGCTCATTCCCACGCTCAAGCGCAAGGAAGACGAGTCCGCCGGTGTGATCGGCGCGCTCGCCCAGCTCTACGTGCACGGCCATGCCGTGAACCTGAGTTCGCTGCTGCCCGAAGGTGATTACGCCGATGTGCCGCGAACCGCGTTCGTGCGCAAGGAGTACTGGCCCAAGGTCTCGATGACCTCGGGCGGCGGGAACACTCGCGTGCCCGGCGCGCACGTGGCCATGCCGGACGGCCGTCACGCCTGGGAGGTTCAGGCCACTTCGGTGAGCAACCTGGCCGCGCTGGTGAAAGCCGCTGCCGCCCAGGTTCTCTCCGATGTCGCGGTCTCGGTGTCCCATCCGCACGCTGCCCTGCCCACCGCGGGCACGCTCACCACCACGTTGACTCCGCACCTCGGTGGCGCGTCGGTCCAGGTGCACGCCAAGTCCGGCACCGGGTTCACCCTGCTGTTCGACGCGGTCGTCACCTCCGGTGCGGCGCTGCCCGAACCGGTTGCCGCCGTAGCGATTCCGGCTGCCGCGCCAGAGCCCACCGCCGCCGAGATCGCCATCGCCACCGGTGACCGCTGGAGCGCCGACAGCGGCGAGACCATCGAGCAGCGGTTGTGCGTCATCGTCGCCGAATCCATGGGTTACGCCGTCGAGGACCTCCCGATGGAGATCCCGCTGATGGAGCTCGGCCTCGATTCGCTGATGGCCATGCGCATCAAGAACCGCGTCGAATACGAATTCGACATCCCGCAGCTGCAGATCTCCGCGGTGCGCGACGCCAGCCTCAACGAGGTGTCGAAGGTGCTGCGCTACGCGATCGAGCATCGCGACGAGGTCGCGGCGATGGCGGAGAAGCAGGCTGCCGCCAAGGCCGCCGGTGAGGATGTCGAGCTGGGTGTCGACGCCAACTTCGTCGAGGCGGCTCGGGCCGCGATCGCCGCGGGTGAGGATCCGCTGGCGGTGGCGAAGAAGGCCGAAGCCGAGCTGTCGTCGGAAGCTGCTGCTACCGAACCGGTTTCGGATGCCGCGCCGGCCGATGTCGCTGCTCCGGTCGCTGCCGCCGACGTAGCGACTGCGGGTGAATCGGCTTCGGAGCAGACTGCTGCCGAGCCGGTGGTTGCCGACATCGACTACTTCGCCGATGCCGCCGCCGGTGACGAGGACAACGTTCCGCCACGTGATGCGGCTGAGCGCCTGGCCTACGCCACCTGGGCGGTTGTCACCGGCACTTCGCCCGGTGGTGTCTACAACACCTTGCCGATCCTCGAGGAGGACGTCGCCGAGAAGATGGCGGCCCGCCTCACCGAGCGGGTCAAGGCCGAGGTCACCGTCGATGACGTGCTCGATTGCGAGTCGATCGAACAGCTCGCCGAAATCGTGCGCAATCTGCAGGACAGTGGCGCCGACGTCGACGGCTTCGTGCGTCCGCTGCGGGCGCGTGCCGAGGGCTCGGATGCCGTGCCGGTGTTCGTGTTCCATCCGTCGGGTGGCAACACCCTCGTGTACGAGCCGCTGCTGAAGCGCCTCGCCGCGGACACCCCGATGTACGGATTCGAGCGGGTAGAAGGCGATATCGAAGCACGTGCTCGCCAGTACCTGCCCGAATTGCGCAAGCTGCAGGGCAACGGCCCGTACGTGCTGTACGGCTGGTCGCTCGGTGCGGTGCTGTCCCTGCAGGTCGCTCAGCTCCTTCGCGAAGAAGGCGCCGACGTGCGCGTTGTCGGTCTGATCGACCTGGCTCTTCCGGTCGAGGGCGAGGACAACAGCCCCGAGGAGCGGGTGCGCCGTATCCAGCGCTACCAGCAGTTCGCCAAGACCACCTATGGGGTCGAGGGCGAATTGCCCGACGAGCAACTCCAGGAACTTGCCCAGGCCAACGACGAAGAGCAATACGACATCGTCGCCAGCCTGGTGAAGCTGACCGGTGCGAAAATCCCCGGTGGTGTGCTCGAACACCAGCGCACCTCGTGGATCGAGAGCCGTCATCTCGCGAAGGCGAAGCCGACTCGGTACGACGGTGACGCCGTGCTCTACCTGGCTGATCGCTACCACGACGGCATGATCCAGCTCGAGCCGCGTTTCGCGGACCGCAAGCCCAACGGTGGTTGGGACGAGTACATTCCGAACCTCGAAGTGGTCCGCATCCCCGGCGACCACCTGCAGATTGTCGACGAACCGCGGATCGGCCAGATCGGTGCCGACCTCGCCGCCAAACTGGCCGCGATTTCCGCTAAGGGAGAATAAGTAAGTGAGCACGACCGCCGAAAAGCTTGCCGATCTACACGAGCGGCTCGAGCTCGCCAAAGAGCCCGCTGGTGAGAAGGGCATCGCGAAGCGGGCGCACAAGGGCATTCCCAGTGCCCGCGACCGGATCAACCAGCTGCTCGATCCCGGCACCTTCGTCGAGATCGGTGCGCTGGTGCGCAAGCCCGGCGACCCGACCGCCCTCTACGGTGACGGCGTCGTCGTGGGCCACGGCAAGGTCGAGGGTCGCCCGGTGGCGGTGTTCTCCCATGATCAGACCGTGTACGGCGGTTCGGTCGGTGAGGCGTTCGGTCGCAAGCTGTGCGGTCTGATGCAGTACGCGTCGAAGGTCGGCATCCCGCTGGTCGGCATCAACGATTCCGGTGGCGCGCGCGTGCAGGAAGCGATCAGCTCGCTGGCCTGGTACGCCTGGATGGCGACCAATCTCGAGCCGCTGTCCGGCATGGTTCCGCTGGTGTCGGTGATCCTCGGTAACTGCGCCGGTGGCGCGGTGTACGAGCCGATCTGCACCGATGTGGTGGTCGCGACCGAGTCGGCGCACATGTTCGTCACCGGCCCGAAGATCATCAAAGAGGTCACCGGCGAGGACGTGAGCCTCGAGGAGCTCGGCGGTGCGCGCACGCAGGCCCAGTACGGCAACATCCACCACGTCGCCAAGGACGAGGAAGCGGCTTTCACCTGGGTGCGCGAGTACCTGGGTTACATGCCGAGCAGCTGCCAGGAACTGCCGCCGGTGGTGAACCCCGGTCTGGAGCCGGAGATCACCGATTCCGACCGCGAGCTGAACACGTTCATGCCGGATTCCGACAATGCCGGCTACGACATGTACGACATCCTGCTGCGCATCTTCGACGACGGCGAGTTCAAGGAGATCAGCGCCGACACCGGCCAGAACATCATCACCGGTTACGCCCGTATCGACGGCCGCACCGTCGGTGTCGTCGCCAACCAGCCGATGGCCGCGGCAGGCGCCCTCGACGCCCGCGCCTCCGACAAGGCCTCGCACTTCGTCCGCCTGTGCGACGCTTTCGAGATCCCGCTGATCTTCGTCGTCGACACCCCCGGCTTCCTGCCCGGCGTCGAACAGGAGAAGGTCGGCGTCATCAAGCGCGGCGGCCGCTTCCTGTTCTCCTATGTCGAGGCCTCGGTCCCCAAGATCACCCTGGTGGTCCGCAAGTCCTACGGCGGCGGCTACGCGGTGATGGGCTCCAAGCAGCTCGGCGCCGACATCAACCTCGCCTGGCCCACCGCCCGCATCGCCGTGATGGGCGCCGAGGGCGCCGTCAGCCTCCTGGGCGCCGCCCAGATCGCCGCCGCCCCCGAAGACCAGCGCGCCGCCATCCGCCAGAACCTGATCAACTTCTACAACGAAAACGTAGCCACCCCCTGGGTGGCCGCCGAACGAGGCTTCATCGACGCCATCATCGAACCAGCCACCACCCGCCTCGAACTCCGCCGGGCCCTGAAGCTGCTCCAGGACAAGAAGATCCAGCGCAACCCGCGCAAGCACCACGTCCTGCCGCTGTAACCAGAACCTCGAACGGGCCGCCCCGGAAACCCTCCGAGGCGGCCCGTCCGCGCAGTCCGGATCACATTTTCCCGAGGTCGATATCCGCGGGAAAGGGAGCCGAGGCATCGACCGCTCCTGTGAACGTGTCGCCGGTCCGGTATGACCCGGTCGCCCGATCGAGAATGTAGCGGTCGGAGAACTCGCTGGACCAAGTCTGATCGCGTGCGACCCGTTACCGCCGGTAGTTCGGGTGCGGGTTGTACCCGGCGCCTGGTTGCGGTGCCTGCGATTGATTCTGAGGGTGCGGCGCGTAGGCGGGTGCGCCGTATCCGGGAGGTCCCTGCTGCCACTGGCCCTGGGCTTGCGGCGCGCCGTACGGAGCGGGTGCGCCCTGTGGCCAGTGGCCCTGCGCCTGTGGCAGCCCATTGGGGGCGGGCGGCGGCCCGCCGACGGGCGGGTAGCCCTGGGGTGCGGTAGCGGCGCGGCGGGCCCGGCGCGACCGGAGATTGCTCCGCAGCCAGAACGCGGAGCCGATGCTCATCACGGCGCCGCCGCCGATCAGCATCCACCCGGTGCGTTTGTTCTGGGCTTCTTGCTCGCCGGCGTCACGCTCCACCGACGAGCCCTTACTGGTCGTCACGCAGGTCTGGCCCGCCGACATGGCCTTGCCGTCGCAGTCGGCACCACTGTTGAGTGTGACGATTCCGCCGAAGACGAGGAAGGCGCCGAACACTACGCCCAGCACCGAGTAAAGAAGGTCTTTCACGTATTCCCCCAAGAACTTTGATCAGTCGAGACACCGTACCCCGTGCCCCGCGACACCTTCACGAGCGCATCGGCGACGACTCGACGGCCGTAATCGCATTCTGGGAGCCGATCGAAAAACGGGCCGCCACCGATGAATTCGGTGGCGGCCCGGCACGCTGCGTCGAAGAACTAGGCGACAGAAGCGGATTCGATGATGACGTCGTCGACGGGGACGTCCTGGTGGGGGCCCGCGCTGCCGGTGGTGACGGCGGCGATCTTGTCGACTACCTCGGTGCCGTCGGTGACCTTGCCGAAGACGGCGTAGCCCCAGCCCTGGCCCTGGGGGGCGGTGTGGTTGAGGAAGGCGTTGTCGGAGATGTTGATGAAGAACTGGGCGGTGGCCGAGTGCGGGTCGTTGGTGCGGGCCATCGCCACGGTGTACTTGTCGTTCTTCAGGCCGTTGGTGGCCTCGTTCTGGATCGGCGCCTGCGTCGGCTTCTGCTTCAGGCCGGGTTCGAAGCCGCCGCCCTGCACCATGAAACCGGGGATGACGCGGTGGAACACGGTGCCGGCGTAATGGCCCGAGTTCACGTAGTTCACGAAGTTGGCGACCGTGTTCGGCGCGGCCTGGTCGTCCAACTCGAGCACGATCGGTCCGTAATTGGTTTCGAGATTCACCTTGGTCATGGAGTCGAGTCTAGGGAAGTGCACTGCTGAGGCGTGCGACCCCTCACAAGTACCGAGGGACAGATAGCATGTCGAACCGTGCCAGACGCCGCAACAGCTGTTCTCTCCAAGCCTCCTGCCGAACCGGTGGCCTCCGCGAAGGACTTCCGGACCGCGCGATGGATCGCGATGGTCGCCGGGATTCTCGGCGCCCTGTTCGCGGTGGCTACGCCGTTTCTGCCGGTCACCCAGACGACCGCGCAACTGAACTGGCCGCAGAACGGTTCGCTCGGCAATGTGCAGGCGCCGCTGATGTCGCAGGTGCCGATCGATCTGAACGTGTCGATTCCCTGTAGCGCCGTGTCGACGCTGCCCGAGCAAGGCGGGATGCTGCTGGCGACCGCCCCCCCGCAGGGCGACCGGGCGGCCTTGGAGGCGCTGTTCGTGCGCGTCTCCGATACCGCGGTCGATGTGGTGGACCGCAATGCGGTCGTCGCGTCGGCGGACCGGTCGGCGATGGACGGGTGCTCGGCGATCCTGATCACGTCCGATCAGGACCGCACGACCGCGGAGTTCGTGGGACTGACCAAGCAGGTCGAGCGGCCGATCGCCGGTCAGCCCGGTGCGGTGGAAACCGTGCAGGTGCCCGTGCAAGGGCAACTCGCCGGTGACCTGCGGCCGCAGATCGTGGGCGTGTTCACCGATCTGAAGGGTGAGGTGCCGCAGGGTCTTTCGCTCACCTCGACGATCGACACCCGCTTCTCGTCGAGCCCGTCGCTGATCAAGCTGGTCGCGATCATCGCGGCCGTGCTGTGCACCCTGCTGGCGCTGGCCGCGCTGGGCCGCCTCGACGGCAGTGACGGGCGTGGGCACCGCCGCTTCCTGCCGCGCAACTGGCTGAAGCCGACCTGGGCCGATGGTGCGGTGATCGGCACGCTGCTGGTCTGGCATTTCGTCGGCGCCAACACCTCCGACGACGGCTACATCCTGTCGATGGTGCGCGTGGCCCCCGACGCGGGCTATACGGCCAACTACTTCCGCTGGTACGGCGTCCCCGAGGCCCCGTTCGGCTGGTACTACTACGTCATCCAGGTGTTCGCGGAGATCTCCACGGCCAGCCCGTGGGTGCGCGTGCCCGCGCTGATCTGCGCGATCCTGTGCTGGATGGTGATCAGCCGCGAGGTGGTGCCGCGCCTCGGCAATGCCGTGAAGCGCTCGCAGGTGGCGCTGTGGACCGGCGGACTGGTGTTCCTGGCGTTCTGGCTGCCGTTCGACAACGGCCTGCGCTCGGAGCCCATCGTCGCCCTCGGCGCACTGCTCACCTGGGTGTCCATCGAACGCGCCATCGCCACCGGCCGCCTGCTGCCCGCGGGCATCGCGGTGCTGATCGCGGCGTTCACCCTCGCCGCCGCGCCGACCGGCTTGATGTGTGTGGCCGCGCTGCTGGCCGGTATCCGGCCACTGGTGCGGATCATCGTGCGCCGTCATCGCCAGTTCGGCACGCTGCCGCTGCTGGCTCCGATCGCCTCGGCGGGCGTGCTCGTGCTCACCGTGGTCTACGGCGACCAGACCTTCGCCGGCATCCAGGAAGCCAACCGGGTCCGTCAGGCCACCGGCCCGAACCTGGCCTGGTACGAGGACTACCTGCGCTACTACTACATGTTCGTCGAGACCGTCGACGGCTCGCTGGCCCGCCGGTTCGCCTTCCTGGTGATGCTGCTGTGCCTGTTCACGACGCTGCTGGTGCTGCTGCGCCGCCGTCAGGTGCCGGGGATCGCGTCGGGTCCGACGTGGCGGCTGATGGGGATCGTCTTCGGCACGATCTTCTTCATGATGTTCAACCCCACCAAGTGGACCCACCACTTCGGCGCCTACGCGGGCATCGCGGGTGGGCTCGCGGCGGTGACGGCGGTGGCGGTGTCGCAGAGCGCGCTGCGCTCCCGCAAGAACCGGGCGATCTTCCTGGCCGGTTTGCTGTTCGTGCTGGCGCTGTCGTTCTCGGGCATCAACGGCTACTGGTACGTGTCCAGCTACGGCGTGCCGTGGTTCGACAAGACCATCTCGCTGCGCGGCGTCCACTCGAACACGGTGATGCTCGTCCTGTTCGGCGTGGCCTTGGCCCTGGTCGGCTGGTACGCGCTGCGCGAGGACTATGTGAAGCCGGTGCCGTCGGTGAAAACCAAGCGCGGCAACAGGATCCGCAAGTTCGCGGCTATTCCGCTGACCGTCGTGGTCGGCCTGATGGTGCTGTTCGAAGTGCTCTCGCTGGTCAAGGGCGCGACGCAGCAGTACCCCGGCTACTCGCTCGGCCGCTCCAACATCGACGCGCTGAGCGACAACTCGTGTGGCCTGGCCAACGACGTGCTGGTCGAATCCGACCCGAACGGCGGCAGGCTCGACCCCATCGTCGACCCGGCCCGTCCGTTCACCGACCCCAACGATCCCCTCGCGGGCACCGGCTCGGTCGGGTTCACACCCAACGGCGTGCCGAGCGACCTGTCCGCCGACGCGGTCGAGGTGAAGCCGGGCACCGGCAACACCAGCAACCAGTCGGTCGGCGCGGCCTTCGCCGAAGGCGAGAGCGCGGGCACCGGCGGTGGTGAGGGCGCACTCGGCGTCAACGGTTCCACCGTGGCGCTGCCGTTCGGCCTCGACCCCGCGCAGACCCCGATTCTCGGCTCCTACCAGGAGGGCATGCAGCAGCCCGCCCACCTGGAATCGGCCTGGTACGGCCTGCCCGCCCGCTCGGACGACTCGCCGCTGGTCGTGATCAGCGCGGCCGGTCGCATCGCCTCCAAGGACGACTCCGGCTCCGACAAGTACGGTCAGGCGCTGTTCGTCGAATACGGCACCCGTAACCCCGACGGCAGCGTCACCACGCTCGGCGCCTACCAGCCGCGCGATATCGGCCCCGCTCCGTCGTGGCGCAACCTGCGCGTGCCGCTGGCCGACCTACCGGCCGAGGTGAACGCGGTGCGCGTGATGGTGAACGACCCGATCCTGATCGGTGACCAGTGGCTGGCGTTCACCCCGCCGCGGGTGCCCGAGTTGCAGACTCTGGACACGTTCATCGGCCGTGACCAGCCGGTACTGCTGGACTGGGCCGTCGGCCTGCAGTTCCCGTGCCAGCGTCCGTTCGCGCACAAGAACGGCGTGGCCGAGGTGCCGAACTACCGGATCCTGCCGGACCGTCCGCTGGCGATCTCGTCGACCGACACCTGGCAGGCGCAGGAGTTCGGTGGTCCGCTCGGCATGACGCAGATGCTGGCGGCCCGGGTCACCATCCCGACCTACCTGAAGGACGACTGGGCCCGCGACTGGGGCTCGCTGGAACGCTACGACCAGTACGCGCAGGCCACGCCCGCACAGCTCGAGACCGGCACGGCGGCGCGCAACGGGCTGTGGAGCCCGGGACCGTTGCGGGTGTTCTGACCTCGGCCGGACAGTAAAAGGCGCGGATCACGTATGTGGTCCGCGCCTTTTCGGTTGGATGGGGGGACAGGAGTCAGACGTTGAGCATGCGACGGTTCAGGTCGCGGCGTAATACCTCTTGTGAAGGCAGTCTTTCCAGTACCCGCATTACGGCCGGTCGTAGTTCTTGCTTCTCGTCGTTGCTGAGCAACTCGACGAGATCTCGTAGATCCATGTCATCGAAGGCTCCTGTCATACCCACCAGGGTACGTGCTCAAACGTGCAGGCACAGGACCTTTACGCTGTCATTTACAGGTGTTTCATCAAACCGAAACCCTAACGGACACTGAGGGTTTCGTAAGTGACATGGGCAAGTGCCCGGTCACTGCCCTTGCGCTGCCATAGTCTCTACGCCGTTCTACTGCGCCCGAATTGCCGGTTCTTTCGCTCGTCCTGTCTGATCGATCACAGTCACCCCGATCTTCGCGGGCGGTGCCGGCTGATAGGGCGTGAACCGCTCGAGCGAGCCCCAGTCCCGGCCGAGATCGTGGTCGAGATAGGTGGGCACAGTCTCGGCCTTCAGGAGCAGATTTGTCCACCCGAGCGGGCCGCCGCCGATGTCGTCCTGCCAGGCGTTGGACGCGTCCGAACCGACCCGGTCGGGCAGAATCCGCCACTGCGGAGCCTCCGCGACGCCGTCGTGATGCTCGAACGGGCGCTGGCAGGGGAACGCGAGGCCGACGTGCCAGTCGAGCAGCACCGGCGCGGTCCGGCCGACCACCGAGTCCAGGGTGGCCAGTTTCGGCAGCCGCGGCGGCGTCACCGCGAGCCACTGCTTGCCGGTGATGTCGTTGTCGGCGGCGACCAGGCGCACCGCGTTCACGCCTGCGGGCAGCTGATCGATCGGCACGCGCAGGTTGCGCCACGATGGGGCCGGGCCGATGTCCATCGGCGCGACCGAGCCCGTCACCTCGACGGAACCGTCAGCGGCGCGGGTGCCGTATTCCAGACGCAACTCCTGGCCGTAGTGCACGACGCCGTCGGTGTCGACGTAGCGGATCCGCCCGGCCGCGGTGACCACGAGGGCCTGATACGCGGGATCGTCGCGCACACTGTCGCCGAGGTCGACGCGATACCACTGTGAGGTCAGCTTCGCCTGCTGCTGCACGCCGTCCTGGAAGGAGCCGAGGACCGGAGTGCGGGCGGGGTCGAGGCCGAACGGCAGGGCGACGGTGCTGCCGTTGATGCCGGGTTCGGCGCTGGTGCCGCCGCCGGTGCCCGCGCCGGTGGTCTTGGTGGTCTTGTTGGCGGAATCGGTGTCGACCGAGTTGGCGCCGCCGACCACGGTCTCGTCGGCATCGGCGGTGAGGTCGTCGGCCACGCCGTCCGGGGTGAAGCCGGTGGATTCGGCGTTCAGTCCGTCGGCGGGGGCGCCGGTATAGGGGGTGAGCAGGGAATCGGCCGTATTCGATTCCACCAGAACGTCATTGGCCAGGCCGCACGTATTGCCTTGCAGCGAATTGAGATTCGACTTCGCGATGGAGTACGCGGGGTACTGGGTGATGGCGCCCTTCGCCATCGACGCCACCTCGAACAGCACCAGCAGGGCCGCCGCGATGGTGAGCGGCATGGTCGCGAAGCGGTCGAAACGCCCGGTGTCGCTCGGTGTCCGGTACGGGGCGCGCAGGTGGAAGTACAGGGCGACCAGCAGCGCGAGGATGCTGAGACCGAGGAACAGCGTCGAAACGCCCTTGCCCGCCACCATCGGCGCCTTGTCCCAGAACGGCACGCCGTAACTGGAGACATACCACCAGCCGTTGGAGCCGGTGAAAGTCATCGCGAGCAGGAACAATACCGCCGCGGTGAACAGCGCTCGATTGCGTGGAGCCTTGATTCCGTTGGTGCCCACCGCAACCGCCGCCAGTGCCGCCAGCGAACCCGCCAGGCCCGCGTAGACGCCGAAGTGGTGGGTCCACTTGGTGGGCGTCCACATCATCAGCAGGAGCGCGGCGAAGACGATGCCGAGGATGCGCACCGAGGGGCCGCGCGAGGTGCCGGGGATGCGGCCCTTGCGCAGCACCTGCAGGATGCAGACGAGCAGGCACAGCAGCAGCACCAGGACGCCGAACCGGCGGGCGAGCGAGCCGTCGGGCGACAGCATGAACAGCGAGTCCCAGCGGGTGCGTTCGTCGAACCAGGCGACGTTCGGTCCGACGAGGGTGCGGACTCGGGTGGCCTCCATGACGGTGGCCAGCGTCTGGTCGGCGAAAACGATGATGAGCACCAGCGTGCCCGCCGCGATGCCGGGGGCCAGCAGCGCGGCGTAGCGGAAGATCTTGGCGCCCAGCGAGAGCCGATCCGCCTCGTCCGGGCTTGCCGAGTTGTTCGTGCGAGCCGGGCTGGTGGCGTTGGTCTTCGCCGTACTGCGGGCGACGGGCGACGGTTGGTCGTCGGCGGCGTCGAACTCGCTGTCGGCGGCGATCCGACGCGGGCGCAGACCCTGCGCGCGTTTGATGATGACCTGCATGACCGGCCGGGTACCGGCGATCAGGGCGGCGATGCAGATCAGGCCGGTCGGGCCCGCCGCCAGCGAGAACGCGGCGACGAGGATCGCCAAGGCGGCAGGCAGCAGTCGCGCGGTGGCGATGGCGCGTTCGATGAGGCACCAGGTGAGCAGCGCGCCCGCCGCGATCAGCGGTTCGGGGCGAAGGCCGTTGTCGTACGGAAGCCAGAAGGCGAGGAACACCAGGCCCGCCGTCCACAGCGCCACCTTGTCGCGGCGCACACGAGCACCGAGACGGGGCAGCACTTCTCGGCTGATCACCGCCCAGCAGACCAATCCGGCGGCGAGCGCGGGCAGGCGCATCCAGGGACTGGCGTCGGAGATCTTCGTCATCCAGGCGAGCAGTTCGTAGGACCAGCCGAACGGCGCCTCCGGCACCCCGAACCAGCGGTAGTAGTTCGCCATGTAGCCCGACGGGCCCGACGCGCGCGCCATATTGAGGATGTAGCCGTCGTCGGAGGTGTTCGCGCCGATCACATGCCAGCTGAGCAGCGTCACGACCACCACCACGTCGGCCGGGGTGATCCGCCACCAGTGCCGGGGCAGGAAGCGGCGGGCGCGGCGGCCGTCGGTGGTGTCGAGCAGGTGCAACGCGATCAGCGCGAGCAGGGTGAACACACCGGCGCCGATCATGGTCGCCAGTTTCAGCGTCGTCGGCGTCGAGGTGAAGCGGGAGTCGATATCGGCGTGCAGCCGGGCGCCGGTGAGAGCGGCCGAGTCGAGGTCGGTGTAGACGCCGACGATCTGCGGGCGCTTGTCCACGGTGACGGTGTTGCGGAACGGCGTCCCGTCCTGGCGTGCCGCCCCGACGAACTCCACGGTCGTGGCCTCGATGGTCGAGACGATGCTGATCCGCTCACACCCGGCGATCTCGGCGATCGGTGCCGACAGCATCGGCACATCGCGCGCCTGCACCCCCAGCACGCCGTCACGCACGGTGACGCTCAGTCCGCGGTCGGCTTTGCCCGAGGCGACCGGAATCGTCGTGAGCAGGGTGGTCGCGGTGGGGTTCTCCGCCCCGGGACCCGGCAATCCGCTCAGCATCGTGCACGGCAGCTGGGCGTCGAGCCGCTGCGGCACATACGACACCAGGGGTGCCTCGACGCTGGTCGCGCCCGCTTGCGGCCAGTCCAGGCTCGCGCGGTCCTGGCGCACCGGTAACAGCGGTGTGAGCAGGGCAAGCACGAACCCGAGCAGCCCACAGACGAGGGCGATCAGGCGGTATCGGGTGAACGCTCGTTCAGATCGGTCCGGTCGCACGGGGTCTGATGCTAGCCATCGAACCTGTGCGCGGGTCGGCGCCGCTCCTAACGGGCCGCCGCAGCGACGGCGCAGGTACGTCTCAACCCGTGCGGCGGTCGGCCCAGTCGAGCTGGGATCGGGCCCAGTCGGGGATCTCGGCGTCGGGGCGCGGGAAGGCGGCGAATTCGGCGCGCAGGTCGTCGGCGGTGACCTCGGGCATCCAGTCGGCGACCGAGCCGGTGGAGTAGTTGGTCTTGTACCGGGTGGGACCGGCGATGAAGATCTCGGCGCTGAGCCAGGCCCCGATGTTCGGGTCGTAGGACATGCGCTTGTGATCGGTGAGGTATTCGAGCACCTCGGTGGGCGGCATCAGGTTGGTGACCGTTCCGTCGCGCTCTTTGATCTGCACGCCGGCGACGGTTTGCTCGCCGACCTGCAGTGACCACAACAGGGCGAATTTCTGGCCGGGTGCGAGCATGGCGATGGTGGCGTCGATGACGACCCGCTCGATCGCGGCGAGCGAGTCGAGCTGCTCGCGCGGTTCCGGTTCACGGCCGATACGTTGCGGCCGTGACAACAAAAGATCGATCCGCTCCGGTCGGTTGAGCGTCATAGCTATACCTCTGCATCCGTACCGATCAGCGCTACCAAAACCTGATTTCGGTCGGCCGAACTTCCAACATTTCGCAGCGTACTCGCCCCGCGACACCGACCGCGCGGTTTGTTGACACTGACCGGACATATTGTGGTCTATCGAGCTTCCGCACACCAGTAGCTATCGGGTGTCGATAGACACAGGGTCGACGCCGTCACACCGCGGGGATCAGCTCACGCCGCCGATGCGCGCAGCGCGAACCAGCCTTCGCGCGGGTCGGCGAAGCCGTGATAGACCAGGGGAATGCGCTGGTCGATCGCGAAATACCGGTAGACGGCCTCCATCGCCTGGCGGACCGAATGCGCCTG
Source organism: Nocardia sp. NPDC056541 (assembly GCF_042794235.1). Classification (NCBI taxonomy): domain Bacteria; kingdom Bacillati; phylum Actinomycetota; class Actinomycetes; order Mycobacteriales; family Nocardiaceae; genus Nocardia; species Nocardia sp. NPDC056541. The sequence continues at coordinate 502,371 of NZ_JBHTUD010000003.1, forward strand.
GAAATCATCGATGCGGCGCACTCCGATGCGCCACTCGGGCAGCATCGCCAGCCGGGTCAGTTCCGCGGGATCGTCCACATCCAGCCCCCATGGGGCGGGTTCCTCGATGAGATGGTCGTGCAGCACCTCGCGCGCGACCGGCGGATCGTGGCGCGGACCGGAGAACGCGACTTGCTGTGCGCGCGCGAGCCCTCGGGTGTCCAGCGGCGTGCGCACGGCCTGGATCAGGTCGATCAGCTCGGCGTCCGGGGTGGGTTGCGGTATTCGCCCGGCGAGGGGCGCCTGTTCGAGCAGGTGCATCATCTGACCGCCGAGAACCAGCGGTTCCGGCACGAGGAAAACGCTGATGCTCGGGCAGGAACAGTTCAAGCCGGTGAGGCACACCCTCGTGTGCAACGGATCGGACATACGTCCTCCTCCGATAGCGGGTCGCCGGGACCCGTGACGTGCAGGATCTGGTTTCTACGCCAGCCGCCGGGAGAGTTCGAATCCGCCGGCGACGACCGTGCCGCACCAGTCAGTGTAGTGCCGTCGAGCGGGATGAACACCTGCTTCCGGCACGGAAGGGGCACGATCTGCGGCGGCTACCCGGCGACCGATTCGGTGTAGCGGCGGGCCAGGGTGCGCAGGTGCGCGACCAGCTCGGGCGGGCCGTCGACGCGGAAATCCATCATCAACATGCTGAGGTAGATCGCGATCGTCTCCATCGCGTCGGCGCCGGTGAGCAGCACGCAACTGTGCTCGTCGATCGGCTCGACCACGCCGACCGCCGGGTTGATCCTCGCGATCACGGTCTCCGCGGATTCGAGGACGGTGACGCGGGCGTGGACGCGCCAGCCGGTGGAGGCGATGTGACGCATGACGAAGGCGACCAGGTCGTCGTGTGGGAGGGAGCGCGGGGCGAACACGCGGGTGCCCGCCTCGGCCCGGGTGATCCCGGCGGCAGGCAGTGCCGTCCAGTCGTGGGTGCGCATGCTGTAGGCGACCAGGTACCAGCGACGTTGCCAGTTGATCAGCCGGTAGGGCTCGAGTTCCGTTGCACCGTCGGAGGTTTCGACGGTGACAGTGGTGGTGCGGCGGACCGCGTCGGCGAGGGTGGTGAGGATACCCGCGGCGACCGGTGCGTCCGGTTCGCGGGAACCGGTGGTGGCGGGGCCGATCTCGGTGGCGTCGCGCAACGCGGAGACCTTGCGCTGCAAGCGTTTCGGGAGGATCTGTTCGATCTTGCGGAGTGCTCTGGTGAGCTGGTCGCCGATGTCGGAGACGGCGAGCGAGCCGTCGTGGGCCACGGCGATGGACAGCGCGACCGCCACCGCTTCCTCGTCGTCGAGGAGCAGCGGCGGCATGGTCGCGCCGCGGCCGAGGCGGTAGCCGCCGATCGCGCCCCGTTCGGCGTGGACGGGATAGCCGAGTTCGCGCAGCCGTGAAATGTCGTTGCGCACGGTGCGTTCGGTGATCTCGAGGCGGTCGGCGAGCTCGCGCCCGGTGTAGGCGCGGTCCTGCAGCAGGGCGAGCAGACGCAGGACGCGCGGGGTTGTCGCAGCCATTTTCCACCTCGTCGAAAATTAGGAAAGAAACAAGCCTAATAGGTTTCTAGGCTGGAGTCATCACCGAAACGAAAGGCACCATCATGAACAGCACCGCAGCCCTCGAAACCGTCTGGCGCGACGTGGTCGCCACCTCCTACCGGGCCCTCGGCGACGTCGTGGCCGGGATCGCCGACGACCAGTGGAACCTGCCCACCCCCTGCTCGGACTGGACCGTCACCCAGGTCATCCAGCACGCCGCGGGCGACCAACTCGCCTACGCCGCTGCCCTGGGAGTCGGCCCCGGCCCGTCCTACAACCCCTTCGATCCCTCCGGTGAGATCGACGGTTCCGCCGCCGCCCTGGTCCGCGAAGCCGTCGACCAGACCGCCGCGGCGTGGGCCACGGTCGCCGACGAAACCACCACTGTCCCCACGCCTCTCCCGCACGGCGACCTCCCGACCCCCGTCGCGGCCACCCTCGCCGCTCTCGACGCCGCGGTCCACGCCTGGGACATCGCGATCGCCACCGGTCAGCCGTCGCCCCTCACCGACGACCTCTCCGCCCATCTTCTGACCGCCGCCCGCACCATCCACCCGGCCCCCGGTTCAGGCACCGACGCCGAAATCATCGAACCCCTGCGCCAGTGGGGCGCCTACGCCGCCGTTGTCGAAACAGCGGCTACCACGCCCACCGCCGAACTCCTGCACTACCTCGGCCGCGCCGCTGTGTGAGCCGGGGTTCGGCCACCGGTCGAGGACATGGCCTCGCCACAGTGGTCGTCGAGTATCAGCGGCGCACGGTGATCAGGGTGAAGGGGCCGATTTCGGTGGCGGTGAAGGCGGGGTCGGTGAAGAGAGACTTGGGGAAAGAGACTGTGTAGCGCTTGACGTTCGGGTCGTTGGGGTAGACGTCTTCGGCCAGGCGCAGGGTGTAGTTGTCGCCGTCGTTGCGGAAGAGGAAGGCGTCGGGGGCGCGCCACGGGGACTTCGCGAGGGCTTCGACGAGGGCCGGGGAGTCGGGGAGCTTGCTCCAGTCGGCGATGGTGGCGGCGCGCGCCTTGAAGTCCGACAGGGGGTTCGCGTAGTGGGAGGTGAGGGCCTGGAAGCCCCAGTAGGGGTAGAAGGCCAGGAAGGTGGTGTCCGCGGTGAGGACGACGGATTCGTCTCGGGGACGGCCGGTTTGCGCCAGGATGGCCGCATCGATCTCGCGGTAGTGCGAGACGGCGGAGGGTTTGCGCTGGTCGGCTCGTTCGCCGTTGCCGTCGGTGTCGGTGTAAGCGGTGTCGATCTCGTGGGTCAGCACGGTGGGGATCGTCTGGGCGAAGGCGATGGCGCCGAGGACGGCGATCGCGGCAGCCGCGGTGCGCATCGGGGCGGGCTCGTTCACCGCCTGGTAGAGGGCGGTCGCGCCTTCGACGAAGCCGAAAACGCCCGCGGCGGCGAGCAACGCGAGCAGGACCGGCTCCAGCCGGAAGGACAGCAGGGTCGTACCTGCCGCGGTCGCCATCATCGAGAGCAGGGTCCACAGGTAGATCGATACGACGCCGAGGCCCAGTGCCTGTGCGCGCCTCGATGATCCGGCGCGAACTACGAGCCACAGCACGCCGATCATGCACAGGGCTCCCCGCAGGGAGAACTCCAGCATCGGGAACGCCAGCTGTGCGCCGGACTCCGGCAGATAGTGGAAAGCGCTGCCGGAGGGAAGTTTCGCACCGGACGCCATCTTCAGCAGATACGGCGTCCACACGACAAGGGCGAGCACGATGGCGATGCCGCCGATTGCCGCCAGCCTGGTCATCGGCGCGATCGCGGCGCGCCAGGCGGGCGGAGCGCTCAGCGGGACAGTTCCGCCCGTGGCCGGGGAAACGCCGGGGGTACCGGCGTCAGCGGCCGCGCCCGCTCGCGCGCCGCCCAGCCGGCTTGCCCGCCGCCCGGCTGCCCGCTGTGCGTAGACCGCGAACCCGGCCGCCACCACCGCCATGATCACCACGGTGAACGCCGCGATCGCCAGGTACAACGTGTAGAAACACGCCGCCACCCCGAGGAACAGCCCCGTACCGAGCACCGCGCCCCACCCACCGGACCGCCGATGCAGCGCACCCCACGCCAGCACCAGCACCGGCGGAACGAACACCACGAGCACCGCGCCATAAGCCTCGGGCGAGGCGTACGCCAACGTCATCGCCGTGACCGCGGCGGCCGCGCCCACCGCCATGTCGGCCCGCACCAACTGCATCCACAACACCAGCGCCACCGCGGCGGCGATGGCGAGCAGCCCGATCGCGTACGGCTTGAACACTTCCCAGCCGTCCATTCCGAGCACGTTGCCCACGCGCCCGCCGATCCAGAACCACCCGGCCGGATAGAACGGCGGCAGATCCACATACGTCATATCGCGCAGCGCGGCACTGTCGGTGAGCCGGGTCAGGTACTCGGTCCGGAATTCCTGATCCACCGAGACACCGAACAGGTACAGCTTCGTCGCGGCCAGCGGCATCCCCAGCGTGACCGTGACAAAGCTCGAGATTCCTACCCAGGACAGCAGTTTCGCCACCACCGGCCACTTGCGCAGCCGGATCAGCAGCACCGAGACCACCAGCAGCGCGACCGCGACGACCTGTCCCACCGTGGTCAGCGCACGAGTCACATTGGAGGAGTTGAACGCGGGCCACTGCACCGCGGAGAACGCGAACAGCCCCACCACGGCGACCACCAGCGCTACACCCGCGGCGGCAGCCCCCTCGCCGACCCCGCTCCAGATCTTGCGCCCCGCCCGCACCTCGTCATTGGTCGTCATCGGCGCGCAATCCTCCGGCTCCACTGTGCTCAACGGTCCGGGCCAGCCTAGTGGAGCCGAAAAGCAGAACTGCCGCACCATCCGGGGATGATGCGGCAGTCCTGAACGCAGTCGATCAGATCGGGAGCTTGCGGAAGATCGGGCGCGGCACGTGGCGCAGGGCCGACATCAGGAAGCGGGCCTCGCCCGGCGCCCAGACGATCTCGGTGCCCTTCTCCGACGCGGTGACGGCGAGCTTGGCGACGTCTTCCGGGTCGACGGTGAGCGGAGCTTCCTTGGCGCCGGTGGCTTCCCAGTGGGCCTTGGTCGCCGAGGTGCGCACCTGCATCGGCCGGATCACGGTGACGCGCGGCCCGAAGGGACGCAGCGCCTCGCCGAGGCCGAGGTAGAAACCGTCGAGGCCGGCCTTGGTGGAGCCGTAGACGAAGTTGGAGCGGCGAACGCGCTCACCGGCCACCGAGGACATCACGATGATCCGGCCGTGGCCCTGGGCCTTGAACTTGTCGCCCACCAGCACGCCCACCGACACACCGGCGGTGTAGTTGATACCGACGGTCATGACCGCCTTGCGCTGGTTCTGCCACAGCTCCTCGGCATCGCCGAGCACACCGAACGCCACGATCGCGACATCGACGTCGCCCGCGGCGAACGCGGAGTCGACGACCTTGGGGTGCGACTCGGTGTCGAGCGCGTCGAAGTCGACGACGTCGACCTGGGTCGCGCCCGCGGCCTTCACCTGGGTGACGGCGTTCTCGAGCAGCGGGTCGCCGGGCAGGTTCGCCAGGATGACCCGGGCCGGGCTCTTGGCCAGGTACTCGGCCACGATCGCGAGACCGATCTCGGAGGTGCCGCCGAAGAGCAGGATGGTCTGCGGGTTGCCAACTGCGTTGATCACTGGAGCTCCAGCCTCCTGGCCATATCGGACATGAACACGCCATTCGGGTCGACGCTGCGGCGGACCTTGATCCACTCGTCGATCCGCGGGTACATCTTGTGGAAGGTCTCGGCCGAGGTGCGCGAATCCTTCGCGGTGTAGAGCCGCCCGCCGAACTCGAGCACGCGCCGGTCGAGCTCGGTGACGAACTCGTTGAGCCCACGCGAGATCGGGAAGTCGACGCAAATGTTCCAGCCGGCCATCGGGAAGCTCAGCGGCGCCTGGTTGCCCTCGCCGAACAGCTTGAACACATTGAGGAACGAGTAGAAACCCGAGCTCTGGATGTCGATGATGATGCGCTTGAACTCTTCGACCGACTCCGGCGGAACCACGAACTGGTACTGCAGGAAGCCGTTGGAGCCGTAGCCGCGGTTCCATTCGCCCATCATGTCGAGCGGGTGATAGAAGGCGGTCAGGCTCTGCGCCTTGCCCCGGTAGGTGCCCGACTTGCGGTACCAGATCTCACCGATCGGCCCGAAGGTGTACTTGTTGGCCAGCCCGTTGGGGAACACATCGGGCAGCGTGAAGAAGGTCTTGCCGTTGAAGCGCAGCGGGTCTTTCTGCAGCTTCTTCGGCAGCTGGTCGACCTTGGCCAGGTTGCCGCGTGAGATGGCCGCGCGTCCCAGGTTGGGCAGCGGGCTGATGGCGTCGAACCAGGCCGAGCTGTATTCGTACTTGTCCTCGGAGCCGTCGCTGTGGAAGGCGATGGTCTCGTCGAGGGTGCTGGTCACGTCGCCGTCGGCGATGAAGTACGCCGTCTCGGTGGGGGTCATCTCGACGGTGGCCCGCAGGATGATGCCGGTCAGGCCGCAGCCGCCGATGGTCGCCCAGAACAGCTCCGGATCGGACGCGGCGGTGATCGTGCGGACGACACCGTCGGCGGTGAGCAGATCCATCGAACGCACGTGGTTGCCGAAGCTACCGGCGCTGTGGTGGTTCTTGCCGTGGATATCGGAGCCGATGGCGCCGCCGACGGTGACCTGGCGGGTACCGGGTAGGACCGGAACCCATAGGCCGAACGGCAGCGCTGCCTTCATCAGCTGGTCGAGGTCGACGCCGCCGTCCACGTCGACGAGGCGGGTGGCCGCGTCGATGCTGTGGATCTTGTTCAGCGCGGGCATGTCGATCACGAGGCCGCCCGCGTTTTGCGAGTTGTCGCCGTAGGAGCGGCCGAGGCCACGCGCGATCACGCCGCGTCGCAAATGCGCCGGCTTCGAGTCGTTGTCCTGCGCCACCATGCTCACGGCCTTGGCGATCAGTTCCGGATCGCTGGTCGAGAGCACTTCGGCGGAGGTGGGTGCGGTGCGACCCCAACCGGTGAGCTTGCGGGTGCGCGTAGGGAGCGCGAACGCCTCATCGTTGGTGGTCGAAATGTTCTCAGACATCGGCTAAGAGGCTACATGCATGGCGCGAGGAGCGACCGGTCTCGTAGTCTTCCTCACGTGCAAGCCCAACCGCATCTGCCGCTGCCCGCCGAAATTCCCCTGGTCGACGAGCCCGGCGGGACCGAAGTCGACCTCAAGACGCAGATCGTGCGGTTCACGCTGACGGGTGGTTTGTCGGCGATCGTCGACTACGGCATCTACAGCCTGCTGCTGAATCTGCTCGGGTGGCCGGTGAGCCTGGCGAAGGCGATCAGTTTCGTCGCAGGCACCACCACGGCGTACCTGATCAACCGGCGCTGGACGTTCAAGGCAGAGCCGAGCAGGGCCAGGTTCTTCGCGGTGGTGGCGCTCTACGCGGTGACGTTCGCGGTGCAGGTGGGGATCAACGCGGCGCTGTACTTCGCGCTGCCCGACGAGTGGTGGCGCCAGCCCCTCGCGTTCGTGATCGCGCAGGGCACCGCAACCGTCATCAACTTCGTCGTGCAGCGTGTGGTGATCTTCAAGATCGAGTAGCTAGCTGGCCTCGGCGATGGCCGGTGCCTGCTTGCCCGCCTTGACGCCGAAGTAGTCGCCGCCTTTGGCGCGCACGTTGTCGGTGCCCCATTCGCGCTGGTCCCGCGAGACCGGCACCATCTGCGGGATGTGCTTGCGGCAGTGGATGTAGGCCTCTTCGACATCGACCACCACCCACACCTGCGAGGTCTTTCCTCGCTCGGCGGGCGGCAGATCGGTGACGTCCTCGCGCAGCTCGCTGTCGGCGACCATGCGGGCTTTTCCGTTGATGTGCAGGCCGATGAGGTCGCGAACGAAGTCGATCATCAGGATTCCCACGTGCGGGTTCTCGAGGATATTGCCCAGGCTGGCCATCACCCCGTTACCTCGATATTCGGGGTACGCAATCGTGCGATCGTCGATCACGTGCAGGAATCCGGGGGTCCCCGCCCGGAAGCTGGAGTCACATTCGCCGTGTGAATCGGAGGTGGCGATGAAGGCCATGTCCATCCGGGCGACGAAATCGACCATCGTGGGATTCAGATAGTCGATCACCTGGTCGTCGTAGAAGCGCTCGGCTCTGTCCGAGGTGCCCAACGTGTCCTGTAGCTCGTGTTCTCCGTCGCTACCGACGAATTTTTCGGGCATCGGGCCCCCTCTGCTAGCCGTACCGGTTGATGCGGGCTTCTAGACGAAACCCCCGCTGTGACCGCAATCTCACCCAGTCTAGGGGACTCTCACTGCCGGTGGGGCGTGTCCATTGTTGCGAAGGATATGAAAGCCGAGTTTGCGCAACGGTTTCCGGACCCGGACTGATCAGGCCGGACCTACCGTCACCGGTACCCCGTTGAACACGGCGGTTCCGGACACCACGTCGACCACCGAATCATCGGTCAGCACATTGGCGTTCACGCCCGCGTGCGCCAGCGCGACCGACTGGGTGCTGCTCGCGCCGTGGCCCCAGCCGTGCGGCAGGCTCACCACGCCGCGCATGATCGTCGGCGTGAGCTCGACCTGCACTGTCAACGAGCCCGCCGCCGAGGTGATCTCGGCCTGTTCGCCGAGGCCGAGGCGGGTCGCGTCGTCGGGGTGGACCTGGAGAGTGCAGCGGTTGGAGCCACCGACCAGACCCGCGATGTTGTGCATCCAGCTGTTGTTGGAGCGCAGCTGACGTCGTCCGATCAGCACCATCGCGGGCGCGGTGCTCGCCAGCCCGGCGCGCAGCCGCTCCACGTCCGCGAGCAGTTGCGGCGGTGCCAGCTCGACCAGCTTCGACGCGGTGCGCAGGACACCGGGCAGTCGTGGGCGCAGTGGGCCGAGGTCGATGCCGTGCGGGTTGTCCAGGAGGGTTTTCAGGCTCAGGTCGCCGCCGTTCCACGCGCCGTACGGGCCGAGCTTGAGCATCAGATCGAGGCGCTGTTCGGTGGTGTCCGTGCCGGTCAGCTCGTCGCGGCGTTCGCTCATGCCGGCCTTGTGCAGGGTGCCGGCGATCACGAGCTCGTCGACCATCGCGATCGGACTGGCCGCGCCCGTCCCGGCATGCGGCTGACCACTCACCGCGGCGGCGAGCCGGGCCACCACGGCCGATTCCGAGGGCCGCTCGCCCAGCGCGACCAACGGCGGCGAGTAGCGGGCGTAATTGCGCACCGCGAACTGCAGCAGCGCGAAATCGAAGTGCGGTGACTGCACCGAACGCGGTGGCGGCAGGATCACGTCCGCGTGTCTCGTCGTCTCGTTGACGTAGCGATCCACACTGACCATGAACTCGAGCCCGGCCAGGCCACGGTCGAGTCGCGCACCGCTCGGCGCGGACAGCACGGGGTTGCCCGCCACCGTCACCAGCGCCTTGATCTGCCCCTCACCCGGTGTTTCGATCTCGTCGGCGAGGGTGGCGACGGGCAGTTCGCCCATGGCCTCCGGCAGCTCGCGGACCCGGCTGGTCCAGCGGCCGAGGCGGAACGGCTTGCTGCGCTGCACCCCGCCCGCCGCGGCATCGGCGAACATGGCGCCGCCGGGGGAGTCCAGGTTGCCGGTGAGGGTGTTGACGGCATCGACCAGCCACTGGGTGAGCGTGCCGAACTCGGCGGTGCACGTGCCGATCCGCGCGTAGACGGCCGACGTGGGCGCGGCCGCGAGTTCGCGGGCCAGCGCGCGGATGGTGCCGGCGGGGATGCCGGTGCGCTCGGCCACCGCTTCCGGTGGGAAATCGAGGGCGGCCGTGCGTAGTTCGTCGAGTCCGGCCACGTCGACGCGCACGTCGGTCAGGCCCTCGTCGAACAGCGTGTGCACGACCCCGAACAGCAGATACGCGTCCGAACCCGGCCGGATGAACAGGTGCTGGTCGGCGAGTGCCGCGGTTCTGGTCTCGCGCGGATCGACCACCACCAGCTTGCCCCCGCGCGCCCGCAACGCCTTCAGCCGCCCGGGGAAGTCGGGCGCGGTGCACAGCGACCCATTGGATTCGAGCGGATTGGCGCCAAGCATCAGCAGGAAGTCGGTGCGATCGAGGTCGGGGACCGGGACCGTCAGCGGGTCGCCGAACATGAGTCCGGCCGCGACCTGCTTGGGCATCTGATCGGCCGAGCTCGCGGTGTAGATGTGACGGGTGCTCAGCGCCCGGATCAGGACGGGCAGATAGAGCGCGCCCGCGACGGTGTGCGCGTTGGGGTTGCCCAGGTACACCGCGGACGCGCCACGGGGGATCTCGGCGAACGCGGCCGCGATGAGGTCGAACGCCTCGTCCCAGCTTGCCGCGCGGAACCCGTCACCGTCGCGGATCAGCGGGGTGGTGACGAGGTCGGGATCGCCGTCGAGCTTGCCGAAACTGGCGCCTTTCGGGCACAGGAAGCCCTTGCTGAACGGGTCGTCGCGGTCGCCGCGTACCGACAGCACCTGGTCGGCGTCGTCGAGGGTGACCGTGAGACCGCAGACGGCCTCACACAGCGGACAGGTACGCAGGAGCGAACGTGGAGCCATACCCCATGCTTACGCCCACTGGGGCGGGCGATGGCCGGAAACGCCGAAAACCCGCGAGCTGCGACGTCGGGGAGGCGTCGCGGATCGCGGGTTCGGGCTGGTTCAGGTCAGCTGGCGAGGGTCAGCGCCGCGCGCTTGCCGACCTGCTTGCCGGTCTGCCTGCGGGCCATTGCCGAGCGAACGGCCGCACCGAGGGCGACGACCGGCGGGATCCAGCGAGCCTCGGTGGGGGCGACGCCCCAGGAGGCGCTGCCCGCGGCGAGCTGGGTGGGCGGCAGCGGGATGCTGGCGCCGTCGGTGTGCACGATGACGCCTGCCTCACGCATGGCCTCGATCGCCATGGCGGCCTTGCGGACACCGGTGACCAGGTGGATCTCGCGACGCTCCTGGCCCGGGATCTCGATCACGGGGCCGGACAGGTTGTTGGCGCGCAGGAAGCGGCGAACGTCGCCCGCGATCTCACCGGTGATCTCGATGGCCGAGACCTCGTCGTCGGTGATCAAGCACAGACCGTTGGTGGTTTCAGCGACCGTCCATCCACGCGCGGTGTACTCCTGCGCGGCGGCACCTTTGTCGGCGGCCGTAGTGGTGGTCGGAAACGTCGTGCGCACTGTGTTCTCCATTCCCCGAAGAGCTCTGTTCCTGCGTTCATGGGCGTATCGGCGGGAGGTGGCCGACTCGTTACGCCGTTACCGAAAAATATTCGAGAGTGTCTGCTTCGTCTCAGTCCGGTAACCTTCGCTATCGCAGGTACGGTGCCGACAGGTTGGCGTCGGGGTCGAAAGCGGGCAGGATTCGAAGCATGACCGAAGCGCCTGGCACTCCCGAGTCGAACGACGAGGATGTCGAGGAATTCGACGCCGAATCCCGTTGGCTCTCTTGGAAAGAGGCCGGTGGCAAGCGGCCCGATCGTGCCGGTGAAGTCTCCTACGAAGCCGATCTGGCGCGCGACGCGGGGTTCGAAGAGCCGTTCCGCAGTACCGGTTCGGCCAAACAGTGGGCCGCCGAGGCCGCCCGTTCGCTGCTGGATGTGCAGTTCCGCAGGCCCGCGACCAGGACTTTGCTACCGCTGGCCTACGTGCTCGGCGTCGCGTCCTTCGGCATCGGCCTGCCGATCGCCTTCACCGTGCTGATGTGGAAAGCCTCCGCGGTGCTGGGGGTGCTCGCCGCGCTGGTGTCGATCCCGTTGGGGCTCACCATCGCGGCCTCGGTCCGCCTGATGCTCGAGTTCGCCGACAACGCCGCCCGGTTGGCCGGCCGCGTCGAACACATCAGTGATCTGGCCGACGGCCTGTTCCAGGCGCTGTCCGATGTCGCCGAGCCGGTGAGTCAGCTCTCCGAAGACGTTCGTGCGGTGCAGTTCTGGCGGTTCCGCAAGAAAAAATAGGTCTTGCGCGGTGTCCGATTCATTGTGAAACAATCCGTACGCAGATCCGGATATGTCGGCTGCGTAGGTCGGTCTCCGTAAGTTCTGTCCGGAGACCGGAGTTCGGATACAGGGGGGAAGTATGGCTTCACCACAGGGCGTCACCGGTTCCACGATGCCGCGCAGGCAGTTGGGCAGGCACTTACGTGACCTGCGCAATCGTGCGCGGATGACAACCAGAACCGCGGCGGCGCAACTGGAGTGGTCGGAAGCGAAGATCTGGCGGATCGAAACGGGGCAGACGTCGTTGCGCAGCCTCGACGTCGAGGCCATGTGCAAGGTGTACGGCGCGCCGGCCGATCTGGTCGAACCGCTGGCCGCCTTGGCTCGCGAAACCAAAGCACGGGGTTGGTGGACGAGCTACGGCGACGTGATCGCGGAGGGATTCGAGGTCTACATCGGCCTCGAGGAAGCCGCGTCGGGGCTCGCGCTCTACGAGGACGGCCTCGTCCCCGTCCTGTTGCAGACCGAGGACTACACGAAAGCGCTGCTGGAGCAGACGATCCCCGGGCTGACCGAGGCGGAGCTCGAGCGCAGGCTGCGGGTGTCGGCGGCCAGGCAAGCTCTGGTGACCAGGGCGGATGCTCCGTTGCGACTGGACGTGGTGCTGGCCGAGTCGGTGCTCACCCGTGTGATCGGTGACGACCGCGTCCGCGCGGGCCAGCTCGCGCGATTGCGGGAGCTGGCCGAGCGCGAAACGGTGCGGATCCAGGTGGTTCCCGGCGATTCCGGCTACCACGCGGGTCTCGAATCGGGCCGGTTCGTGATCCTGGACTTCGGGGTCGACGATTCGGTGGATCGACCGGAGCCGCCGGTGGTCTACGTGGAGACCTTCGCGGGCAGCACCTACCTGGACAAGCCTGCCGAATGTGATCGCTACCGGCGTGCTTTCACCGGTATCACCGCGGCGGCTACGGGCACGTTGTAGGGCTGTCCCACGAACCGGCGAGCACCGAACGGTGGGTGGGCAGGGCTCGGTCGTAGACCGCCCTGCCCTTGTCGGTGAGCTGGACGAAGATGGCGCGACGGTCGAGATCGCACATGCTCCGTTCGACCAGGCCGTCGCGTTCCAGCCTGGCCACCGCGCGCGAGAGCGCACTCTGGCTCAGGTAGATGTCCTGGGCCAGTTCTGTCATGCGGTACTTCTGACACGCCGCGTCGACCAGTCGGTCCAGCGTTTCGAATTCGCTGAGGCCGATCTCGTGGTCCCTTTGGAGCGCCTTCTCCAGGGCGCAACTCACGGCGGCGTGCCTGCCGAGTAGTTCGCGCCACTGACCGACCAGCTCGGTGGGCGCTTCGGTGCGCCGAGCTGACGTTACGGCCGGGTTCATGGCCCCATCTTAGTGGTAGGCGCATGTTCATGCAACAGCATTTTATGTGTTGGCAATTAATGCACACGCATGTAATGTCCTCCGCATGACTTCGCCAGCAACGCTCTCGGCCGCAGATCAGGCGACCGATCCCACCAGGTGGCCCCTCCGCCTCTGGGGAATGCTGATCACTCTGTGCATCGTCCTTTTCCTCGACGGGCTCGACGTCTCGATGATCGGCGTCGCGCTGCCGTCCATCGGCGCCGAACTCGATCTGTCCACCTCCACCCTGCAGTGGCTCGTCAGCGGCTACATCCTCGGCTACGGCGGCCTGCTGCTGCTGGGCGGACGCACCGCCGACCTGCTCGGCCGCCGCAAGGTCTTCCTCATCGCCCTCGCGGTGTTCGCGGTCGCCTCGCTCGTCGGTGGCCTGGTGAGCGACCCCGCGCTGCTGATCGCCACCCGCTTCATCAAGGGCCTGGCCGCCGCGTTCACCGCGCCGACCGGTCTGTCGATCATCACCACCACGTTCGCCGAAGGAAAAGCGCGCAACAAGGCGCTGTCGATCTACACCGTCTTCGGCGCGGGCGGCTACTCCATGGGCCTGCTGTTCGGTGGCCTGATGACCGGCGTCGGCTGGCGCTGGACCTTCCTGCTGCCCGTCCCGATCGCGCTCGCCGCCCTGGCCGCCGCCTTCGTGCTGGTGCCCAAGGACGGTAAGGCCGAAGAAGGCGGACACGATCTACTCGGCGCGCTGCTGTCCACCGCGGGCATGTTGCTGCTGGTCTACACCGTGGTCACCGCGCCGGAAGTCGGTTGGGCCTCGGCTCGCACCATCGGTTCGTTCCTCGCCGTGATCGCCCTGTTCGCCGCGTTCGTCGTCACCGAACAGCGGGTGAAGCACCCGCTGGTCCGCCTCGGCATCCTGCGCAAGGCCTCGCTCGTGCGAGCCAGCCTGGCCATCATCGCGGTCGCCGGTTCCTACTTCTCCTGGCAGTTCATCGTGACCCTGTACATGCAGGACACCCTGGAGTGGTCGGCGCTGAAGCTGGCGATGGCCCTGCTGCCGGTCGGCATCCTGGTCGTCGGGTCGGCGTTCTTCTCCGAGAAGCTGATCGACCGTTTCGGCACCGGACCGGTCATCGCGGTCACCATGAGCGTCATGGCGATCGGCTACCTGCTGTTCCTGCGGATCGACACGGCACCCGGCTACTTCACCGTGCTGCTGCCCGCGATTCTGCTGATCGGCATCGGCTGGGTCGGTTTCCCCGCCATCAATGTGCAGGCCACCAGCGGTATCGACGACGACGAGCAGGGTCTCGCCGCAGGCGTACTGCAGACCTCGATGCAGGTCGGCGCGGCCGTCGTGCTCGCGGTGACCACCGCCATCGTCACCTCCGGCGGGCACGGTACGAGTGCCACTCCGCAGCAGATGCTCGACACCTACCGGCCGGGCCTGGAGTTCGCGGCGGGCGTCACCATCGTCGGCGCGCTGCTCGCGCTCACGGTCTTCCTGCCCCGGTTCCGCAAGCCGGCGGAGGTCGCACCGGTCGAGGCGAAGGTTCTCGAACCGGTGGCCTGATCGGAAAACGCTGAACGGCACCACCTCGCGCAGGTGGTGCCGTTCGACGTTTCACGTGAATCAGGCGGAAAACTTCGGCGCTGCTTCGTCTTTCGCCGAGCGAACATAGGTCAGCGGGCGGCCGTCGCGGCCCTCGGTCGGCCATTCGATGCCGAGGCGCGGATCGAAAGCGTCCAGGTCCCTGTCGAACTCGGGGGAGTACTCGAGCGAACAGAGGTAGGTCACCGTCGACCGGTTCTCCAGCGAGAGGATGGCGTGGCCGAGACCCTCGGACAGGAACACCGAGCGCCGCGAGACGTCATCGAGCAGCACGCTGTCCCACCGGCCGTAGGTCGGTGAGCCCGGCCGCAGGTCGACCACCACATCCAGGAACGCACCGCGCACACAGGTCACATACTTGGCCTGACCGGGCGGATCGTCGGTGTAGTGGATGCCGCGCAGCACCCCGGCGGCCGAGACCGAGGTGTTCACCTGGTGCAGCTCGAACGGGCGCCCGGTGGCCTTCTCGAACTCCGAGGCCTTGAACGACTCGCAGAACATGCCGCGGTCGTCGCCGAGCAGACGCGGGGTCACCACCCAGGCGCCGGGGATCGCCAGTTCACGAAATTCCATGCGCTACCAGTCTTTTCCGCGGTCGATCAGATCCAGCAGGTAGCGGCCGTAGCCCGAGCGCACCATCGGTTCGGCGAGCTTGCACAGCTGCTCGTCGGAGATGAGGCCGCGGCGCCAGGCCACTTCCTCGGGCACGCCGATCTTGAGGCCCTGCCGCTCCTCGATCGTGCGCACGTAATTGGCCGCGTCGAGCAGGGAATCGAAGGTGCCGGTGTCGAGCCAGGCGGTGCCGCGGGCGAGCACGTCGACACTGAGCCGGTTCTGCTCGAGGTAGGCGCGGTTGATATCGGTGATCTCGTACTCGCCGCGCGCCGACGGCTTCAGCTCGCGGGCGATCTCGACCACGTCGTTGTCGTAGAAGTAGAGGCCGGGGATGGCGTAGTTCGAGCGCGGGACCTTCGGCTTCTCCTCGATGGAGACCGCGCGGCCCTGGTCGAACTCCACCACGCCGTAGGCGGTCGGGTCCTTCACCCAGTAGGCGAACACCGCGCCGCCGTCGATGTCGTGGAAGCGTTCCAGGCTGGCGCCGAGGCCGGGCCCGTGGAAGATGTTGTCGCCGAGGACCAGCGCCGCCGGTTCGTTGCCGATGTGATCGGCCCCGAGGACGAAGGCGCTCGCGAGACCGTCGGGTTCGGGCTGCACCACGTAGCTGATCGCGACGCCGAACTGGCTGCCGTCGCCCAGCAGCCGGGAAAACGCGTCGGCGTCCTCCGGCGTGGTGATCACCAGAATGTCGTCGATCCCTGCCAGCATGAGGGTGGACAACGGGTAGTAGACCATGGGTTTGTCGTAGACCGGGACAAGCTGCTTGCTCACCCCGCGCGTGATCGGGTGCAACCGTGAACCGGTGCCGCCCGCCAAGATGATTCCGCGCATAGGTGGCAAGTCTGCCAGTCCCGTCCGCCCCGGAGACGGGGAGGTTCCGACACGTCGACGAATTGGTCACGAACGTTTCGTGACCGGGTGTGTCGGGCGATAACTGAGACAGACAAGACGTTCATCTGATTATGTGAGCGTCGATGTGTGAAACATCACTGTGTTAGATGTCAGCGCCGACATCCGATCCGGGGGGTTTACGCCTGGTCAGGGGTCGACGCGCCAGCTGTAGAGGTAGGTGCGCGATGGTAGCCACAAAGATCACCGGCGTGATGGGTGGGCTCGCGCCCGTGGCCCCGATCAGCACCGCCGAGAGGCCGGAGTCGGGCATCATCGTCAACTCCGGCCGGACCAGTACCTCCTCGCGAGTCCTGATGGGCGCCTGCCTCGGCCTGATCGGACCGCTGCTGCGCACCGTGCCCATCAACCGGGCCACCATTCCGGTCGGCGCCGTCGCGGTCGACCTGCTGTCGCGGCTGCGGCCCGAACCGCACGGCATCGAGCGCGAGCAGATCCAGCTCCAGGGCTTCAAGATGGAAATGGTGCGGCCCGCGGGCGGATCTCGCGCGTTGCGCCACGGCGCGTTGCTGTACATGCACGGCGGCGGCTTCGCGGTCTGCGGATTGCAGACACACCGCGCGGTCGTGGCCGGACTGGCCCGGCGCACCGGACTGCCCGTCCTCAATGTCGAGTACCGGCAGCTGCCCGGTGATTCGATCGACACCTCGATCGACGACTGTGTGCTCGCATACCGCTGGCTGCTGCGCCACGGGGCCGATCCGGCGCGCATCGTGTTCGCCGGCGACTCGGCGGGTGGGTTCCTGACCTTCGCGACCGCGATCCGCTCGCGCGAGATCGGCCTGCCGCTGCCCGCCGCCCTCGTGGGCCTCAGCCCGCTGCTCGATCTGGACTACCGGGCCAAAGAGGGCTACGTCAATGTCAACCGGGACGCCTACATTCCGCTGAAGGGCCTCGAGGCGGTCGTCCACCTGGGCGCCGAGCACGCCGGTCCGCTCGATCCCGCGCTGTCGCCGGTCAACGCCGAGCTGGCCGGGATGCCGCCGGTGCTGCTCATCGCCGCCGAGGACGAGCTCCTGCGCTACGACTGTGAACTGATGGCCCACCGGCTCACCGCCGCGGGCGTGCCCAACACCCTGGAGCTGTGGCGCGGGCAGGTGCACGCGTTCATGAGCATCCTGCCGAGCATGCCGGAGAGCCGTTCGGCGCTGGGCCGGGTGGCGAAGTTCGTCCGCACCGCGGTGGAACCGGCCCAGCGGGCACGTACGGCCTGAGAACGGCTCGGGCGGTCCTGACCACGGTCGGCCGACCGAGCCACCTCCGACACGAAGAAGCGGCCCCCGCCCGGATTTCTCCGGGCGGGGGCCGCTTTCCTTCTGTCCTGCGGCGAAATTACTTGGCCGGAGCGACGAAGGGCTGGTTGATCGTGGTGAAGTACTGGATCGCAGCACCGATCGCGACCGGAGCGGTCACGAAGATCTGGCCCAGGATGACGCCGAGGGCGCCGATGGTGGTGGCGCCGACGACGCAACCCGCGATCGGGCCCGCGCCGAACAGGGCGAGCAGCACACCGGTGGCGACCAGGCCGGCCGCGGCACCCGCGATGCAGCCGATGGTCGCGCCGCCGAGGCCGCCGGCCAGGGTGCCGATGGTGGCGCCCATGGAGATGGTGGAGGTCAGACGGCTCCAGGCGGCCTGCTCACGCTCGTACTCGGTCTTCCAGGGAGCCTTGTCCTCGTAAGGCAGGGCCACCGGCTTGTAGACGGCCTGGGCCGGGTCGAGCTGGGGGGTCAGGACGGCCTTGTTGCCCGAGATCTCGGCGGCGATCGGCAGCTCGAAGTCATCGAGGCGGAACGACAGCGGGGTGCCGGCGACGGTGGTGCCGTTGGCAGCCTTGATCTTGAAGGCGCCGTCTTCGACGACCAGCGAGCCGGCGTCGGTGGTGATGACGGACTTGGAACCGTCGACGACCTCGGCGGAGTAGTTGATCGGGGCGGCTTCTTCGGCCGGCGCGGCGTTCACGGTGCCGGCGGTGACGCCCATGGCGGCGATCAGCAGCGCCGACGTGGCGGCGAATTTCCTCATCAGCATTTTTGTTGAACCTCAAGTTTGGAGCGTGCGGAGGGGACTCGTAGATCAAAAGCTCCCGCAGCTAACCAGAGGTGAACCTGCTGTGACTGTTAGTTCAAGTTTTGTTCACCATTGATACTCCGATGCCTGTGCGCTGATAGAAACCTGAGCGTTGACCGGGCTTTTTCTCAGGAAAACCGACTTCGAGTCTTAACCTACCTACAGGTAATGTGACGGAGATCACTGTGTAAATATATGCCGGGTCACAGGTCAGAGACGTTCCAGCAACACATAACGGTGACACCTTTCGTCACGAGCGTCCACGGAATGCACGTATCGTTGACCGAGTGCGAGTGCTCGTAACCGGCGGGGCCGGGTTCATCGGTGCGAATTTCGTCCAGCAGACCGTGGCCACGCGCCCGGATGTCCAAGTGACCGTGCTCGACGCGCTCACTTACGCGGGCAACCGGGCATCGCTGGATCCGGTCGCGGATCGGATCGAATTCGTGCACGGCGATATCGCCGATCTCGATCTTGTCGACAACCTGGTCAGTGGGGTGGACGCGGTCGTGCATTTCGCGGCCGAATCCCACAACGACAACTCCCTGGCCGAGCCGTGGCCGTTCGTGCAGACCAATATCGTCGGCACCTACTCGCTGTTGCAGGCGGTACGCCGCCACGAGGTGCGCTACCACCACGTCTCCACCGACGAGGTGTACGGCGATCTCACCCCCGACGAGCCGGGCTTCACCGAATCCACCGCCTACAACCCGTCGAGCCCGTATTCGGCGACCAAAGCGGGCAGCGACATGCTGGTACGCGCCTGGACCAGGTCTTTCGGTGTCCGCGCGACCCTGTCGAACTGCTCCAACAATTACGGCCCGTACCAGCACGTGGAGAAATTCATCCCGCGCCAGATCACCAACCTGATCGACGGTGTGCGCCCACGGCTGTACGGCGCGGGTCATCAGGTGCGCGACTGGATCCACGTCGACGACCACAACCGCGCGGTCTGGGACATTCTCGAGCGTGGCCGGACCGGCAAGACCTATCTGATCGGCGCCCAGGGTGAACTCGACAACCTCACGGTCGTCCAGCTCATTCTGCAGGCGTTCGATCGAGAGCCCACCGACTTCGATCACGTGACGGACCGCCCCGGCCACGACCAGCGCTACGCCATCGACGCGAGTCTGCTGCGCGAGGAGCTGGGCTGGTCACCGCGCTACGCGGACTTCCGCGCCGGCCTGGCCGACACCGTCGCCTGGTACCGCGACAACGAGAACTGGTGGCGACCGAAAAAGGCCGATACCGAACGCGCCTACGCGGCAGCGGGCGAGAAAACTCTGTAATCCCCACCGTCGTCTGGGGAATTATCCCCAGACGACGGTGTAATACGTTGCGGCGGTAGCGACAAGCGCGAAAGTCGATGCGCAGGCGATGGTGATCGCGGTCCCGCGGGCCGGAATCACGCCATCGGAATTCGTGAGTCGCAGCCCCACCACGCGAGCCAGCACCGCCAGTCCCATGATTGCCAGCGGCACGAAATACCGGCCCTGCACACCGTCGATGATATAGAAATCGACCGGCGTGAACGACATGTACAGCGTCACGTAGATCATCGCCACACTCGCGAGCACCGTGAGCGCCACGATCAGCGTGCGACGGAAAGTGGCTGTGGTGGTACTCATCCGGTCGACGATGCCGAAACTCACCGCGAAGGCGAGCAGGCACGCCAGCATCGAAATCGCGGGCACGTCCACATACGCGAAACCGAGTTCGCCGAAGAACTGGTTGAACCAGCGATGGTCGCGCAGCGCGATGCTCTCGCCGAAGGTGTGCACGAATTGCACCGGGTCGCTGAGGATTCCCTTCAGCTGATCGCCCGGTCGCACCTGGCCCCACTGATGGGGCGGGCGCATCAGGCCCATGCCGTCGCCGGTGGGCGCCGCGATCTTCGTCCAGGCGAGGAAAAGCACCCCGCCCGTCACCGCGAATGCCCACGGGACGAATTTCAGTTTTCCGCTGAAACCGAGCCGGTCGGCGGGCACCACCACAACCAGCATCGCCAGCAGCACATAGGTCGGTTTGCTCAGCGGCAGCGCGATCGTCGCGGCGAGCAGCGCGGCGGTTTCCGCCCGGTGCAGTCGATCGCCGACGAACAGCGCTTTCAGCAACAGCGCCGACACCATGATGGCGAGCGCGTTGGTGAGCGTGTCCGCGGTGACGGTGCCCGCCTGGAAAAGCGCGATCGGCAGCACCGCCACGGTGAATACCAGCCACTGGCTACGCCGCTCGCGCAGCGCGTAGAGCCCGAATCCGACAACCGCGAGATAGGCGACCAGGCCGGCGAAACGGGTGAGCAAATACATGCCACCTACGTCGAGGCCGAGCGCCTCGCCCAGCCGAATGCCAACGGCGGCGGGCACATACGGCACCGGCGAGTAGGCGGCGGTGTTGGTGAACCACATCTGCCGGGTCGTCGAGGAGACCTCGGCCGCGGCGAGCCGGTCGTAGGCGCCGGGGTCGGCCACCATCGCGTCGGGCTCTTCGGGGTTGTCGTTGTAGTCGGTGAAGGCGTAGCCCATCAGCGCGTCGATGCTCACCGGGATCTGCCCGCCGTAGGCCACACCGCGATCGTCGACGATGCGCTGGGGGAACACGCCGCCGTGGGCGACCTGGTAGGCGCGGCCGAACTGGGTGATCTCGTCGTGGCCCCAGAACGCGGGCGTGAGCACGGCGAACACGGCGCCGAAGACGGTCGCGATCATCGCGAACGCGACGGTCGCGGCGCCGAACCGCTGGGTCACAGTCCGGATGGGCGCCAGCGCCCGATCCTTGCGTGCGGGGGTCTTGCTGGGTTCTACAGTCGTCTCGGGCTCGATGGACGTGGTCACCGACGGTCTCCGGCCGCGACGTCCTCGTTCACCCCGGCGGCCGAATAACGCAGGTAGACCAACCGCGCCGTTTCGTGGCGGGAGCGGCGGATGCCGTCCAGGATCAGGCCCGCGGTCCACGCGAGGCTGCCGAGCAGCAACAGCGTGAACGCGAGGAACAGCGTCGGGAACCGCGCCACCTGGTGAGTGTTGTAGAAGTCGATCACGATCGGCACGGTCAGAATCACCGAGACCAGCCAGGCGATGGTGCCGAACAGGCCGTAGAACGCGACGGGGCGTTCGTGGCGGGCCAGGCCCAGGATCAGCGCGAGGATCTTGGTGCCGTCGCGGTAGGTGCGCAGCTTGGATTCGCTGCCCGCGGGTCGGTCGCGGAAACCGACCGGCACCGAGGTCTGCGGCACGCGCAGGTGCAGCGAATGCACGGTCAGCTCGGTCTCGATCTCGAACTCGCGCGACACGGCCGGGAAGCTCTTCACGAACCGGCGCGAGAACACCCGGAAACCGCTCAGCATGTCTTCGACGTTCTCGCCGAACACCTTGCCCACCACGCCGTTGAGCACCTTGTTGCCGGTCTCGTGACCGCTGCGGTAGGCGCTGGCGTCGGCGTCGTCCTGCTTGCGCACACCGAGGATGTGGTCGTAGGGGCCCTCGAGCAGCGTCTTGATCATCAGCGGAGCGGCCGACGCCTCGTAGGTGTCGTCGCCGTCGATCATCAGATAGACGTCGGCGTCGATATCGGCGAAGGCGCGGCGCACCACATTGCCCTTGCCCTTGGTGTTCTCGAAGCGCACGATCGCCCCGGCCTCACGGGCGCATTCGGCGGTGCGGTCGGTGCTCAGGTTGTCGTAGACGTAGACGACGATCCCCGGCACAGCGGCTTTGAGGTCGGTGACGACCTTGGCGACCGCGGCCTCTTCATTGTGGCAGGGGACCACGGCGGCAATGCGAAGCTCGGTGGAGTCCACCCGGGTCAATCCTCGGAGTTAGGCAGCAGTGGGACACCGGGAGGCTACAGGATTATCGGCGGGCCGGCGCCCGCGTGTCCGCTGGATTATCGGCGCGCTGGCGCGCGCGTGTTCGCGGCCCCAAGGGGACTCCGGGGTTCCGCCCGGTGGTTCTGCACGCAAGAGACAGAAAACGAGGCGAACCGGCGCGACACCCCCCCGAACACCCCAGA